>NZ_JADYVQ010000097.1:0-428 GCF_020193895.1 Bradyrhizobium sp. NBAIM14 | reverse complement strand
CGAGAGCCGTTTCCGCGCGGCGTTCTACCAGGCCAACGTCGGCATGCTCAAGCTCGATGCCGAAGGCAAGGTGATCGAGGCCAACCAGGCGATGGCCGATATCCTCGACCATCGTCGTGACATGCTGCTGCAGCTGTCGCTGGGCGACCTGCTGATGGACGGCGAGCTGGTCATCGATGGGGTGGGCCGCATCGATTGGGACCGCCAGCTGCGCCCGAGCGAACTGCGCTTCCGCCGTCGCGATGGCAGCCTTGTCTGGGGCCGCTGGAGCGGCACCGGCGTGCGCAGCACCGGCGGTGGCCTGTCGGTGTTCGCCATCATCGAAGACGTCAGCCAGAACCATGCACTGGCGCGCGAGATCGAGCACCACGCCAGCCACGACCCGCTGACCGGCCTGATCAATCGCCGCGAGATCGAACGGCTGCTGG
>NZ_JADYVQ010000096.1:0-434 GCF_020193895.1 Bradyrhizobium sp. NBAIM14 | reverse complement strand
GGGCTGGCGTCTGCGGTCGCCGCTGTGCTGCTGGTATCGTATTTTGGTTCAGCACGTTCCGATCTCGGTGCGTCGTTTCTGATGCCCGCCATCACCGCCGTGGTGCTTGGCGGTGCCAATATTTATGGTGGTTCCGGTTCCATTATCGGCACCGCCATTGCGGTTTTATTAGTGGGATATTTGCAACAAGGTTTGCAAATGGCAGGAGTGCCAAATCAGGTGTCCAGCGCCCTTTCCGGTGCGCTACTTATCGTCGTTGTCGTAGGTCGTTCCGTTAGCCTGCATCGCCAGCAAATTAAAGAGTGGCTGGCGCGTCGGGCCAATAACCCATTGCCATAAAGGATATCTTCATGACACTTCATCGCTTTAAGAAAATCGCCTTACTTAGCGCTCTTGGCATTGCCGCAATCTCTATGAATGTGCAGGCCGCAGAG
>NZ_JADYVQ010000095.1:0-436 GCF_020193895.1 Bradyrhizobium sp. NBAIM14 | reverse complement strand
GGCGAAACGCGATAGCGCCCCTGCTCGGGGGCGTCGACAAACCGTTGGCTGCCAGGCGAGCCCGCAGGAAACGCTTCGACAATACCGCGCGCGTCGATGATGACGTCTTCCGTACGGTTGCCGAGAGTGAAGTGGTGGACGATGTTGCCAAAACCGTCGGTGGCGCGCGTGAGGTTGCCAGGCGCGTGGACCTGCCAGCTCTCCACCTGCTGCAGCTCGCCGCTGCGAGGCGTCAGCCGCAGCTCATGCACGCTGTGGCGTAGCGGCTCGGCATAACGGTAGACCGTCGTATGTCGAATTTGGTATTTCACGATGACACGGGCGCCGCCCGAAAGCGGCGCCCCGATTTATGCACAATGCCCTGCAGGGTCATGCGACCTCGAGCGGCACCAGGAAATCCTGGCTGATGCCGTTGCCCAGGTCGCCGATCCGCTCC
>NZ_JADYVQ010000094.1:0-442 GCF_020193895.1 Bradyrhizobium sp. NBAIM14 | reverse complement strand
GTACATAATTGAGTGATTTTCAAACACCACACAGTACCTTTATGGTGTCTCTTTTTACATGAGAGGGAATTCTTATGAGTGTGCCGCAAACAAAAGCTGAACTGCTTTTAGCTATTGATAAAAATTTTAGTAAATTAATTAGTTACCTCAACACAATCCCACCAGAAATTACTTCAGATAAATCAATGGACGGACACGCCAAAGGAACGGAGATGAGTGTTCGTGATCTCGTTTCGTATCTGCTTGGATGGAATGCTCTTGTTGTAAAGTGGATCGCTTCTGATGCTAAAGGTCTGCCTGTCGATTTTCCGGAAACTGGCTATAAATGGAATCAGCTTGGCCTTCTTGCTCAAAAATTTTACTCAGATTACAGTGAGTTAAGTTATGAGTTGTTAGTAGCTGAACTTCAGACTGTAAAAAATGAGATTGTGAACCTTATTAA
>NZ_JADYVQ010000093.1:0-443 GCF_020193895.1 Bradyrhizobium sp. NBAIM14 | reverse complement strand
TCGTAGACATGACGGGCATCTGCGGCTACTACACGCTGCTCGCCATGGAAATGAACGTGGCGCAGTATCCGGCACCCAAGAACGCCGCCAAGCTCGCGCGTTTTCCGGAGCCTTGACCGCTGTGCCGTAGACCGAGGACTGCGCGCAGCTGTGATGCCGCGCAGGGTGAACGCCGATTCTTTGCCGTCATCAAGGGGCCGCCAATGTGCGGCCCTTTGTTCTTGGTCTTCGCCGCAATCGACTGAAGCATGTCGGCAAAGTGGGCCATTTATGAAAAAACCGACTGGATTTCATGATTTTTTATCGCCATCAGAATGCATGGTCGTCGCTACACTGGTCTGCATATCCCAGTGAATAGGCCGAGACCTGCTGACGGGGCGCCCTACATTACAACAAGAAGCGCCAAAGTCAGGCTCGGCGAAGTACCAAGGAGACGAGATGAC
>NZ_JADYVQ010000092.1:0-446 GCF_020193895.1 Bradyrhizobium sp. NBAIM14 | reverse complement strand
GGATCATTTCAGGTTTTTCTTTCAAATTTAAGCAAAAACAACAGCCAAAAGTTGAAGCAAAAAGAGACCCAAACACACCTGACTTTTTTATCAAAATGACCGATGCACAACGCCATTTATTTGCCAATAAAATGTCAGAAATGCCTGAAATGGGGAAATATTCACAAGGTACAGAAAGCTACCAACATTTTGCTATTCGTATCGCTGATATGCTGTTAGAGCCTGAAAAATTCAGAGAGCTTTATCCAATTTTAGAAAAATCAGGATTTCAGCCATGATTAAATTAAATAACCTATCAACCGATCTAAAGCATGTGACCGTTGAATACCTCGACATCGTAAATTATGAAATTGCGAGGGAAAATATATGCGGTTATATCTTCCTATTATCCCGACTATCCAAAGATGCCGAACCCACCGAAAAAATGCAGATGGAAAGCAAAATAC
>NZ_JADYVQ010000091.1:0-448 GCF_020193895.1 Bradyrhizobium sp. NBAIM14 | reverse complement strand
GCGCGCAGGCCAGTGCCTTCCCATCCTTGTGCCGCCAGGTTGATGGCGTCGGCCACATGTGAAATGGGCTCCAGGCAGAAATACGGCTGCGCGTCCGGTGCGTGCAGGATGAAGTGGTCGAGCGGGTCATCGGCGCTCAGCGTGAGCTCGCCGCCCGCGCGGGACACCACCGCACGTTGCTGCCATTCGCTGTAGTAGACGCTGAGCGCGGCATCGGGTAATGCACGGGCGTGACGAAAATCTTCCCGCGGCGTGATCGGCTCGCGGCGGACGGCAACTTCACCGGCGTCGGTCGGCCACATCGTCGCAGCATCGAACTGCACGCGCGTATCGGCCGTGCGTGCGAAGTATGGATGGAAGCCGCCACCGGCCGGCATACTGCTGTCGCCATCGTTGCGCAGCGTCATGACGGCATCCAGCCCGGATTCAGTCAGCACCAGCGTTTGCG
>NZ_JADYVQ010000090.1:0-453 GCF_020193895.1 Bradyrhizobium sp. NBAIM14 | reverse complement strand
CGGTAGTGGAACGCTATCACCGGGCGCTGGGGATCAAGCTCAACCATGCGGATCAAACCGTGCGCACGCTCTCCGGTGGCAACCAGCAGAAGGTGCTGCTGGCGCGCTGCCTGGAGGCCAACCCGCTGCTGCTGATCGTCGATGAACCGACGCGCGGCGTGGACGTGGCGGCGCGCGCCGATATCTATCAGCTGCTGAAAAGCGTGGCGGCGCAGAACGTGGCGGTGCTGATGATCTCAAGCGATCTCGACGAGTTTCCGGGCCTCGCTGACCGGGTGCTGGTGATGCACCAGGGCGTACACAGCGGTGAACTGCCGCGCCATGCCGTCAGTCTCGACAGGATGATGGCGCTGGCGTTTGGAGGACAATCATGAAGATCTTACTCAAAAACCGCGAGCTGAACGCGTTTCTTGCCATTCTGGCGCTGTTCGCCGTGCTGGTGGCGCTTAATCC
>NZ_JADYVQ010000009.1:0-238042 GCF_020193895.1 Bradyrhizobium sp. NBAIM14 | reverse complement strand
CAGAGGTGTATAAGAGACGGGTGGGGTAGTGGGTTAAGCTAGATCATGGCGCGTTACATCGACGAGATCCTGCAGCCCGGCGAGCGCGTGCTGTATTCGACCAATGCGCACTGGATCTTCTACTTTCCGGCCATCGTGGCCTGGATCGCGGCGCTGGCCCTGCTCATCCTGTCGCGGCAGGCGACCGTCGACTGGCTCGTTCTGCTTTGCCTCGGGGCCGCTGGTCTCGCGGCTCTGGCGGCCCTGTATTGGACCGTGAAGGGCTGGTTCCATCGTTTCACCACCGAGACCGACGTCACCAACCTCAGGGTCGTGCACAAGACCGGCTTCATCAAGCGCCGAACCTTCGAGATGGCGCTGGACAAGGTCGAGAGCGTCGATGTCGACCAGACCATTCTTGGACGTATTCTCAACTACGGCGACGTGACGATTCGCGGCGTCGGCGAGGGTATCGAGACGATCAAGACCATCGCCTCGCCGCTCGCCTTCCGTAGTTCGATCACCACGCGGTAGGACCGCGCCCAACCATGAGCATGCAGCAAAATACTTCTATTTCCGCCCAGCTCGGCTCGAGCGTCGACGCCGCCGAGATCGCGAAATTCTCGAAACTCTCGGCGGAATGGTGGGATCCCAAGGGCAAGATGGCGCCGCTGCACCGGATCAACCCGTTGCGGCTCGGCTATATCCGCGACGCCGCCTGCCGCAAGTTCGAGCGCAACGTGCGCAGCCTCAATTGTCTTGGGTCCTTGCGCGTGCTCGACATCGGCTGCGGCGCCGGCCTGCTCTGCGAGCCGCTGTCGCGCCTCGGAGCGCAGGTCATCGGCATCGATCCCTCCGCGAGCAACATCGAGGCGGCGAAGCTGCACGCCGACAAGAGCCATCTGGCGATCGACTATCGCTGCACCACGGTGGAGGAGATCGACCCGCGCGAGCGCTTCGACATCGTGCTGGCGATGGAGGTGGTCGAGCACGTCACCGACGTCGGCATGTTCCTGAAGCGCTGCGCCGCGATGCTGAAGCCGAACGGCCTGATGGTGGTCTCGACGCTGAACCGCAACTGGAAGAGCTTTGCCCTCGCCATCGTCGGTGCCGAATACGTCCTGCGCTGGCTACCGCGCGGCACGCATGAGTGGAACAAGTTCGTCACGCCCGACGAACTGACGAAATACCTGCTCGACAACCGTCTTGTCATCACCGAGCAGACCGGCGTCGTCTACTCGCCCTTCGCCGACAAATGGTCGCTGTCGTCGGATATGGACGTGAACTATATGGTGGTCGCGGAAGCGATGGTGTGAACTGCCCAGGGTGAGTGCGAGCCGTCATTCCAGGAACGCTGTCCTCCTGCGTTCGCAGCGACGACAGCGGAGATTGCCGCACTGACAGAGGTTCTAACCGGCAGCCCCCGCCCTGCGTCCCGGCGCAGGCCCCACATATCTTGCCCTCGGTCTGATCAGCTTGCCGAACTGCAATTGCTCGCTGGCATGCGCGATCCAGCCGACGCTGCGGGCCATCGCGAACAGCGCCAGCTCGCTGCCGGCGGGCAGGCGCAGTGCGTGGACCAGCACGGCGAGCGCGTAGTCGATATTGACGAACTCGCCGGTGGCTTCCGCGATCCGCTCTGGCACTTCCCTGGTGAATTTGCGCGGCGCGCCGGAGCGCGACAGCGCGTTCAGCAGCGACTGCGCGCGGGGGTCGCCGTGCTTGTAGACGCCGTGGCCAAAGCCGGCAAAGCGTTCACCGAGGGCGACACGCTCGCGCACGACAGGCTCGACGTCGCGGTCGACCAGCGTCTTGACGAGCTGTGAGGCCAGGACGCCGGCGCCGCCATGCTTCGGCCCTTTCAACGCGGCGAGCCCGGCGATGACGGAGTCATAAAGGTTGAGGCCGGTCGAGGCAGCGCAGCGCGCGGTGAAGGTCGACGCGTTCAGCTCGTGATCGGCGAGCAGTACCAGCGCGCGGCGGATCAGGTCGGGCGCGTGCTTGTTGTCCGCCGCCCAGGCGCGCGCGACCTGCTGATGCAGCGGCTCGGCCGAGGCGTCCGCATTGAGCATGGTCGCAACCAGCAGGCGGACGATGCGCGCGCCGACCATAGCGCGGCCATCGGGTGCCCGGGTGAAGGCGCGGGGATCGACGCTGGCGGCCAGTGCGAGCACGGCGATGGCGCGGTCGATCGGTGCGGCCCGGCGCGCGGCCTTCGCGATCACGCGCATTTCCTCGGAGAGTTCCGGTTGATTGTCGGGGGCAAACGGATCGACGTCGGCGACATCCCACAGCAGCGTCGCGGCGTGCTCCAGCGTGTCACTCTCGGAAAGATCGACGCAATTGACGCCGCGATAGATGGCGCCCTCCTCGGTGATGGTCGAGATCTCCGTGTCCATCACCGGCAGATCGGCATCGAAGCTGCGCAGGCCGCGTGGCTCCGGCGACGGCACACGGCGCTCCTTCAGCGCCCGAACGTCCTCGGCGCGATAGCGGTTCTTTCGCGAGTCCGGCGTCGGCTCGGAGCGGATCAGGCCGCGGCTGACATAGGCGTAGAGGGTGGCCGGAGAGATCGCGAGCTCGGCGGCGGCTTCCCGAGCGGAGAGGTACAGCCCATCAGAATTTTTCATATTGATTTATGTAATCAAGATTGATCAATGTGTCGAGAGGCCTGACCTTGTTCTCCGTGAACAGGAGATTTGGGTCATGAACATCCACCTCACCAAAAGCCAGATCGGGCTGGACGGCGTTCCCGCGGCCGAGACCGTGCTGAGCCATGTCGACGGCGAGCGCGGCGAGCTCATCATCGCCGGGGAGCACGTCGGGCGGCTCGCCGCCATCTCGAGCTTCGAAGGCGTTACCGCCCGGCTCTGGAATGGCGCCAGCAAGACCACCCTCACCGAAGCCAATGTGCGCTCAAACCTGGGCGTGGCGCGCGAGCGCGCCTTCGCGCGGCTGCCGGACCTGCTGCCGGCGACGCGCGGCATGGGCATCATCGACGGGTTTCGTGCCGCCGTCGCCGGACTTCGCGCCGAGCACGGGCTGGAGCACGAGGCGACGATCGTCGGCGCGTTTCCGGTGATCGCGGGCGCGCTGGTCCGGCGCGCCAAGGGGCTCGAGCCGGTCGCGCCCGATCCCACCGTGAGCCATGCCGCCGACACGCTGCGCATGTTGCACGGCCGTTCGCCTGCAACGCGCGAGGTCACGGCGCTCGACGCCTATCTCGTCACCGCCAGCGACCACGGCATGAACGCATCGACCTTCGCCGCGCGCGTGGTGGCCTCGACGCAGGCCGACCTGTTCGCGGCCGTCACCGCCGGCTATTGCGCGCTGACCGGTCCGCTGCATGGCGGCGCGCCGGAGCCGGTGCTGGAAATGCTGGACGCGATCGGCTCGCGCGAGCGCATTCAGTCCTGGGTCGACGCGGCGCTGGCGCGCGGCGAGCGCATGATGGGTTTCGGTCACCGCGTCTATCGCGTCCGCGATCCGCGCGCCGACGTGCTCAAGACCGCGGTCGAGGCGCTTGCGTCCAATGGCACCGATTTGCCGTTTGCCGGCGAGGTCGAGGCTTATATCCGCAGCGCCTTGCGCAAGAAGAATCCGGAGCGGCCGCTGGAGACGAACGTCGAGTTCTTCACCGCGATCCTGCTCGATGCGCTGGCGATTCCGCGGCAGGCGTTCACGCCGATCTTCGCGATCGCGCGCAGCGCGGGCTGGACCGCGCATGCCCGCGAGCAGCAGCGGACGGGGCGGTTGATCAGGCCGAGCTCGTCATATGTCGGGGCGATGCCGGAAGTTTGAGAGCGGATGCCTCCGCGAGACCGGAATCGTAGGGTAGCCAAAGGCGCACTTGCGCCGTGCCCACCATCTCTCTCGATCGAAAAAAAGGTGGGCACGCTTTGCTTTGCCCACCCTACGACACTGTCGTCGCCGCAAGAGCGCGGAAAACAGCGGAGAAGACCGCGGGCCCCTACGCCTCGCGCACGACCGTCTTCAGATAATTATACGCCTTGATGATCTCGATCAGGCGGTCCTCGGTCGAGCGGTCGCCGCCATTGGCGTCGGGGTGGTGCTGCTTCACCAGCGCCTTGTACTTGGTCTTGACGTCGGCAAGCGTCGCGCTGGGGCCGAGGCCCATGACCTGAAGCGCCTTGCGCTCGGCGTTCATTACCTTGCGCGTCTCGGCCTTGGGCTCCGCCTCGGGGCCCTTGCGCCAGCTGGCGCGGCCGTTGATCTCGCTGAACATGCTGAAAGGATCGGCCGCCATGTCGATCTCTTCCGCGCCCTTCTTGCCGCCATTGGCGCCCATCTTCCAGGTCGGACGGTGACCGGTCAGCGCATCCTTCTGATAGCGCGCGACGGCTTCGGCATTCATGCCGGAAAAGAAATTGTAGTTCTGGTTGTACTCGCGCACGTGGTCGAGGCAGAAGTGCCAGTACTCGCGCTGGTTCTCGCGGCCCTTCGGCGCCCGGTGCGAGCCCTTGTTGGCGCAGCCCGCCCATTCGCAATTGACCGCGGTGTCGCGCGGCTTCACTTCCGGCTGCTTGCCCCGCGGCTTCACGCGGATGGAGTCGAAGAATTTTGATGAATCGATCGGCATGGCTGACTTTGACTACGCAATGCAAAAACCTTCAAGTCTTGACATTGCAATTCGCTGAGCACCCGGTCGCGACGAGCTTGGACGTCCGGGTATTGACGGGATGCGAGCGCGCACCTTAATGGCACACATGGCTATGAAAGACACTATCAGCAACAAGTTGCAGGAAGCTTTCACGCCGGAAAGCCTGCAAGTCGTCGACGAGTCACATTTGCATGAGGGCCACGCCGGCCACCGAGCAGGCGGCGAGACGCACTTCCGTGTGTATATCGTGTCTGCCGCCTTCAAAGGGAAGAGCCGGATCGACCGTCATCGCATGATAAATTCAGCGCTCGCCGCGGAACTCGCCGGCAGCGTGCACGCGCTGGCGATCAATGCGCAGGCGCCGGGGGAAGGTTGAATTCTCTGACCCTGCCCTGGAGGGGGAGGGTCGATCGCGCGCAGCGCGAGCGGGGTGGGGTGATCTCTCCACTCGGGTACTGTTGGATGTGGGAAGACCGTCACCCCACCCCGCTACGCATTGCGCTGCTCTTCATGCGTAGCGACCCACGGGCGAGCTACGCTCGTCCCGGACCCCTCCAGGGGAGGGTAAGGGAAAAATTAGAACGACGTCCCGGCCCGTCTCGGCTTTGCCTCTTCGAGCTCGGCCTCGCGCGTCACCGGTGAAATACGGAGCGCGGTGATGCGGTTGCGCTCGCGGCGGAGGACGCGGAAACGGAAACCGTGGAAGGTGAAGCTCTGGCCGCGGTCGGGGATCGAGCGCGCCTCGTGAATGACGAGACCGGCGACCGTGGTTGCCTCTTCATCGGGCAGATGCCAGTCCATGGCGCGGTTGAGGTCGCGGATCGGCACCGACCCGTCGACCACGACGGAGCCGTCCGGCTGACGGCGCACGCCGGCGACCACCACGTCATGCTCGTCGGAGATGTCGCCGACGATCTCCTCCAGAATGTCTTCCAGCGTCACGAGGCCTTCGACCTCACCATACTCGTCGACGACGAGTGCGAAATGGGTCTTGCGGCGGCGGAACGCCTTGAGCTGCTGGGATATCGGCCGCATCTCCGGCACGAACCAGGGCGGCAGCATGATGGTGGTGACGTCGATGCGCGACGTGTCGCCCTCCGATGCGCGGATCGCGCGCAACAGATCCTTGGCGTGCAGAATGCCGATGATGTTCTCCGACTTGTCCCGCCACAGCGGAATGCGGGTGTATTCGGTGGCCAGCACCTCCCGCACCAGCTCCTCCGGCGGCAGGTCGGCGTTGATCATCACCATGGCCGTGCGGTGGACCATCACGTCAGACACCGTCAGCTCGCCGAGACGGAAGACGTTGTGAATGTACTCGGCCTCGCCGCTCTCGATCTTGCCGTGCACGGCCGATTCCTCGACCAGGCCCTCGATCTCCGAATCCGTCAGGATTTCGTGTTGCGAGAACTCCTGCACCCCCATCAGACGGAGGATCGCGCTCGACGCCGTGTTGAGGCACCAGCTCAGCGGGTAGAACAGGAGGTAGGAAAAATGCAGCGGATAGGCAATCCACTGCGACACTGGCATCGGCTCCCTGATCGCAAGCGTCTTCGGCACCTGCTCGCCGATGACGATGTGCAGCGAAGAGAAGACCAGAAAACCCGCCACGAACGAGGTGAAGTGCAGCGTGGCCTCCGACATTCCGAGCGGGCTGAGGACGGGGCTCAGCAGCGCAGACACCGTCGGCTCACCGATCCAGCCGAGACCGAGCGAGGCCATGGTGATGCCGAGCTGGCAGCAGGCGAGATAGGATTCGATGTTCCCCATCATCGTCTGCAGCAGGCGCGCGCCGAAGCGGTTCTGCTCGACCATGGCCTTGACGCGGAAGCCGCGGCTCTTCACCAGCGCAAATTCCGCCGCCACGTAAAACGCGTTGGCGGCGAGCAGGAGGGCCGCAAGCAGCAGATTGATCGAGATCGAACTCATGTTTGCCTCGCGACCGCCCCGGCGTTCCCCGCCGTTTCGCGGGCGGCCGATCTGAACGGTCCCGTTATCACTGCGCGAGCTTCTCTTTCAGGAAGTCGCGCACCGGCGCCGGCTCGACGTCCTTTGCGATCACCGCGCGGCCCACGGCCTCCAGTAGGATGAAGGTGAGCTTGCCGCGCTTGACCTTCTTGTCCTGCGCCATCAGCGCCATCAGCGCGTCGGCATCGGCGAGCCCTTCCTGCGCAAAGCCGGCGATGTCCTGCAGGCGCGTCGGCAGGCCTGCCTCGATCAGGTGGCGCTCGATGCGCGCCGCCTCACGCTCGCCGATCATGCCGAGCTTCGCGGAGAACTGCGCTGCCAGCGTCATGCCGATGGCGACGCCCTCGCCGTGGAACAGGCGGTCGGAGAAGCCGGTCACAGCCTCCAGCGCGTGGCCGAAGGTGTGGCCGAGATTGAGCAGCGCGCGCTCGCCGGTCTCGCGCTCGTCGCGCGCGACGATTGCGGCCTTGGCCCGGCAGGAGGTCGCGATCGCATGCTCGCGGGCCGATCCGCCCCTCGAGATGTCGGCATGGTTCTTCTCCAGCCAGCTGAAGAAGGCCTCGTCGCCCAGCACGCCGTATTTGGCGACCTCGGCATAGCCGGCCCGGAACTGGCGCGGCGACAGCGTGTCGAGCACGGCGGTGTCGGCGATGACGAGCACCGGCTGGTGGAAGGCCCCGAGCAGATTCTTGCCCTGCGGCGAGTTGATGCCGGTCTTGCCGCCGACGCTGGAATCGACCTGCGCGAGAAGCGAGGTCGGCACCTGCACGAAATCGACGCCGCGGCGCAGGATCGCCGCGGCAAAGCCGGCGAGATCGCCGACCACGCCGCCGCCGAGCGCGATGACGAGATCGTTGCGCTCGATCTTCGCTGCGATCAGGGCCTCGCTGACCTTTTCGAGCCCGGCATAGGTTTTCGAGATCTCGCCTTCCTCGACGACGATGCGCGAGGTCGGAATACCGCTGGCTGCGAGCGACGCCTCAGTGGGCTCGAGCCAGTATTTCGCGACGGTGCGGTCGGTCACGATGGCCGTGCGCACGCCGGGACGCAGAGCGGCGACACGCTCGCCGAGCGAGGCCAGCACGCCGCGGCCGATGACGATGTCATAGGCGCGGTCACCGAGTGCGACGTCGACCTTGATGGGATCGGAATGTTTCAACGGCGCAGTCATCTTGACGCACTCGCAATGTCGGCAGGCGGTTGGGCTGGCTCTCCGCCGCAGAGACGGGCGTGCAGCGCCTCGATGCATTCCTCGACGATTCTGTCGTGCGGCACGTCGCGCGAGGCGATGGTGAGGTCGGCATTGGCATAGATCGGCTCGCGCTGGGCGAGAAGGCGCGTCACGGTTCCTTCGGGATCGGCGGTCTGAAGCAGCGGACGGTCGGCACGGCGCCGCACGCGGCGCATGATGACGTCATGGTCCGCCCTCAGCCAGATCGAGATGGCCTTCGCCGCGATGCGTGCGCGCGTCTCCTCGCGCATGAAAGCGCCGCCACCGGTCGCCAGCACGATCGGCCCGCCCTCGAGCAGCCGCGCGATCACACGGGCCTCGCCGTCGCGGAAATAGGGCTCGCCATGGGCCGCAAAGATCTCCGGGATGGTCATGCCGGCATGGGCCACCTCGATTTCGGTGTCGGCATCGATGAAGGGCAGCCTGAGCCGGGCCGCGAGGCGGCGGCCGATGGTGGATTTGCCCACCCCCATCATGCCGACGAGCACGATCGAGCGCGCCCCGAGCGCCGACAGGATGTCGGCCTCGGGCGAAGCAGGAAGCGGCAACGCGGCGTCGGACATCGTCTCGCTCGACTGGATCTCGCTCGAACTGCCGCCAGATGCGGCATGGCTTTGGCCACCTATACGACCCCATGGGGGCCCTCGCCAGAGGACTCTTGCCACGAAACGGCGAACATGTTGGATGATTTCATTGGTTAATTTGGCTGCCGCGCCCCGACCCGAGACCCCAGAACGATGCCGAGCCTGTTCCGCTTCCTGACGGTCGTCGCCGTGATCGGCGGCATCGTCTATGGCGTGGTCTTCGCGCTGGCGAACTTCGTCAACCCGAAGCCGCGGGAAATGACGGTGACGATCCCGCCGGACAAGTTTCTCAAGAAATAGGAGCTAGCCTCCCGGGCATGCCCCCCAAACCCTCAGACACCAGGCTCATCGGCCTGTTCCTCGACATGCTCGCCGCGGAACAGGGCGCCGGCCCCAACACGCTCGATGCCTACCGCCGCGACCTCAGCGATTTCTCGGAATTTCTGGGCCGCGTCGGCCATACATTCGTGGATGCCGAGACCCAGACGCTGCGCGACTATCTCGTCGATCTCGACACCCGCGGCTTCAAATCCACCAGTGTGGCCCGCCGGCTGTCCGCGATGCGGCACCTCTACCGTTTCCTGCTGAACGAGCGCATCCGCGGCGACGATCCCGCGGCGATCCTGTCAGGTCCGAAGCGCGGCCGCGGCCTGCCGAAAGTGCTGTCGATCGCCGACGTCGACCGCATGCTCCGCCGCGCCAAGGAATTGAGCGAGGCCGAAGATGCCTCGCCCTCCAGGCGATTGCGGGCGCTGCGGCTCTATTGCCTGCTCGAGGTGCTCTACGCCACGGGCCTGCGCGTCTCCGAGCTGGTGGCGCTGCCGCGCTCGGCGGCCAAGCGCGACGCCCGCATGATCGTGGTGCGCGGCAAGGGCAACAAGGAACGGCTGGTACCGCTCAACGACGCCTCGCGGCAGGCGATGGCGGACTATCTCGCCGCCACGGAAGCGGCAAAGGCCGACAGGAAGAACAGCGTGGCCGCGTCGAAATGGCTGTTCCCCTCGTTCGGCGAGAGCGGACATCTGACGCGCCAGCATTTTGCCCGCGACCTCAAGGAGCTCGCGGTTGCGTCCGGCTTGCAGGCCCGCCTGGTCTCCCCGCACGTGCTGCGCCACGCCTTTGCCACCCATCTGCTGCACAACGGCGCGGACCTGCGCATCGTGCAGACCCTGCTCGGTCACACCGACATCTCGACCACCCAGATCTATACCCATGTGGTCGAGGAGCGGCTGAAGAGCTTGGTGCGCGACCTGCACCCGCTGGCGGAGAAGTAGTTGCTGCTGGTAGCCCGGATGGAGCGACGCGTAATCCGGGGCCGCCTCCTCGCGGCCAGACCTTCCCGGATTGCGCTGCGCTCCATCCGGGCTACGGGTAAAGGGTGAAACCGCCTTGACTTCGGCCACATCTCCGCGGAAAGAGCCGGGGCCTCACGGCTGATTTGGCCGACTGCACCAGCACACAAGCCAAACCATTGAAGACGCTACACTTCTTTCCGCCGCCCCAACTTGCTTCGCTTCTCGCGCCCCGTCCCCCTATATTGAGTTGATGCTAGACCAGATGCGCAGCTATCTCGACTTCGAAAAGCCCGTCGCCGAGCTCGACTCCAAGGTCGACGAATTGCGCGCGCTCGCCGCCACCGGCACCGACATCAGCGACGAGGTCGGGCGGATCGAGGACAAGGCGGCGCAGGCGCTGGCCGACCTCTATGCGAACCTGACGCCGTGGCAGAAGACGCTTGTGGCGCGGCATCCGCAGCGGCCGCATTTCAACGACTTCATCAAGGGCCTGATCACCGAATTCACCCCGCTCGCCGGCGACCGCAAGTTCGGCGAGGACGAGGCGCTGGTCGCCGGCTTCGGCCGCTTCCGCGGTGAGCCGATCTGCGTGATGGGCCAGGAAAAGGGCGATTCCACCGAGAGCCGCATCCGGCACAATTTCGGCATGGCGCGGCCGGAAGGGTATCGCAAATGCGTGCGGCTGATGGAGATGGCCGAGCGGTTCGGCCTGCCGGTGCTGTCGCTCGCCGATTCGGCCGGCGCCTATCCCGGCATCGGCGCCGAGGAGCGCGGCCAGGCGGAAGCCATCGCGCGCTCGACCGATGCGTGCCTGGCGCTGACCGTGCCCAACGTCGCGATCATCACCGGCGAGGGCATGTCGGGCGGCGCCATCGCCATCACCACCGCCAACAAGGTCCTGATGCTCGAGCACGCGATCTACAGCGTGATCTCGCCGGAGGCGGCGTCCTCGATCCTCTGGCGCGACGGCACCAAGGCGCAGGAAGCCGCCAATAACATGAAGATCACCGCTCAGGATATGCTCCGCTTCGGCGTGATCGACGCCATCCTGAAGGAGCCGGTCGGCGGCGCCCACCGCGACCCCGCCGCCATGATCGCCACCACGGGCGAGGCCATCGCCAAGGCGTTCGACGAGCTCCGGAACTTTGATGGGGATGCCATCCGCAAGCAGCGGCGGCAGAAATTCCTCGATATCGGCCGCAAACTGGGCTGATTCGCCTCGATTCCGCTCTCGTAGGGTGGGCAAAGCGAAGCGTGCCCACCAATCCCGGCTGTACGAACGGCTCGTGGGCACGGCGCTTCGCGCCTTTGCCCACCCTACCAGGCCTTTCGAGCAGCCCCCGGTAACCCCGCCTTAACCCTTTTTTTGCCCAAATCGGCGATCTGAGTCCCCTCGGCCCGAAAGCCCAAGTTCCGTCCCAAGTCGCGTCCATTTAGTCTTCGTTGACCATGCCACTGGGCCAACGCCCTCGTGATCCCCGCTCGGGTTGCGACCACATGACCCAGAGGTTAGAATTTTAATCAATGGCTTCAGGGCATAAGCGCTGGAGCGGGGTCTGACCGGGCCCGTCTCGGCGGGTCGGTTTACCGGTCGGATTGCGCTTCGGAATAATTGGGGTTCGCGCTTCAATGCCCGGCACGGTGTGGGGTCCATCTTGATTTCTCGTTCGCTTGCTCGCGCGCTCTTGGTTTCGGTTGCGCTGATGACGGCCGGCGGTCTGCTCGCCGGCTGCAACACCGATCAGGTCTCGCTTGCGACCAACGCCAAGGCCAATCAGCCGGTGCCGCCGAAGCTGATCGCCGCGATGGCCGAGAAGGACATGGACCTGCAATCGCCGATCCTGGTCCGCCTGTTCAAGCAGGAGGCCGAGCTCGAGGTCTGGAAGCAGACCCGCTCGGGCCAGTTCGCGCTGCTCAAGACCTATCCGATCTGCCGCTGGTCGGGCGATCTCGGCCCCAAGGTGCGCGAAGGCGACCGCCAGGCGCCGGAGGGATTCTACTCGATCAATCCGAGCCAGATGAATCCGCAATCGTCCTATTACCTCTCGTTCAACACCGGCTACCCGAACGCGTTCGACAAGGCGCTGGGCCGCACCGGCTCGCAGCTGATGGTGCACGGCGACTGTTCGTCGCGCGGCTGCTACGCGATGACGGACGAGCAGATCGCGGAGATCTATTCGCTCGGCCGCGAGTCCTTCTTCGGCGGCCAGAAGGCGTTCCAGCTGCAGGCCTATCCGTTCAAGATGACGCCGGTGAACATGGCCAGGCACCGGAACAATCCGAACATGCCGTTCTGGAAGATGATCAAGGAAGGCTATGATCATTTCGAGGTGACGCGGCAGGAGCCGAAGGTCGATTTCTGCGAGAAGAGATACGTGTTCGACGCCGCCAAGCCGGCGGACGCCAAGCGCGATCTGGTGTTCGACGCCTCCGCCAGATGTCCGGCCTATGTGATCCCCGAAGAGATCGCCAGCGCGGTCCGCGAGAAGCAGGCCAAGGACGAGACGGAATATGCAAGGCTCGTCGCCAAGGGCACGCCGGTGGCGCGGATGAACACCGGCATTGACGGCGGCATGCACAAGGTGTTCGCCGCCAAAATTCCGGAAGGCTCGACCGGCCTGTCCGAGAGTGCCGAAGGCACCACGCTGCAGATGCTGGCCATGGCGAAGGCGCCGGGCACGATCCCCGGCCACGTCAACCCGCCCAAGCCGAACCTCGACGCGGTGGCAAGTGCGCCGGCGCCGCGGGAAGAGCCGGTGGTCGCCGTCAGCGCGCCTGCCGCGAGCACCCGCGTTGCCGCGGCGGCGCCCGCTGCGAAATCTGAAAGCGGCGGCTTCTTCTCCAATCTCGGCCGCAAGATGGGGCTCGGCACCGCCGACACCACCGCGACCGCGACCGCGACGCCTGCGCCGCAAGCCACCGCGTCCGTGGCCCCGGCCGCCCAGACGTCCACGACGCCGGCCACGGCCGCCTCGCGACTCAAGGCCGCCGTGACCCGCTTCGTGCCGGGACATGACAAGTCCAAGGATTCAGTCAAGGAGGCGGCGAAGGATACGCCGAAGCCGGCCGTAGCAGCCGCCAAGCCGGCCGAGCCGCCGAAGCCCGATACCCGCCTTGCCGCAACGCGTCCGGCGCTGAAGCCATCGGTGAGCGACGGCGCGGGCGATAGCACCGCGATGATGTCAGGCGCCGCGCCGGTGGTGCAGTCGAACTCGTTCGACAGCCGCTTCTCGGCGGTGAAGTAGGCTAGCGCCCGAGCGCGCAGTTATCGCTCTTTCCTCCGCACCGCACGGTAGGGAATGTGAATCGTGAACGCGTCCGGCACGATCCCGCTTTCGATCCGCTTCCATGTCACCTGCGCAGCAATGGGAAAGTTCTCGCGTGCCCGTGGTGAGAAGGTGCCGATCGCGGTGGTACCGCGGCCGTTGCGCAAATAGTCGAGAAAAATGCGGCCGCTGCGCCTGGCCTGGGCGGAGAGGACGTAGCGGTCCGGCCGACGCAATGCGAAATCGGCCATGAGGTTGCGGGCCGCCCGGTGCGCCTGATCGTGCAGCATTGGGCGGTCAAGCGGCGCCGTCAGATGAATGCCCTTGCCGCCGGTCAGCTTGGGCCAGGTCGCAAACCCCTCACGGCTCATTCGCGCGCGAAGCTCCAGGGCGGTCTCGATCACAGCATCCCATTCGACGCCCTCGCCGGGATCAAGGTCGATCACGATGCGATCGGCGTGCTCGAAATCCTCAACAGTCGAATTCCAGGGATGCAATTCGACTGCGCCGATCTCGACGAGTCCGAGGAAACCGTCAAGGCTGTCCACCCAAAGCCGCGTGCCTTCGCCGCCTTCGCGCTTTCGGATGCGTAGTTGGTGCACCGCTTGCGGAATGTCCTTCGGCAGCGGCCCCTTGTGATAGAACGTCGTGCCGTGCACGTGCCGCACCAGCTTGAGCGGGCGATGTCCTAGATGCAGCAGCGCCTTCTTCCAGACACGCGCCCAGTAATGCGCGAGCTCTTCCTTGGACGGCACGATCGCATCGGGCAGCAGCTGCAGGATATTCTCTTTGGGAACGCCGAGCTTCGGCCGCCCGACCGATGAAGGCACCAACCGGGGCGCCCTGACCTTCCGCGGCGCAAGATCGTCGCGCAGGCCCTTGAATACGGCTTCACGCAGCAGGCCATCGTCGGTCAGGGCGCCATATTCCACCTCGGCATTCACCACGGGCTCAACCCATGTAGCCTTGGGCTTCTTTACCGGCAGATCGAGCGGAGAATCGCGCCGGATCAGTGGGTCAAGCCGTTCACGCAATTCACGCGCGGTCGCCTCGGTGTATCCGGTGCGGACCTTGCCGGCATAAAGCAGGCGCCCATCCTCGTGATGCCCGACGTAAAGCGAAGCCACCTTGCGCGGGTACGCGCCCAGCTTTTCGACGAATGCGACGATCGGAAACGTCTCGCTCTTCTTGCATTTCAGCTTGAGCCAGGCTTCCTGCCGTCCGGAGCGATAAGGTGCGTCCGCGCGCTTGGCGAGCAGCCCTTCGAGGCCAAGCCTGCAAGCATGGCGAAGGATTTGCTCGCCGTCGGCTTCGACGTGCTCGACGTAGATGAAAGTCTCGGGCGCTTCTTTCAGGAGCCGCTGCAGCAGCTGCTTGCGCTCGACAAAGCCGACGCCGCGCAAATCGTATCCGTCAAGATACAATAGATCGAACGCGTGATAGCGAATGCGGCGGCTCTGCTTGGCGGCGAGCTCGCGCCGCAGCTGCTGGAAGTCCGGCCGGCCATTACTGCCGTAGACAACGGCCTCGCCATCAATGATCGCACTCCCGGCTCTGAGCTTTCGCGCGCCGGCTGCAATTGACGAGAACTGCTCGGTCCAATCGTATCCGGCGCGCGAATAGACCGTCGCCGCGCCCGCCTGCAGGTGAAGTTGCGCGCGATAGCCGTCGGCTTTTATCTCGAACACCCAGCCGCTGCCTTGCGGCGGGTTCTCGCGTAGCGTGGGATCGCATGGCACGATGTAGGATGGAATCGGAATCTTCCGCGCGCCGGCTAGGCGCGATAGTCCCGACTGACGCAACGCAACGGCACACATGCGGGATTCAACGCGGCCCGACAGATTCGTTCCGATCTGAAATAAAATCGATGGAATGCCGCGAAGCTCTTGAACAACCCGAATATTTCGCAGTGCGAGGGGCGCCGCGCGCTAAGGCGCCAGATACCGCATCAGCTCCGGACTGCCTTTCACCTCGCCGGCGTCGCCCTGCAGCGCGACGCGGCCGCGGTCGAGCACATAGGCGTAGTCGGCGACTCGCAAAGCGAGGTCGAGGTGCTGCTCGACGATGATGACGGCGATGCTCTTGGCAAGCTCGATCAGGCGCTCGGTGATCTCCTCGATGACGCCGATCCAGACGCCCTCGGTGGGCTCATCCAGCAGCAGCAGTTTTGGATCCCCGAGCATGGCGCGGCCGATCGCGAGCATCTTGCGCTCGCCGCCGGAAAGCGTGCCGGCGGGCTGGTCGAGGCGCTGGCCGAGCTTTGGGAAGATCGCCAGCACGCGGTCGATGGCGGAGGAATCCTTCTTAGCCAGCGAGCCGACGGCGAGATTGTCGCGCACCGACAGGCGCGCGAACACCGAATGCTCCTGTGGCACATAGCCGATGCCGGCGCGGACGCGCTCCTGGGTGGCGCGGCGACTGATGTCGCGGCCGTCGAAGGCGACCTCGCCCTTCCATGCCGGCAGCTCGCCGACGATGGTCTTCATCAGCGTGGTCTTGCCGGCGCCGTTGCGGCCGAGCACGGCGACGCCGCCGCGCCAGGGAATGCCGAGGCTGACGTCGAACAGGACCTGGCTGCGGCCATAGCCGGCGTCGAGATGCTTGATGTCCAAAAATTCAGGCACGGCGCAGATAGATCTCCTGGACGGATGTGTTGGCCTGGATCTCGGACACCGTGCCTGTTGCCAGCACCTTGCCCTGGTCGAGCACGGTGAGGCGATCGCAGATGTCGCGAATGAAATCGAGGTCGTGCTCGACGATGACCAGCGAGCAATGTTTTTTGATCGGCTGCAGCAGCTCGCCGGTGACGCGGCGCTCTTCCAGGCTCATGCCGCCGGTGGGCTCGTCGAGCAATAGGAGCTTCGGCTTGCCGGCGAGCGCCATCGCGATCTCCAGCCATTGCTGCTGGCCGTGCGACAGCGCAGCGGCCGCATCGAAGGCGCGGTCGGCGAGACGGAACTGCGTCAGCATGGACATGACCTGGTCGTGCAACGCACCGCGCGTGCGCGAGAACACGAGGTCGAACAGCGAGGACTGCGCCTGCAGCGCGAGCAGGATGTTGTCGTAGAGCGTGAGCGACGGCAGCACGGATGTGATCTGGAATTTCAGGCTCATGCCGGCGCGCGCACGTTCGGTCGGCGTGAACGCGGTGATGTCGGTGTTGACGAAAGAGACCTTGCCTTGGGTCGGCACTTCGGCGCCGGCGATGCACTTCATCAGCGTGCTCTTGCCCGAGCCGTTCGGGCCAATCAGGCCGTGAAACTCATTCTCGCCGACCGTGAGGGCTGCGCCGTCGAGCGCGGTGAGCTTGCCGAAGACCTTCTTGATGCCGGCCGCTTCAAGGAGCATTGCGCCTCTCCTTTTGCTTGGCACCAAAGCTGCCGACGCGTTCGCGCTCGCCGAGCACAAAACTGATCAGGCCGAGCGGCCGGAACAGGATCACGAGCAGGAGCAGCAGGCCGAGGATGATCGGCCAGATCTCGCGGTAATTGTCCGAGAGCCAGAAGCTGACGCCCTCGACGATGACAGCGCCGACGACGGCACCGATCAGCGTGCCGGAGCCGCCGAACAGCACATAGAGCACGACCTGGGTCGAAACCACGACGCCCACCATGTTGGGCCAGACGAAGCCTTCGTGGAAGGCATAGAGGCTGCCGGCGAGGCCTGCGACGGCGCCGCCGATGGTGAAGATGATGGCTTTGAGATGCTGCGCCTTGTAGCCGAAGAAGGCGATGCGCTGCTCGTTCTCGCGCAGGCCTGCGAGCGCAAGGCCGAATTGCGAGCGCACCAGGAAGCGGCAGAGCAGATAGACCACGACGAGGATGCCGAGCACGAGATAATAGAACGCTGGGCCTTCCGTGAAGTCGTATGACCCAAGCGACATCGGCGCGATCGAGGGGATGCCGTTCTGGCCGCCGAGATAGTACCAGCCGCGCGCGAGCCGATCGGCGGCGTAGGAGCCGGTCAGCGTGCCGAGCGAGACGAAGATCACGCTGGAGGGATGCCGTCCCAGCAGCAGGAAGCCGCCGAGCAGCAGCGCGAAGGTGAGGCCGATCAGCGTGCCTGCCGGCAACACCAGGAAGATGTTGGTGATGTCGAGGTCGCGCGCGAGCAGGGCGACGCCGTAACCGGCCGAGCCGAAGAACAGCGCCTGGCCGAAGCTCATGATGCCGGCATAGCCCCAGACCAGGTCGAAGGACAGCGCAAACAGCGCGAGGATGATCACGCGCGTCGCGAAGACCGTGAGATAGTCCTGCAGCACCAGCGGCGCGAGTAGCGCCGCGAGGAGCACGAGGCCCTCGATGACAGGCAGGATTTTTCGTCTTGCCTTGACCTCGTCATTGGCCCGTTTCGCCGCTGCGCCCTCAGCCATCGCACCGTCCACTTCGTCGTCCGCGTCGGCGACGATGGCCTCTCTTACCACACTCATCGGCTTCAGCATTCCGAGTTCAACATCGTCAGAGGCAGCCGTGTCAATCACGGCGGGGTCCACCTCTCCCCAAGAGGGGAGAGGCGAAGAATCAGCATTCCTTGGGATCGACGAGGCCGTTGCTGCGCCCGACGATCTCGTAGTTTCCGCTCTTGGCGACGGCGGTGTACATCTTCATCTTGCAGTGCCGTTTGCCCGGCACGATCTCGGCGGGTCCGCCCGGACCTTCGGCGATCTTGGCATGGTCGAGCGCGGCGGCCACGGACTCGCGGTCGATCTTGCCGGCTTCCTTGACCGCGGCTTCCCACAGCTTGAGGCCGCGATAGGTGCCGGTGGCAGCGCTGCCGGCGGCGAACAGGAAGTTGCCCGGGAAATCCTTTTCATAGGCCGCCTGGATCTTGGCGTCGAACGGGTTCTCCTTGGTCAGCACCTTGAAATAGTCGAGGCAGCTGGCGAGGCCTTCGATCTCGGCGGCCTGGTTGATGTTGAGCGTGTTCTCGTCGTAGTAGACGCAGGCCAGGCGCCCGCCGTTCTTGAGGAAGCCTGCTTCATAGAGCTGCTTGAAGAACGGGCCGACGCCGGGCGGGATGACGGTGTTGAAGACGACGTCGACCTTGTTGGAGATGATGCGGTTGACGGTCGCGGAGAAGTCGACCTGGTCGAGCGGGTAATATTCCTCGAACACGACCTCGCCGCCATTGGATTCGATCACCTTGCGGGCGTAGACGTTGAGCGTGTGCGGCCAGACATAATTGGCGCTGGGCAGCGCGAACTTCTTGCCGCCGTTCTTGATCAGCCAGGGAATGAACTCGTCGCATTGCTGCGCCGGCGTCGGGCCGGTGCAGAACAAATAGGGCGTGCACTCCTTGCCCTCGTAGAGCTGCGGATAGATGTAGAGGGTCTTGCCGCGCGCGACGATCGGGTCCTTGATCGCGTTGCGCATCGACGAGGTGATACCGCCGAGCACCATATCGACCTTGTCGCGCTGGATCAGCTTGCGAACGTTTCCGACGGCGACGGATTCGTTGGAGGCGGTGTCTTCGATGTAGAGCTCGAGCGGACGGCCGAGCAGGCCGCCGGCCGCGTTGATCTCCTTGATCACCATTTTCGCGACGTTGGCGTCGGCGTTGCCGGCATAGGCGATCGGGCCGGTGAGGTCGGTGGCGATGCCGACCTTGATCGGCGCCTCGGCCGCATTGGCCCAGGGCGCCGGAATCACCCAGCTGCCGACGCCGGTTGCGACCGCGCCGGATGCAAAGGCGAAATTGGACAGGAAACGACGTCGCGTGAGCTGAGTACGATCGAGCATGTGATTAAACCCCTTTTCCAGCGATGAGACCTTGCGGACGGAATTTGATGAAGACGATGGCGAGCACGAAGACGAGGACGTCGGCAACGACGGGTGCCATCACCCAGGGCAGCGCCGCGCTCAGCGTGCCGATAACGCCGGCGCCCGCGACCGGGCCGATGAAGGAGCCGACCCCACCGACCATGACCGCGACAAAGCCCTGGATCAGGAAGCGCAGGCCGAGATCGGCAAACAGGCTGAACACCGGCACGATCAGCGCGCCGGCAAGGCCGGCGAGTGCAGCGCCAAAGGCAAAGGTGGCGCCGTAGATCAGCGGCGTCGAGATGCCTGACGCACGCGCCAGCGACGGGTTCTCCAACGTCGCCCGCACGCGCAGGCCGAAGCTGGTGCGCGACAGCAAGAGATAGCAGAGGCCCATCACCAGCAGCGTGATGACGATGATGGTGAAGCGCCACGCCGAGATATGCATGGCGCCGATGTCGATCGATCCGCCGATCGGCTCCGGCACGGTGAGATAGAAGCCGCCGATCAGCCCGCGAACGGCTTCGCGGATGATCAGGCCGAGCGCATAGGTGCCGAGCATGGCAACGATCGGCGCGGCGTAGAATCGCCGGATGATCAGCGCCTCCAGCACGAAGCCGAGCGCACCGACGACGAAAGGCGCTGCAACCATGCCCGCCCAGATCGGCAGGCCCTTGGCATAAGCGAGATAGGTGATGTAGGCGCCGAGCAGGACGAACTCGCCCTGCGCGAAGTTGAAGATGCCCATCATGCTGGCGATGATCCCGAGCCCCAGCACGATCAGGACGATGATCGCGCCGAAGCTCAGGATCTCGAACGCCGCGACGAACGCGTTAGCCATGCGTTGCGTTTCCGCCGAGTTGAAGCAAAGGTTTCCTCACATCTTCTTCCAGTCGCCGATCTGCTCGAAGGCATGGGCGGCGCGGTAGATGGTGGATTCCTCGAACATGCGGCCGACCAGCATCAGGCCGACGGGCAAGCCCTCGACCATGCCGCAGGGCAGCGACATCGCCGGATGATGGGTGATGTCGAACGGCGCGGTGTTGGAGATCATCTCGAGCGCGCGGGCGACATATTCCTCGCGGCTGGCATTGGGCTCCGGCAGCTTGGTCGCCTTCATCGGCGTCGTCGGCATCAGGAGCAGGTCGTAATCCCCAAACGCCTTGTCGTAGGCCGCGGTCAGCCGGCGCGAGATGTTGAGGGCCTTGCCGTAGAAGCGAGGGCCGAAATTGTTGTTGATGTAGGTGCCGAGCATCATGAACAGCTTCGTGGTCTCGGACAGCGAATCGGCCTGCCGACGCCAGCCGCGATGGAAATCCATCAGCGAGGTCGAATAGAGATCGCCGCGGCTGAGGCCGTAGCCGTCGCCGAACATCATGGTCTGGGTCAGGCCTTCCGTGCCGATCGGCGTCCAGATCGCCCCGCCCATCAGGTGCATCGGGATCGAGACGGTCTCGACCGTGGCGCCGAGATCCCTAAAGCGCTTTGCGGCCTCGCGCACGCTTTCATTCACCGCAGACTCGGCGGTCGGCTGCTCGAAGCCTTCCTTGACGATGCCGATCTTCATGCCCTTGACGCCCTGGCCTAGCGCCTTGGTGTATTCCTCGACCTTCGGAGCCTTGATGCGCGGATCGTAGCCGTCGTCCCCGGCGAGCACCTCGAGCAGCAGCGCATTGTCTTCGACCGTTGCCGTCATCGGACCGGTGTGATCGACATAGATCTCGATCGGCATGATGCCGGTGTAGGGGACGAGGCCCCAGGTCGGCTTCATGCCGTAGATGCCGCAGAACGACGACGGCATGCGGATCGAGCCGCCCTGGTCGCCGCCAATGGCCATGTCGACCTCGCCGAGCGCGACCACGACGCCCGATCCCGACGACGAGCCGCCGGCCGAGTAGCCCATCTTGTGCGGATTATGCACCGGCCCGTAGGAGCCGGTGTGGCTGCCGCCGGACAGGCAGAAATGCTCGCAATGCACCTTGCCCTTGATCTCGGCGCCGGCATCCAGCATGCGCGTGACGATGGTGGCGTCGAAATCGGGCACATAGCCTTCCAAGGTCGACGAGCCGTTGGTCATGGGCACGCCGGCCAGCATGATGTTGTCTTTCAGCGCAACGGTCTTGCCCTTGAGCTTGCCGCTGGCGGCGCCCTGCACGGTCGACTTGCGATACCAGGCATTGCGCGGGTTCTCCTCCGCCGAGGGCCGGTAGCCCGGCGTGCGCGGATATTTCACTTCGGGCAGTTCGTCCGGCATCGCGGCAACGAGATTGTAGGCTTCGATCGAGCCCTGCATGAGACCGCGGAACGAGGCGACGTCCTCGTCGGTGAGCGAAAGGCCGCACTGCTCGGCGACACTGCGAAGTTGGGCTGGCGTGGGAAGGGCAACGGTCACGGCGCTCTCCTTGAAGTTCTTTGCAACGTTGGGCGTGGCCGCCCCGGCGCGACGCACGCACCCGCGGCCTCGCCGAAACATTCAAAACGGAAATATTTTCCTTTTCAAGTATTATTTTGCAAATGCGCCGGCCGGTCTAGTCGCGAGGCGGTCAGAGCGGCTTGATCAGCTTGAAATCGAGACCGTCGGCCTCGGCGAGATGCATCGGCATCCGCACGTGCCCGTTGCAAACAGTAACCCGACCGCGGGCGCCGCTGTAGACGATGTTGCGGCCGGCCGCGAGCAGCGGCCGCATCGCCAGCGAACCAGCCTTGTTCGCAACGGCTTCGAGGAAGCGCAGGCCTTCGTAACTCGATTGCCCCACCGAGCCGATCGGCGGCGCATTCGGCCCGAACATCGCGTGATAACGGCTCTGGAAGTCGTCATTGGCGCGCGCGCCGGTGCCGGTGAAGTAGCCGGAAGCGCAGAACATGTTCTCGCTGTTGTCGGCGCCGATGCCGAGTAGCACGGTATCGTCCATCGCGCCCGCGAGCCGCAGCGTCGTGGCGCCTAGCCCACATTCGCCGAAGGCCCGGTTGAAGGTGATGCTGTCGGTACCGATCAGCGAGATCAACACGACATCGGGCTTGGCGGCGCGGATCCGCGCCAGATGCGGCCCGTGATTGTCTTCGCCGAGCGGGACGAACTCTTCGCCGACGACGCGGCCGCCGGTTTCCTTGATGTAGTTCTTCACCGCGCGATGCGATTGCCAGGGCCAAACGTAGTCGCTGCCGATCAGGTACCAGCGTTTGGCCTTCTTGACGTCCGCGAGCCAATGGATGGCGGGGCGGCTCTGCCAGCGCGGCGTCTCGCCGATCGCCATCACGCCGGGCGTGCGCTCGCCGCCCTCGTAGACCGGCGTGTAGATATAGGGAATGCGGTGGCGTGTGGTGACGTCGCGGAGGCCCACGCGAACCGCGCTGGTGTGCAATCCGACGATCAGATCGACCTCGTCGAATGCGATTGCCTGCTCGGCGCGGTCCAGAACCTCATCCAGCGGCCCGCCGGCATCGTAGATCGACAGCTCGAGCTCGCGGCCGAGAATGCCGCCGCGCTTGTTGATCTCGGCGACGGCAAGCTGCGCGCTGTTCGTGGCACACGGGCCCCACACGCCAGGCGAGCCGGTGCAGCAGATGAAGCCGCCGACGCGCAGCTTGTTGACGCCGCGGCGCTTGAACAAGGCGTCACCGTGCGGCGACAAGGCACCGCCAGCTGCCGAAGACGACAGATTCCTGAACAGCAAGGACGGCGGTAACGCCGAGCCGCCGTGAGCCGGGAAGTTCACCGTCGCGCGCACGCCAACTCCTGTCTGAGGCCAGACCTGAAAGCACATTGAGCAGGCGGCCGCGGCTTCCGCCCTTTTGTTGGGCAATGATCTTATTTTGAAAATATTGAATATTCAAGAATTGAAGTGCATATAGATGCAGCATCGATTGCAAGACATTCACTCATTTGGGTCAAGGCGAAGTCTCAGCCGTGGCAAAACCGCCGAAACAAAATTCCCCAATCACCGAACACCTCGCTTACCTGCTCGCGCAAGCCAACCGGGAAATCAACCGGCAGCTCGAACTGAGGTTGAGCAAGGAGGGCGTGCCGGTCGAGCAATGGCGCATCCTGAAAGTGCTGTCGGACGGCGAGGGCCATTCGATGGGCGAGCTCGCGGACGCCGTGCTGCTCAACCATCCGACGCTCACGAAGATGATCGACCGCATGGTCTCCGACACGCTGGTCTACCGCGTGCAGGACCCGAACGACCGCCGCAAGGTGCTGATGTTCATCTCCGACCGCGGCAAGGTGCTGTGCAAGAAGCTCAACTCGCTCGCGGTCGACCAGGAGGAGCACATCCTGGAGAGCTACGGCGACAAGTCGACGAGCGAGCTCAAGCGGCTGCTGGAGAGCTTGATCGACAGCTCGAATTAGACCTCGTGAAGTGGAGCGTGGCGCCTTGCGAAGCGCACACACACATCTGCCGTTTCAATGCATAGCCAGAGGAAAGCACTCGCGCATCATCGCCAGCACGAGAGGCGATAGCGTTGGCCATTCCATGTCGTCCAGCCCGCGGCCTTGTTGCTGACCGGCTTGGCTAGATACCATTTGTTGCCGTCGGCATGGTTGAAGTACACGCCGCCCTGGGTTCCGGTGCGTGGATTTGTCAACTTCACCCATCGCGAGCCATTATCTGAGAAGCGGCCTGACCAGCGTGCTCCCGAAGTGCTGGTGCAAGTGTTGCCGTTGCAGGTTGTCTGACTGTCATCGACGGCGGCCCATTTCATCCGGGCCGGGCGGCCGTCGATGTTGCACGACCATGTTCCGCCCCACCATCCGCCCACTTGGCTCGCAGGGGCGGAACCGCAGGCGTAAAAACTCATGGCAAGGACACAAAAGGCGGTTGGCAGCGCGCGTTTGGACATTGTCTGGCTCCCAATTTTCAGGCCACGTCTCGTGATTCAATCAAACCACGGATTGAGCTCTGTAGCGGTGATCCAGATCACAATGAGCAGTGGTAAAAAATTGGATGGTCTACCCGAGGGCGTTCGCCGAGACGCGATGCCGCGCTTTGACCATTGGCTCTCCGGGTGAAGAGTTCTTCAGCGACGCAGCCGCGCGAGCGAGTGGCCGCCGGCCATCTGCAGAAGCAGCAGCACTCCGGAGTGATCACAGGAACAGGCGCTGAGGCGGGTTGCCAGATGACTGAAGCGTGCTCAGCCGCGCGTGACGGATAAAGGACCGTCTGACAATTGTGCGCCAGCCATCCTCAATGGCGTGCGCCTACCATTCGTTATGCAACGGAAGACCAGCAGGCATCATATGGATCGAAAGCATTCGACGCCTGGCGAACTCGTGGGCCAAGACAACACCGCGAGTTCGCTGGGTTTTGAGGTCATCGATCAAGCATACCGCCCGTGGCAGTGCTTGTACTTCTTGCCACTACCGCACGGGCAGTCCTCGTTGCGGCCGACCTTGCCCCAGCTCGTCGGGTTCTTCGGGTCGCGCAACGCCGCGTCGGTGGATTGGGCGCCGAGGGTGACGCTGGCGAGAGCCATCTCGTCCTCGCCGGTGTTCGGATCGAACTTGTGCGCCTCCATCGGCGGCAGGACGGGGGCCTCCTGCTCCGGCGGGACGATCTCGACGCGCATCAGCTGCGCCGTGACGGCCTCGCGCAAGTGAGCGCTCATCTCCTGGAAGAGATTGAAGGCTTCGGTCTTGTACTCCTGCAACGGATCGCGCTGGCCGTAGCCGCGCAGACCGATGACCTGGCGCAGATGGTCGAGCATGATCAGGTGCTCGCGCCAGAGATGGTCGAGCGTCTGCAAGAGGATGGTCTTCTCGACGTAACGCATCACGTCGGGACCCCATTGCGCGACCTTGGCCGCCATGTGTTCGTCGGCCTTGGTCTCGATGCGAGTCAGCAGCTCCTCGTCGGCGATGCCCTCTTCCTTGGCCCATTCGTCGACCGGCAGGTCGAGATCGAGCACGCGCTTCAATTCGTCCTTGAGCCCGGCGACGTCCCACTGCTCGGCATAGGCATGCTCGGGCACGTGCTTGGCGACGAGGTCGTCGATGAAGGCGTGGCGCATGTCGGCGACGGTCTCGGCGACGCTCTCGTCCTTCATCAGCTCGACGCGCTGGTCGAAGATCACCTTGCGCTGGTCGTTCTGGACGTTGTCGAACTTGAGCAGGTTCTTGCGGATGTCGAAGTTGCGCGCCTCGACCTTCTGCTGCGCCTTCTCCAGCGCCTTGTTGATCCAGGGATGGATGATGGCCTCGCCCTCTTGCAGGCCGAGACGCTGCAGCATGCTGTCGAGACGGTCCGAGCCGAAGATGCGCATCAGGTCGTCTTCCAGCGACAGGAAGAACTTCGAGCGGCCGGGATCGCCCTGACGGCCGGAACGGCCGCGCAGCTGGTTGTCGATGCGGCGGGATTCGTGGCGCTCGGAGCCGATGATGTAGAGGCCGCCGGGCTTCTTCACGGTCTTGGCAGGCTTGCTTCCCTTGGCCGTCTCGACCTCGACGGTCTCCTCGGCCTTCAGCACGATGTCGCGGAAGTGCTCGATATCGGCCTTGATCTGCTCGATCTTCTTGGCCTTCTCGGCCTCGTCGGTGATATCAGCAGTCTCCTGCTGGATGCGCATCTCCAGCGAGCCGCCGAGCTTGATGTCGGTGCCGCGGCCGGCCATGTTAGTGGCGATCGTGATCGCGCCCGGCACGCCGGCTTCGGCGACGATGTAGGCTTCCTGCTCGTGGAAGCGCGCGTTCAGCACCGCGAACAGTTTCGCCGGCTTGCCGGCGCGGGCGGCGGCATAGAGCTTGTCGAGCGCGCCCTCCTTGCCGAAATCGATCTGCTTGTAGCCGTTCTTCTTGAGGAATTCGGCGAGCACCTCCGACTTCTCGATCGAGGCGGTACCGACCAGCACCGGCTGCAGGCGCGCATTGGCGCGCTCGATCTCGGCGAGGATGGCCTGATATTTTTCCTTCTGGGTCCGATAGACCTCGTCGTCCTCGTCGAGGCGCGCGATCGACAGATTGGTCGGGATCTCCACGACCTCGAGCTTGTAGATGTCGAACAATTCGTCCGCTTCGGTCGCGGCGGTGCCGGTCATGCCCGCCAGCTTCTCGTACATGCGGAAGTAGTTCTGGAAGGTGATCGAGGCCAGCGTCTGGTTCTCGGGCTGGACCTGGACGTGCTCCTTGGCTTCCAGCGCCTGATGCAGGCCTTCCGAATAGCGGCGGCCCGGCATCATGCGGCCGGTGAACTCGTCGATGATGACGACTTCGCCGTCGCGGACGATGTAGTCCTTGTCGCGCGTGAACAGCGTGTGAGCGCGCAGGGCCTGGTTGATGTGGTGCACGACGGAGACGTTCTCGACGTCGTAGAGCGACTCGCCCTTGAGCTGGCCGGCATCGCGCAGCAGCGTCTCGATCTTCTCCATGCCGCCTTCGGTCAGCGTCACCGTGCGCTGCTTCTCGTCGACCTCGTAGTCGGTCTTGTCGAGCCTCGGCAGGAAGCCGTCGATGGTGTTGTAGAAGTCGGAGCGGTCGTCGAGCGGGCCGGAGATGATCAGCGGCGTGCGCGCTTCGTCGATCAGAATGGAGTCGACCTCGTCGACGATGGCGAAGAAGTGCGGCCGCTGGACCATGTCCTCGAGCCGGTACTTCATGTTGTCGCGGAGATAGTCGAAGCCGTATTCGTTGTTGGTGCCGTAGGTGATGTCGCAGGCATAGGCCGCCTTGCGCTCGGCATCGTCGAGGCCGTGCACGATCACGCCGGTGGTCATGCCGAGGAAGCCGTAGATCTGGCCCATCCAGCCGGAGTCGCGGCGGGCGAGGTAGTCGTTGACCGTGACGACGTGGACGCCTTTGCCGGCGAGCGCGTTCAGATACACCGCAAGCGTCGCGACCAGCGTCTTGCCTTCGCCAGTCTTCATCTCGGCGATGTCGCCCTCGTGCAGCACCATGCCGCCAATCAGCTGGACGTCGAAATGGCGCTGGCCGAGCGTGCGCTTGGCGGCCTCGCGCACGGTGGCGAAGGCCGGGACGAGGAGATCGTCCAGCGTCTTGCCGTTCGCGAGCTGCTGCTTGAATTCCGCGGTGCGGGCCTTGAGCGCCTCGTCGGAGAGCTTCGAGACCTCGGGCTCCAGCGCATTGATCGCGTTGACGCGGGACTGATATCCCTTCACCCGCCGGTCGTTGGCGGAGCCGAAAAACTTGCGGGCGAGCGCGCCGATCATGCCTGGTTCCTGTGTTCGCGATTCAACCGCGTTGGGCCTAAGAAGTTGTCACCCGCCCGCCTATCAACTCACCGTGACGCTTCGCGGCGTCAGAGCCCGGACTGCGGGGGACATCCGCCATATGGGTGGGAATTGGGCAAGTCTGGGTTCAACGGCCAAAAACGCAGCAAAATAAACGCCATCGCCATGGTCGCGACCGCGCAGAGATATGGCCCGGTCGGGGCCTTGTCAACGGCGGGCGCAGTGCGGCTAATTCATCATTTTGACAGACTTTTCGCGTTGCCAAGCCCCCCTGATTGGGCGAGTGTCCGCCCCGCTCGAGCAGCCCCCTGCTTCAACATAAGGATTTTCCATGACCACCTCGTTCCCGGCAACCCAGCGCTTCCGCTCCGCGTCCGCCCTGGCTGGCAGCCTCGCTCTGGCGCTGTCCCTGGCGTTTGCGGGCCCGCTCCGGGCCGCCGATGATCCGGTGCTGGCGAAGGTCAATGGCGCGGAAATCAAGAAGAGCGACGTCACCATGGCCGAGGAGGAACTCGGGCCGAGCCTCGCCCAGATGGACCCAGCGACCAAGGACGAGAACGTCCTGTCGTTCCTGATCGACATGAAGATCGTCAGCAAGGCTGCCGAAGACAGGAAAATCGCCGACGGCGAGGAGTTCAAGAAGCGCCTGGCCTTCGCCCGCAACCGGCTTCTGATGGACAGCCTGCTCGCCAGCGAGGGCAAGGCCGCCACCACGCCGGACGCCATGAAGAAGGTCTATGAGGAGGCCGCCAAGCAGATCACCGGCGAGCAGGAGGTGCGCGCCCGCCACATCCTGGTCGAAACCGAGGACGAGGCCAAGGCGGTGAAGGCCGAGCTCGGGAAGGGGGCCGATTTCGCCGAGCTCGCCAAGAAGAAGTCCAAGGACCCCGGCTCCGCCGATGGCGGCGACCTCGGCTTCTTCACCAAGGAGCAGATGGTGCCGGAATTCTCGGCCGTGGCCTTCTCGCTGGAGCCCGGCAAGATCTCCGACCCCGTGAAGTCGCAGTTCGGCTGGCACATCATCAAGGTCGAGGAAAAGCGCAACCGCAAGGCGCCCGATTTCGAGCAGGTCAAGGCCCAGATCGAGCAGTACGTGACCCGCAAGGCCCAGGCCGAGTATGTCGCCAAGCTGCGTACCGAAGCCAAGGTCGAGCGGCTGGACCAGCCGGCGGCGGATGCGTCGAAGGACGCCAAGCCGGAGGCGAAGCCGTCCGACAGCAAGATGGCGCCGCCGGCGAAGAAGTAAGAATTCGCTGTCACTTCGCGGACGCCAAGTATATCTAACGTCGCAATGGCCGGGGCCCCCCCGGCCATCTGCATGTCCAGACCCTACCAAGGCGCTCGCGATGTCCTCCTCCGTCTCCCCGCTCGCCCCCAAAACCGTCCCTGATATGCCTGTGATCGCGGGCATCCGTCTGGCGACGGCCGAAGCCGGCATCCGCTACAAGAACCGCACCGACGTGCTGCTCGCGGTGATGGACAAGGGCACTGCGGTCGCCGGCGTCTTCACCAGGTCGAAGTGCCCCTCGGCTCCGGTGGAATGGTGCCGCGCCAAGCTGAAGGGCGGCAAGGCGCGCGCGCTGGTGGTCAATTCCGGCAATGCCAACGCCTTCACCGGCAAGACCGGCCGCGCCTCCACCGCGCTGACGGCGAAGATCGCAGCCAAGGCGGTCGGCTGCAGCGAGAGCGAAATCTTCCTGGCCTCGACCGGCGTGATCGGCGAGCCGCTGGATGCCACCAAGTTCGACGGCGTGCTCGGTCGCCTCGCCGAAGCCGCCGAGCCCGGCGATTACCTGGCCGCGGCCAAGGCGATCATGACCACCGACACCTTCCCGAAAGTGGCGACCGCGACCGTCAAGCTCGGCAAGGCCAAGGTCACCATCAACGGCATGGCCAAGGGCGCCGGCATGATCGCGCCCGACATGGCGACGATGCTGTCCTTCATCTTCACTGACGCGCCGATCGCGCCCGCCGCGCTGCAGGCGCTGCTCAAGAGCGGCGTCGAGGACACGTTCAACGCCGTGACCATCGACGGCGACACTTCGACATCGGATACGCTGCTGGCCTTCGCCACCGGCGCCGCCGCTGAGCAGGGCGCGCCGAAGATCAGCCGCGCCAGCGACCCGCGCCTGAAGGCCTTCGTCAAGGCGTTCAACCAGGTGCTCGCCAATCTCGCCGAGCAGGTCGCCCGCGACGGCGAAGGCGCGCGCAAGCTGGTCGAGATCACCGTGGAGGGCGCCAAGACCAAGGCCTCGGCTCGCAAGATCGCGATGTCGATCGCGAACTCGCCGCTGGTGAAGACCGCGATCGCCGGCGAGGATGCCAATTGGGGCCGCGTGGTGATGGCCGTCGGCAAGGCCGGCGAGCCGGCCGATCGCGACAAGCTGTCGATCTCGTTCAACGGCATCCGCGTCGCCAAGCGCGGGGCGCGCGATCCCGATTATGACGAAGCGCAGGTGTCGGAAGCGATGAAGGCGCCGGAGATTGCGATTCTGGTCTCGCTCGGCCTCGGCAAAGGCCGCGACCGCGTCATGACCTGCGACCTCACCAAGGAATATGTGGCGATCAACGGGGACTACAGGTCGTAGGTCTTCTCCCTCTCCCCGTTCTTACGGGGAGAGGTGAGCGCCATCATCCGGAGATCCGCGCGTCCGCGACCGCCTTCTTGAACAGCGCGTTCATGGCGTCCGCGATGCCTTGCGTCGGGCTGACCTCGAAATACAGGCCCGGCGAAGCGCAGCTCTGCATGTTCTGTGCGATCTGGCTGTTCGGCGACGGGCCATAGGGGCCGGCATTGAACGGATCGATCCACTTCATGTACCAGGGGTTGGTCGGCAGCGCGAGATACGTCGTGTACAACACCGCGACCTTGACGCCGCGATCCTTCATCGTCTTGCAAAGCGCAGGGTTGAGCGGCGACTGGCACCGCGTGCTGCCCGAGAGCGGTTTCAGGCATCCGGTGTTGCTCTCATCGGCCACGCCATCGGACACGAAGAACAGGTATTTGAGCGGACTGGCCGACGTGCCGCTTCCGGGGGAGCTGATCTCGCCGTTGATCGCGGGAAAGACCGCGGTGAATGGGGTATCCTGATCGTTATTCTCGTTCTGGCCGTTCACCGACATCAAGTCGATCTTGCCGGCCGCCGACTTGGCGCTGGAGAGAGAGGCCGACAACGAAAACAGACTGCGCAGGCCGAGCGAACTTGCAGAGCCGCCGAAATCATAGATCGCCATTCTGAACTGGTTTGAATAGGTCTCGGTGGCGTTTGCCGTATCCATCAAGGACTCGGTGGCGCTCCGAAGCACGTCGATCCGGGTGGTCACGCCAAGCTTCTTGGCAAGGTCGTAATAGTTGTTCTTGTCCTTGAGATCGTGGCAGGCGAAAGCGCACTTGTCTGACGTGTTGTTGACCATCTTCTGCACGTCGGCCGGGGTCGCACCGACGCCCATCGACGGCGAATTGTCCAGCAGCAGGTAGAAATCGATATAGAGCGGCATGCTGGCCGTCGCCTTCGACGTGCCGCTCAACGTCAGCACCGACTTGCCGATCACGCCGAGGAACATGGTGTTCAAAGTTGCGGTGAACGAAACCGTCGCGGTGACGGTCGAGCCGGATTTGACCACGGTCGGTGTGAGGCCGGTCAGCGTGTAGCCGGACTGACTGGTGCGATTGGCATTGAAGATGTTCGTGGCGTCCGTGACGCCGACCGAAATCGAGCCGTCCGCAGTCATGTTGCCGGCGGCCTTGAAGGCGGGCGAAGCCTTGGCGATCGAGCCGACACTGGCGGCATCCGCCGCGGCCTGAAGCTTGGACTGGATCAGCGTCGCGCGCGAATAGTCGATGGCGCAGCCGACCGCACTGATCAGGGGAACGCAGGCGAGTGCGAAAATCACTGCGATATTGCCGCGCCGGTCGTCAACGAACCGGCGGAGGAGAGCCGAAAGCGCAGCGCGCATGAGGTGGCCTGGAGTGGTTTAAAGAGTTCCCACTCTAGGAACTGCGGATTAAATATGACTTATGGTGACCTTGGAAACGTAGACTGCAACGAGGTTAACAAACCGTTGCAAACGATCTCAGCGAGCGACAGACGCGCATGGCCGATCTCAAACTGACACTGGTGGTGGCCTGCGCGCTCGTCGACGCCGACAAACGCGTCCTGATCGCGCAGCGCCCGGAAGGAAAGGCCCTGGCCGGCCTGTGGGAATTCCCCGGCGGCAAGCTCGAGCCGGGCGAGCGGCCGGAGCAGAGCCTGATCCGGGAGCTTCATGAGGAGCTCGGCATCGACGTCGCCGAGCCGTGCCTCGCGCCGCTGACCTTCGCCAGCTACGGTTACGAGACCTTCCATCTGCTGATGCCGCTCTATATCTGCCGGCGCTGGGAGGGGTTGGTCACCGCACGCGAGGGCCAGAACCTTGCCTGGGTCCGCGCCAACAAACTGCGCGACTATCCGATGCCGCCCGCGGACATTCCGCTGATCCCGCATCTGATCGATTTGTTGATGTGAGGTCGAAGCGTACCGCTCTCTGGCGTCATGCCCGGGCTTGTCCCGGCCATCCACGGCCTTCTTGCCAGCCCGAAAGACGTGGATGGCCGGACAAGCCCGGCCATGACGGAAGAGAGAGATCACTCCTTCCCCGCCTTCTTCACCGCCTCCGCTAGGCTCGCTTTCGCCGACCCCGGCTTCAGCGGCTGCTGCTGGCTCGCATGCGGGGCCCAGCCCGAGAGCCAGACGATGTCGAAGGTCGCACGGATGCGGCCGTCGGCATCGGCAAAACGCTCGGCGTAGATCTCGGCCATGCGCAGCAGCGTCGCGCGCCGGCTCGGTGTGCGGCGCCGCTCGATCAGCACATTTGCCGCACCCATGCGGCGGAGATCCTGCATCAAGGCGAACGCATTGGCATAGCGCACCACGACACGGTCGACGTCGGTCACCGGCAGCGCAAAGCCTGCCCGCTGCAATAGCGCACCGATGTCGCGAAGGTCAGCGAACGGCGCCACGCGCGGCGACACACCGCCCTCGCATTCGGCTTCCGCCGCGGCAAACGCCTGCCGCAGCTCGGTGAGGCTGTCGCCGCCGATCATGGCAGCAAGCAGCAGCCCGTCCGGCTTGAGTGCCCGGCGGATTTGCGCGAGCACACCCGGCAGGTCGTTGACGTATTGCAGCGCCAGCGCCGAGACGACGAGATCGAGGCTCTCAGGCGCGAGGGGCAACTTCTCCGCGCCGGCCGCGTCGAGCGCGATGTGTTCGATGGAGGGAAGCCGCGTGCGCAACGCCGCCAGTCCCGCGCCGGGCGTCCAGAGGTCGGCGGGAGCGTGAAACTCCCGCATCACCGCTGCCAAGCGGTCGGACATGTCCTCGGCGACCCGCTCGAGCAGGAATGTGACCGCGCCTTGGGCCTGGGCGCGCTGCTGCCGCCTCTGCAGCAAGGCACGATCAAACAAGGCGGGCGGGATTTGAGCGGTCCGGACCATGCCGCTGGTTACGCCGATCTCCACAGTTCTGGCAATCCGCTGCGTGCAGCGTTAGCCTCCCCACATGGAAGCCGACGCTCCCCCCATCCGTTCCATCGCCGCACCGCTGCGGAGCGCGTGGACGGCCGGCCGCCACGTGCTGGCGCGGGCGGCGCGGCTCGCGCTCGACATCGCCCTGCCGACACAGTGCGTATCGTGCCGGGAGCCGGTCGATGGCGAGGGCGTTTGCGCTTCCTGCTGGGCGCGGCTGTCGTTCATCGAGCGGCCCTATTGCCCGCGGCTCGGCATTCCCTTCGTTTACGACCCCGGCCCCGAGATGCTGTCGATGGAGGCGATCGCGAGCCCGCCGACCTACCAGCGCGCCCGCGCGGCGGTACGCTACGACGACGTCGCGCGCACGCTGGTGCATGCGCTGAAATATCAGGACCGTACCGATCTGGCACCGGCCATGGGCCGTTGGATGGCGCGCGCGGGCCGCGAGTTGCTGACCGGCGCCGACATGCTGGTGCCCGTGCCCCTGCATTGGCGGCGGGCCTGGCGGCGCCGTTACAACCAGTCGGGCGCGCTCGCGCGTGTCATCGAGCGGCAGAGCGGGATCAAGGTGCGGGGCGACGTGCTGCGGCGGGTGCGCGCCACCGAGCAGCAGATCGGCCTGTCGCGGGCCCAGCGCGCCACCAATGTGCAGGGCGCATTTCAGGTATCTCCCGACCGTCAGGCCGAGGTCCAGGGCCGCCGCGTTGTCCTGATCGACGATGTCCTGACGTCAGGGGCTACGCTCGACACCTGCGCGCGGGCCCTGCTCCGCGCCAAGGCGGCCCAGGTCGACGTGCTGGTCTTTGCCCGGGTTGTCGAGAGCGGGCCCCGTCCCATATAATTCAATGAATTCATGACATGAGAGCGCCAGACGAATGACTGCTGCTGTCGAGATCTACACCCGGCCGGGCTGCGGCTATTGTTCCGCCGCCAAGTCACTGCTGACCCGCAAGAAGGCGACCTTCACCGAATTCGACGTCGCCAAGAACCCGTCCTGGCGCCAGGAAATGTACGGCCGCGCCGGCCAGGGCTCGACCTTCCCGCAGATCTGGATCGGCGGCACCCATGTCGGCGGCTGTGACGACCTCTATGCGCTCGATCGCGAAGGCAAGCTCGATGGCATGCTCGAAAGCGTGAAGGCGGTATCATGAGCGAGAACCGCACGTTCACGGCCGCCATGGTGCAGATGCGCACCGGCCTGATGCCCGGGCCGAGCCTCGAGCAGGCTACGAAGCTGATCCGGCAGGCTGCGGCCGATGGCGCCGATTACGTGCAGACACCCGAAGTCAGCAACATGATGCAGCTGAACCGCAAGGCGCTGTTCGAGCATCTCCAGAGCGAAGAGGACGACGCCTCGCTGAAGGCCTACCGGGCGCTCGCGGCGGAGCTGAAGATTCACCTCCATGTCGGCTCGCTGGCGCTGCGCTTCTCGCCGGAGAAGGCGGTCAACCGCTCCTTCCTGATCGGGCCCGAGGGCAATGTGCTCGCGAGCTACGACAAGATCCACATGTTCGACATCGAGCTGCCGGACGGCGAGAGCTATCGCGAATCCGCCAATTACCAGCCGGGCGAGACCGCCGTGATCTCGGATCTGCCCTGGGGCCGCATCGGCTTGACGATCTGCTACGATGTGCGCTTCCCGGCGCTGTACCGTGCGCTCGCAGAAAGCGGCGCCTATTTCATCACCGTGCCGTCCGCCTTCACCCGCAAGACCGGTGAAGCGCATTGGCACGTGCTGCTGCGAGCCCGTGCGATCGAGACCGGCTGCTTCGTCTTCGCCGCGGCGCAGGCCGGCACCCACGAGAACAAGCGCGAGACCTACGGGCATTCGCTGATCGTCGATCCTTGGGGCGAGATCCTCGCCGAAGGCGATGTCGAGCCGGGCATCATCATGGCCAGGATCGACCCGGCCAAGGTCGAGACCGCGCGCCGGGCGATTCCCTCGCTCCAGCACGGCCGCCGCTTCGGCGTCTCCGATCCCAAGGCCGGGCCGGACCATTTGCACCTCGTGCGGGGCTCGGCATGATCCGCTACGCGCTCCACTGCGACCGCAATCACGCCTTCGAAAGTTGGTTCCAGAGCTCGTCGGCCTATGATTCGCAGGTGAAGCGCAAACTCGTGACCTGCCCGATCTGCGGCTCAGCCAAGGTCGACAAGGCGATCATGGCGCCGCGCATCGTCGGCAAGAAGGGGCGCGGCCGCGCCACGCCGCCGCCGGAGCCCGTGGCCGCGACCACGCCCGAGGCTGCGCCGTCAGGGCCGACCTCGCTGCTGATGGCGCAGGAGCGCGAGCTGCGCGCCAAGCTGAAAGAGCTGCGCGACCACATCGTCAAGAACGCCGACAATGTCGGTGAGCGCTTCGCCAACGAAGCCCGCGCCATGCATTACGGCGACAAGGAGCACCGCCCAATCTATGGCGAAGCCTCGCCCGAAGAGGCGAAGTCGCTGATTGACGAAGGCATCGAGGTCTCACCGCTGCCGACCCTGCCGGAAGACCGGAATTAAGCTCCCACCAGCACAGCGACTCCGACGACGATCAGCGCAATGCCCGCAAGCTCGCGCGGTGCGATCGGCTGCTTGAACGAGTAATACGCCACGGCTTGCGCGAACAGCACCTCGATCAGCGCGAGTGTGCGGACGTTGGCGGCCGCCGTCAGTGCAAAGGCGAGGAACCAGAATTGCGAAGCGAAGGCGCCGATGAAGCCGGCGAGCATCGACGGTCGCCATAACCTGAGGATTCCTCGGAGCACGTCCGGCGCGCGCCAGAGCAGGTAGATCGTCAGCACCAGCGTCTGCACGAACAGGCCGAGCGCCAGCGTAATTGACGCCGCGGTCACGAAGGACACGCCGGGCACATTGATGATGGCGCCGCGAAAGCCGACCGCTGACAGCGCGAAGGCCGCCGCGGCAACGAGGCCGGTGATGGTCGGCTTCAGCTCGGCAAAGCTCTTGTCGCCGCCGGGGCGGAGCGCGGTGATGACGACGCCGACGGTGGCGATCATGATCGCGAGCACCTTCAGCCAGGTCAGGTGATCGCCGAGGAAGACGAAGCCGAATATCGCGGTCTGGATCGCCTCGGTCTTCAGGTAGGCCGTCGTCACGACAAACGAGCGGTCGTTCATCGCGAGCAGCATCAGCCCGGTGGCGACGATCTGGCTGAGCGCGCCCAACAGCAGCCATGGCCAGAACACGGCTGGCGGCGGGCTCAGATGATCGCCGGTCGCGAGCAGCACCAGCCCCAGGAACAGCAGCGAGAACGGAAAGCCGAACAGGAAGCGGATATTGGTCGCGCCCCAGGTCCCCAGCGGCTTCGTCAACGACCGCTGCATCGCATTGCGCGCGACCTGCCCGAGCGCGGCAACGATGGTGAAGGGAATCCAGAGGCTGGCGATGGTGAACATGGGGTGGCGGGCGCGAGGATCCGGGCCAACGTGCCGCTAGCGGTGGAGCAGGTCAATCACACGGATGTCATGGGTGCGATGCTCTCGCACAAACTCGGTGCCTGCGAACGCAGGGACGACGGTTGTGATGTAGCGTCTGCCTAAACCTGCGGCTTGGCCGTCGCGCCGCCATACCGTCGGCGATAGATCCACATCCCCACGCCCAGCACGATCGCAACCCCTGCAACGGTCAGCATCCAGATGTGCTTGCCGACATGCGCATGATGATGCAGCCCGGCATATTCATGCAGGGCCGACACGGCCAAGACGCCCGGCAGCACATGGGCGGGCGCCCAGGCCAGGATCGCCGGGATGTTCACGGCATAGAATTTCGTGGGCGCCATGCCCAGCGCGCCGGCGGTCACGGGCACGAAGGCGCGGATCGGCGGCACGAAGCGGGCGAAGAACACGGCCCAGGTGCCGAAGCGGTTGAAGAAGTTTTCGCTCTCCGCGACCACGCGCGGATAATTGGTCAGCGGCCAGGTGTTGAGGATCTCGCGCTGCCGCCTGTGCCCGATCCAATAGGCCGCCCCGTCGCCGAGTACGGCACCAGTTGCGGCCGCCAAGAGCACCCATGGCAGCTGCAATTCGCCGCCGGGGATCAGGGCGCTCAGCGCCAGGATGATGGTCGAGCCGGGGATCACCGATCCCACCACCGGAACGGCTTCGAGCAGCGCCGCCAGGAACAGGGTCAGATAGGCCAGCCACGCATGGGCGGAAACGAAGGCGATGAGGGGATCGAGGAAGGACGTCACGTCGTCTCTTGAAGGGCTGGAGCATGAGGGCTTCGGACCCTACATAAGTAACTGCCTACGGCCAAAGTACCATTCGCACGGATTGGGGCCGACGCGCCCGAATTTCGGCGTGATTCGCAAGGCAGCCCTCCAAAAACTGCGTTCCTTGCCTATCTAAATGAAAAGACAACGGAACTTTGATTGGTGGGCGGGCTTCTGCCGGCTCGTTGTCTCTGATAGGTTGATTTTCAGCACCCAGCCGCAGCCAACGTGCGAATAACCGGTTTCGGGACCGCCCGGGACCTCGGAGGATTGATGACGACCGCCGCCCTGTCCAAAGTTGAGGAAGTTTCCGGCCTGCCCGACATGAAGGTGTCGGTGCGCCAGGTGTTCGGGATCGACAGTGATCTCGAAGTCCCGGCCTATTCCGAAGTCGATCCTCATGTGCCCGAAGTGGATTCCGATTACCGCTTCGACCGCGCCACCACGCTGGCCATTCTCGCGGGCTTTGCCAGGAACCGCCGCGTGATGGTGACCGGCTATCACGGCACCGGCAAATCCACCCATATCGAGCAGGTCGCGGCACGCCTGAACTGGCCCTGCGTGCGCGTCAACCTCGACAGCCACATCAGCCGTATCGACCTCGTCGGCAAGGACTCCATCGTGGTCCGCGACGGCAAGCAGGTCACTGAATTTCGCGACGGCATCCTGCCTTGGGCGCTGCAGAACAACGTCGCGCTGGTGTTCGACGAATACGACGCCGGCCGCCCGGACGTCATGTTCGTGATCCAGCGCGTGCTGGAGGTTTCGGGCCGCCTGACGCTCTTGGACCAGAACAAGGTGATCAAGCCGCATCCGGCGTTCCGGCTGTTCGCCACCGCCAACACCGTCGGCCTCGGCGACACCTCGGGCCTCTATCACGGCACCCAGCAGATCAACCAGGGCCAGATGGACCGCTGGTCGATCGTCACCACGCTGAACTATCTCAGCCACGACGAGGAAGTCGAGATCGTGCTGGCCAAGGCCAAGCACTATCGCACCCAGGAGGGCCGCGACATCGTCAACAAAATGGTGCGCCTCGCCGACCTCACCCGCAACGCCTTCGCCAATGGCGATCTGTCGACGGTGATGAGCCCGCGCACGGTGATCACCTGGGCGGAAAACTCCGACATCTTCGGCGATATCGGCTTCGCCTTCCGCGTCACCTTCCTCAACAAATGCGACGAGCTCGAACGGCCCCTGGTCGCCGAGTTCTACCAGCGCTGCTTCAATGCGGAGCTGCCGGAATCGGCAATCAACGTCGCGCTGAGCTGATCTCTCACGGTGTGTCGTCCCGGCGAAGGCCGGGACCCATACCGCGTGATGTCTCGATTGAAGCGACGCTGATAGTTTCCTGACACAAGAGCGGCCGGTGGTTATGGTCCCGGCCTTCGCCGGGACGACAGATAGGGTCAGATGACCGCCTCCAACTCCAAATTCCGCAGCAACAAGGAAGCACCGACCGAGCCGTTCAAGCGCTCGGTCGCCTCCTGTCTGAAGGCGATCGCGAAGGCGCCCGAGCTCGACGTCTCCTTCGCGGCCGAGCGCCCGGGCCTTGCGCCCGGCAAAGCGCGGCTGCCCGAGCCCGCGCGCAAGATGACGAAGCGTGACGCCGCGATCGTGCGGGGCCACGCCGATTCCATCGCGCTCAAGCTCGCCTGTCACGATCCCAAGGTTCACCGCAAGCTGATGCCCGGCAATCCGCAGGCGCGCGGCGTGTTCGAGGCGGTGGAGCAGGCCCGCGTCGAGGCGATCGGCGCGCGCCGCATGGCGGGCGTTGCCAAGAACCTCACCGCGATGCTCGACGACCATTTCCACCGCGGCAAGTTCGACGAGATCACCGACCGCGCCGACGCGCCGCTGGCGGACGCGCTGGCGATGCTGGTGCGCGAGCGCCTCACCGGCATGGCGCCGCCGACGGCGGCCAAGAAGATGGTCGATCTCTGGCGACCGATCCTCGAAGACAAGATCGGCAAGCGGCTCGACCGGCTCGACGGCGTGCTCGAGGATCAGACCAAGTTCGGCGATGCCGTGCATGACCTGCTGTCGGCACTCGAGCTCGGCGACGAGCGCAACGCCGACAGCGAAGACAATGACGAGAACGAGGAGAACCAGGACGGCGACAACGACCAGTCCGGCGCCGAAGGCTCGCCCGATTCCGACGCCGCGCAGGAAATGAGCGCCGACCAGGCGCAGGCAACATCGGAGGAGATGAGCGAGAGCGCGATGGAAAGCGCGCAGGCCTCGACCTCCGACACCTTCGACGACGGCGAGCTCGGTGACGACGAGACGCCGGGCGAGGCGACGCGCCCGAACCAGCACGGCAGGAACGAGCCGCGTGGGCCGGAATATCACGCCTTCGCGCCCAAGTTCGACGAGGTCATCGCCGCCGAGGACCTCTGCGACCATGACGAGCTGGAGCGGCTGCGCGCCTATCTCGACAAGCAGCTCGCACATCTGCAGGGCATCGTCGCCCGTCTCGCCAACCGGTTGCAGCGCCGCCTGATGGCACAGCAGAACCGCGCCTGGGAGTTCGATCTCGAAGAGGGCATTCTCGACCCGGCGCGCCTGTCACGCGTCGTCACCGATCCCTATCACCCGCTGTCCTTCATGCACGAGAAGGAGGCGACGTTCCGCGACACCGTGGTGACGCTGCTGCTCGACAATTCCGGATCGATGCGCGGACGCCCGATCACGGTCGCGGCGACCTGTGCCGACATCCTCGCGCGCACGCTGGAGCGTTGCGGGGTCAAGGTCGAGATTCTCGGCTTCACCACGCGCGCCTGGAAGGGCGGGCAATCGCGCGAGGCGTGGCTTGCCGCCGGCAAGCCGGCCAATCCCGGTCGCCTCAACGATCTCCGCCACATCATCTACAAGTCCGCCGACGCCCCCTGGCGCCGTGCGCGAAAAAATCTCGGCCTGATGATGCGCGAGGGCCTCTTGAAGGAGAACATCGACGGCGAGGCGCTGGACTGGGCGCACAAGCGCCTGCTCGGCCGGCCCGAGCAGCGCAAGATCCTGATGATGATCTCGGACGGCGCGCCGGTCGACGATTCCACGCTGTCGGTCAATCCCGGCAACTACCTCGAACGGCATCTGCGCCACATCATCGAGGAGATCGAGACCCGCTCGCCGGTCGAGCTGATCGCGATCGGCATCGGCCATGACGTGACGCGCTATTATCGCCGCGCGGTAACGATCGTGGACGCGGAAGAACTCGGCGGCGCGATCACCGAAAAGCTTGCCGAGCTCTTCAGCGAGACCAACACGGCGCCAACGCAAGCGGCCGGTCGCCCGCGACGCAAATTGCATTCGTGAGCACGCATCCATCCCGCCGCAGCTTCGTCAGCCTCGCGGCGGCGGGATTTTCCACTCTCGCGCTGCCGCGCTTGGCGCAGGCGCAGCTGCAGCCCAAGACCGAGCCGCCGCCGCGCGCCCTCCAGCTCGAGCATGCCGTCACCGCGCCGGTCAGCGTCGAGGTCAACGCGCGTAGCATTGCCAATTTCGAGCCGCGCGACCGCTCGCGCACGCGCTTCGGCTCGCTGGATTTTCGCAGCGGCCTGGTGCTGACCTCGCCCTATCGCGGCTTCGGCGGGCTGTCGGGCCTCCGCTTCCTCGACGGCAAGGGCGAGCGCTTTCTCGCGATCTCCGATCAGGGCGGCTGGTTCACCGGCAGCATCCGCTATTCCGGCCGCGAGATGATTGGGCTCGCCGACGTCGAGGCCGCGCCGGTGCTGGGCGCCGACGGGCGGCCGATCACCGAGAAGCGGCTCTGGTACGATACCGAGTCGCTCGCGCGCGACGGCAACCTCGTCTATGTCGGGCTCGAACGCGTCAACCAGATCCTGCGCTATGATTTCGCCAAGGGTGCTACCGGCGCCCGCGGCGAAGTGATCGCCGTCCCGCCGGCCTTGCGCAAGCTGCCCTACAACAAGGGGCTGGAGGCGATGGTCGTCGTGCCCAAAGCGCAGGGACCGGGCAAGAGCCAGGCCCAGCCGCTCGCGGGCACGCTGATCGCCTTTTCCGAGCGCGGGCTCGATGCCGACGGCAACCTCCTCGCTTTCCTGATCGGCGGCTCGACGCCCGGCCAATTCAGCGTGCGGCGCTCGGAGAATTTCGACATCAGCGACGCGGTGCTGCTGCCCTCGGGCGATCTGCTGATCCTCGAACGTAAATTTTCCTGGTTCACCGGCGTCAACATCCGCATCCGCGCGATCCCGCTGAAGGGAATCGCGCCGGGCGCCGTCGTCGACGGCCTGACGCTGTTCGCCGCCGATCTCGGCCACGAGATCGACAACATGGAAGGCATCGACGCCCACGTCACCGCCGACGGCGAGACGGTGCTGACCCTGATCTCCGACGACAATTTCTCGATGCTGCAGCGAACCCTGCTGCTGCAATTCACGCTGGCGGAGTAGCCGGCACTGCCCTGCGGCAAACTCCGCCGTCATCCCGGGCTCGCGCGAGGCGCGCCCCGGGATGACGGCAGAGTCTGTGGCGCAGCTGACCATCAAGCCATTGCCGGAATGCACGAACAGGCGACCCGCCATTCCGGCGCCCCGCTAGCAATCCGCCGCGCGCCCACTACACTGATCCCATCTCCCTCCATCCCCCGGAACTCCCCGCATGTCCGTCCTGTTTTCCCCGATCAAGCTGCGCGGCCTGACGTTGAAGAACCGCCTCGTGGTGTCGCCGATGTGCCAATATTCGGCCGATGACGGCGTCGCCACCGACTGGCACTTCACCCACATCAACAATCTCAGCCTGTCGGGCGCGGCGATGTTCTGCATCGAGGCGACGCATGTCGAGGCGATCGGCCGTATCACGCCGGGCTGCCTCGGGCTCTACAGCGACGCCTGCGAGGCCGCGCTGAAGCCGATCCTGCATTCGGTGCGCAAGCATTCCTCCACCGCGATCGCGATGCAGCTCGCCCATGCCGGCCGCAAGGCCTCCAGCGCCCGCCCCTGGGACGGCGGCCAATTGATTCCGGAAGGGCAGGGCGGCTGGCAGACGGTCGGGCCGTCGGCGGTGCCGCACAAGGAGGGCGAGGCCGCCCCGCTGGCGCTGGATGCGGCAGGCCTGAAGCGCATCCGCGAGGCCTTCGTCCATTCGACCGAGCGCGCCGCGCGGCTTGGTATCGACGCCATCGAGGTCCATGGCGCGCATGGTTATCTCTTGCATCAATTCCTGTCGCCGATCTCTAACAAGCGCACCGACGAATATGGCGGTAGCCTCGCGAACCGCATGCGCTTTCCGCTGGAGGTGTTCGACGTGGTGCGCGCCGCGTTCCCCGCCGACAAGCCGGTCGGCATGCGGGTGTCGTCGACCGATTGGGTCGAGGGCGGCTGGGATCTGGCACAGACCATCGAATTCGCGAACGCGTTGAAGGCGCGCGGCGTCGACTGGATCGATGCATCGTCCGGCGGCGTCTCGCCGCTGCAGAAGATTCCGCTCGGCCCCGGCTATCAGGTGCAGTTTGCAGAGGCGATCAAGCGCGAAACCGGCCTGCCCACGATTGCCGTCGGCCTGATCACCGAGTCGAAGCACGCGGATGAGATCGTCGCGTCGGGCAAGGCCGACATGGTCGCGCTCGCCCGCGGCCTGCTCTACGATCCGCGCTGGGGCTGGCACGCCGCCGCCGAGCTCGGCGGCGTGGTCGAGGCGCCGCCGCAATATTGGCGCTCGCAGCCGTCCACGCAAAAGGCGCTGTTCGGCAAGACCACGTTCGGGGCGAGGTGAGAGCGAGTGGGGTGCGCGCGCTGCCACCCCTCACGCATCCGTAAACCTCCTCACCTTCCATGCCCCCCAAAACTGGCCTAACCTCTCCATACTCAACGCCTCGCGGAGGCTGGCCATGCGCTTTCGTTTTCGTAAAACTGCCCATGTGTTCGAGCGCGTTGGCCTTGCCATGGCGGGGGCCGCGTGCGGATTGTTCGTCGGCGCCTATGTCGGCTCGGCGATCCCCACCCTCACCACGCAGGGCTTCCTGCTGCTGATGATGCTGCTCGGCGGCATCGGCTTCTATCTCGGCATCGACACGCCGCAGATGCCTTTCGACGATGCGCACAGCCAAATTGACGCCGCCGAGCTCATGAGCGCCGCCGGCACGCTCTCCGCCACGCTCACCGCCTTCGCCTCGGTCGCCGTGATCGTGCTCCGGCTCGATCCGCACATGGCCTGGACCTGGCTCGTCTTGGTCGGCTGGATGGCCGGCGTCGCCATGCAGATCGTCGCCGGCGCCAAGGCCAGGCTGCGTAAGTAGCTCTCTTTGTCAGGATGGGCCCGCCTGAAGCGGGCGTCTCGAAGGACAGCCGCCGGGAAAAGCTCGCAATTCCGAGTGCCCGTCGTTCACGGCAGGGTTCGGCTTGCCGCAACTGCCTTGCCCGGCACCGTCTCTCTCTCTGTCAACCCGTCATCCGGTCAGGGCGCCGTTCGGAGCATTGCGCGCGCATTGGTCTTGAAGAGTTCATCTTTGCAACACATCTTGTGGCGCCCGCAGGTAGAGGCGTACCCTGCATCTTCTGCGGCTTTGATGCGAGGACCTGGGGATGAGCGGACCGGACGGAAGCAGGCAGTTGATCAAAAAGCACGATTTCGTTCAGGTCAGCGCAATTGCCGGGCTTCTCGCCGCCGCGTTCGCCCTGTCCGGCTGCGACAAGCCGGCATCGCAGGCTGCGGCTCCGCCGGCGCCGGCGGTGACGGTCGCCCAGCCGGTCAAGCGCACAGTCACCGATTGGGACGAGTTCACCGGCCGCTTCGAGGCGGTGGAGGAGGTCCAGGTGCGGCCGCGGGTCGGTGGCTTCGTCAACTCGGTCGAATTCCAGGACGGCGCCATCGTGCGTCAGGGTGACCTGCTCTACGTGATCGACCCGCGCCCGTTCGAGGCGGTGGCCACTCAGGCGGAGGGCCAGCTGTCAGACGCACGGGCGCGAGTGGAGCTCGCCAAGCGCGAGCTCGACCGTGGTCTCAGCCTCGTGCAGACCAGCGCGGTCTCCGAACAGGTCGTCGATCAGCGCCGCCAGGCCTTGCAGGCTGCGCACGCCGCCGAGATGCAGGCCGAGGGCGCGCTGAAGGCCGCCAAGCTCAACATCGAGTTCACGCATGTGGCAGCGCCCTTGACCGGCCGCGTCAGCCGCCATCTCGTCAGCCCCGGCAATCTCGTGCAGGGCAGCGACACCGGCACCTCGACGCTGCTGACTTCGATCGTCGCGCTCGATCCGATCTACATCTATTTCGACATGGATGAGGCGACGTTCATCAAATACAGCAAATTGTGGTTCGAAGGACGGCGGCCAAGTTCGCGCGATACCGCGAACCCGGTGCAAGTGACGCTGGCCGGCGAGACCAAGCCCTCGCGCGAGGGCACCGTCAATTTCCTCGACAATCGGCTGGACGTGTCGACCGGCACGCTGCGCAGCCGCGCGGTGGTGAAGAACACGGATCTTTCGATCCTGCCCGGCCAGTTCGGCCGCGTCCGCCTGATCGGCAGCGCGCCTTACGAGGCGCTGCTGATTCCGGACGCTGCGATCGCAACCGACCAGTCCCGCAAGATCGTGTTCGTGGTCAAGCCTGATGATACGGTCGAGGCACGCCCCGTCGTGCTCGGTCCGCTCGACGACGGCCTGCGCGTGATCCGTGAAGGGCTGAAGCCGGACGATCGCGTCATCGTCAACGGCATCCAGCGCGCCCGCGTCGGCGCCAAGGTCGCTCCCCAGACCGCGCAAGCGCCGGCCGGTGGCAAGTCATGAATCTTGGCCGCCTCTCCATCAACCAGCCCATTTTGGCGATGGTGCTGTCGATCGTGCTCCTGATCGTCGGTGCACTCGCCTACACTACGCTGCCGGTCTCCGAATATCCGCAAGTGGTGCCGCCGACCGTCGTCGTCACGACGCAATATCCCGGCGCCTCCGCCCAGACCGTGTCCGACACGGTCGCAGCTCCCATCGAGCAGGAGATCAACGGTGTCGAGGACATGCTGTATCTCTACAGCCAGGCGACCTCGAACGGCCAGCTCACCATCACCGTCACCTTCAAGCTCGGCACCGATCTCGACAAGGCCCAGGTGCTGGTGCAGAATCGCGTCGCCATCGCGCAGCCGCGCCTTCCAGAGGAAGTGCAGCGCAACGGCGTCACCACCCGCAAGAACTCGCCCGACATCCTAATGGTCGTGTTCATGCTGTCGCCGGACGACACGTTCGACCAGCTCTACATCTCCAATTATGCGCTGCTCCAGGTCCGCGACCAGCTCTTGCGCATCGACGGCGTCGGCGACATCCAGATCTTCGGCGCCCGCGACTATTCGATGCGGCTGTGGCTCGATCCTGACAGAATCGCCAATCTCGGCCTGACCTCGGCCGAGGTGCTCGCGGCCATCCGCGCCCAGAACGTGCAGATCGCGGGCGGCCAGATCGCCGAGCCGCCCATCGCCGATCGCGCCTTCCAGCCCAACCTCACCTTCACCGGACGTTTGAAGGACCAGAAGCAGTTCGAGGATATCCTGATCAAGGCCGGCCCTGACGGCCGCACGGTGCGGCTGCGCGACGTCGCCCGCATCGAGCTCGGGGCGCTGGCTTACAGCACCAACAGCTTTCTGCTGCGCAAGTCGGCGGTCGCGATGCTGGTGACGCAGCGGCCGGGCTCGAACGCGCTCGCGACCGCAAAGAACATCTCCGACACCATGACGAGGCTGAAGGAGAGCTTTCCCAGGGGGCTCGACTTCAATATCGGCTACAACCCGACCGAGTTCATCGCCCAGTCGGTCCACGAGCTGATCAAGACCATCTACGAGGCCATGCTGCTCGTGGTCGTCGTCGTGCTGGTGTTCCTGCAGGGATGGCGGCCCGCGATCATTCCGATCATCGCGATTCCGGTCTCGCTGGTCGGCACGTTCGCGGTGATGGCGGCGCTCGGCTTCTCCATCAACAATCTCACCCTGTTCGGGCTCGTCCTCGCGGTCGGCATCGTGGTCGACGACGCCATCGTCGTGGTCGAGAATGTCGAACGCCATCTCGAGCACGGCCTCAGTCGTCGCGATGCCGCGCTGAAGACAATGGAGGAGGTCGGCGGCGCACTGGTCTCGATCGCCCTGGTGCTATGCGCGGTGTTCGTCCCGACCGCGTTCCTCGGCGGCATCTCCGGGCAGTTCTTCCAGCAATTCGCCGTCACCATCGCCGTTGCGACGGCGATCTCCTGCTTCTGCTCGCTGACGCTCTCGCCCGCGCTAGCCTCGCAGATCCTCACACCACACGAAGAAAAGCGGCCGCCGGCCGCCTGGAACATCATCGCGCGCGGCTGGAATGCGTTCACCGGCGTGTTCAATCGCGTGTTCGACCGGCTGGCGCATGGCTATGCCGGCCTCGCCAATTTCGCGATTCGCCATTCGGTGGTGATGCTGCTGATCTACGTCGTGCTGATCGGCGGCGCCGGCTGGCTGATCGTGACCACGCCGCAGGGCTTCATCCCGGCGCAGGATCGCGGCTACGTCATCATATCCGTGCAATTGCCGGGCGCGGCGTCGCTGGCGCGCACCACCGAGGTTGTTCGCGAGATCGAGCGGATCTCGCTGGATACGCCGGGCATCGTTCGAGTCGCCGCCTTTGCCGGTTTCTCCGGCGCCACCCGCACGCAGGCCGGCAATGCGGCGGCGCTGTTCCCGGTGTTCGACGAGCCCGAGGCGCGGCTGAAGAAGGGCCTGTCCGCGAATGCCATCACGGCCGAGCTGCGCAAGCGCCTGTCCGCGATCCAGGGTGCCTTCATCATCGTGATTCCACCGCCGGCCGTGCCCGGCATCGGCACTGGCGGCGGCTTTGCCATCCGCATCCAGGATCGCCAGGGCCGCGGGCCTGAAATGCTCGCAGCCGCCACCGACGAGCTTGTCGCCGCCGCGCGCAAATCGCCCTCGCTGCTCGCCCCCTCGGTGTTCTCGCCGTTCACGGCCAACACGCCGCAGCTCTTCGTCGACATCGACCGCACCAAGGCGCAGAAGCTGGGCGTGCCCATCTCCAACATCAACGAGACGATCCAGACCTATTTCGGGTCGACCTATGTCAACGACTTCAACCTGTTCGGCCGCACCTACCACGTCACCGCGCAGGCCGACTTCCCGTTCCGGAAAGAACCGAGCGACCTTGCGCGCCTGCGCACGCGCAACGCTTCCGGCGACATGGTGATGCTCGGCAGCGTGGTCGAGTTCAAGGACGTCTCGGGACCCGACCGCGTCGCGCGCTACAATCTCTATGCGGCGTCCGAACTCCAGGGCGAGCCGGCGCCGGGCACGAGCTCGACCACCGCGCTCAACGCCATCAAGCAGCTCGCGGACGACACCTTGCCGAGCGGCTTCACCTTCGAATGGACCGATCTGTCCTATCAGCAGGTCACCGGCGGCAATGCCGGTCTCTACGTGTTCCCGATCTGCGTGCTGTTCGTCTATCTCGTCCTCGCCGCACAATATGGCAGCTGGACGCTGCCGTTCGCGGTGATTCTGATCGTGCCGATGTGCCTGCTCGCCGCCACCATCGGCGTTCGCGTCATGGGCCAGGACGTCAACATTCTGACCCAGATCGGCTTCGTCGTGCTGGTGGGACTAGCGGCGAAGAACGCGATCCTGATCGTCGAATTCGCGCGCGACATCGAGAACGAAGGCAAGCCGCGGCTGGAGGCCGTCATCGATGCCTGCCGCCTGCGCTTGCGGCCGATCCTGATGACCTCGTTCGCGTTCATCCTCGGCGTCTTGCCGCTGGTGATCTCGACCGGCTCTGGCTCGGAGATGCGCCAGGCCGTCGGCGTCGCCGTGTTCTTCGGCATGATCGGCGTCACCCTGTTCGGCCTTCTGTTCACACCGATCTTCTACGTCGTGGTGCGGAACCTGGCGGAAGGGCGGCGCGACAAGAAGCCGGAGGCGATGGCCTGACGTCTCTCTCGATGGCCAAAGACTCCGCCACATCCTCCGCTGTCATCCTCGCGAACGCGGGAATCCATAACCACAGGGAGGAGTTTAGCGCGACAGCGGCAAGTCTTCGCCAAACACCATCCTGTGGTTATGGGTCCCGGGCTCGCGCTGCGCACGCCCCGGGACGACGGTGGAGAATGTGGCACGCAGAATCCCATACTAACGACCAACATGAAATGGATGGGCGCAAGCGCGGTTCTTCACTACTATCCGCGCGATTTCACAGAAGAATGCCGGGAGTTAAACATATGAAATCAGCACTTTGGGCCGCAGCGGCCTCGGCCCTCTTGATTGCGGTTCCCGCCTCCGCGCAAGGCGTCAAGATCGGCATCCTCAACGACCAGTCCGGCGTCTATGCCGATTACGGCGGCAAATGGTCGGTCGAAGCGGCCAGGATGGCGATCGAGGATTTCGGCGGCGAAGTACTCGGCCAGAAGATCGAGCTCGTCACTGCAGACCACCAGAACAAGCCTGACCTCGCAAGCTCGATCGCGCGGCGCTGGTATGACGTCGAGAACGTCGACATGATCACGGAGCTGACGACCTCCTCGGTCGCGCTCGCGATCCACGAGCTCTCCAAGGAAAAGAAGAAGATCGACATCGTCGTCGGCGCCGCGACATCGCGCCTCACCGGCGATGCCTGCCAGCCCTACGGCTTCCACTGGGCCTACGACACCCGCGCGCTCGGCGTCGGCACCGGCGGCGCGCTGACCAAAGCCGGCGGCGACACCTGGTTCTTCCTCACCGCGGACTACGCCTTCGGCTACGCGCTGGAGAAGGACACCAGCGAGATCGTCACCGCCAATGGCGGCAAGGTGCTCGGCTCGGTGCGCGTTCCGCTCAATTCGTCGGACTTCTCCTCCTTCCTGCTGCAGGCGCAGAGCTCGAAGGCGAAGATCGTCGGCCTCGCCAACGCCGGCCTCGACACCACCAATTCGATCAAGCAGGCGTCCGAGTTCGGCATCGTCGCGAGTGGCCAGAAGCTCGCGGGCCTCCTGATGACGCTTGCCGAGGTGAACGGCCTCGGCTTGCAGGCCGCGCAAGGCCTGGTGCTGACCGAAGGTTATTACTGGGATCTCAACGACAGGACGCGCAATCTCGGCGAGCGCTTCCTCAAGCGCACCGGGCGGATGCCGAGCATGATCCACGCCGGTACCTATTCGGCGACGCTGAGCTATCTCAAGGCTGTCAAGGCTGCCGGCACCAAGGATCCGGATGCCGTCGCCAAGAAGCTGAAGGAGCTGCCGGTCGACGACGACTTCGCGCAAGGCGGCAAGGTGCTCGAGAACGGCCGCATGATCCACGACATGTATCTGTTCGAGGTCAAAAAGCCCTCGGAGTCGAAGAAGCCCTGGGATTATTACAAGCTGCTCGCCACCGTCCCCGGCGACAAGGCCTTCTTCACCGCCAAGGAGAGCGGCTGTCCGCTGACGAAGTAGGGAAGTGGCACAGCGAGCGCCACACCCGCGCTGTCGTCCCGGACAAGCGCGCCTCAAGCGCGCGCCGATCATCGACCCATAACCACAGGCACGCGTGGTTACGGGGACTCGGAGTGATCAGCTCGCATCACGACATCTTCCTGCGGTTATGGGTCCCGGATCGGCGCTTACGCTTGTCCGGGACGGCAGCGGAATGTGTAGCGGCGGATTGCCTCACACCAACCGCAGCACCACCGCCCCGAGCGCCCCGACCCACAGCGCCATTGCCGCGAGCGCCTGGATCGCAAAGCCGGTGCCGCGCTTGGCCACGGCTTGCGAATAGCCGATGAAATAGACGATCCGGCCGATGATCCAGATCACGCCAATCGCCGCCGCGATGGCGTCGCTGATATAGATCGCGAACAGCCAAAGGGCTGGCAGGACGATCGGCATCCATTCCAACGTGTTCATCTGGATGCGGAAGGCCCGTTCGAAATCCGGATGCCCCGACATCGCAGGTACCTTCACGCCGGTCTTGGTGCGCGAGCGCGAGACGTTGATGGAGGTGAAGAAATAAAACGCGATCGCCAGCAGCGTGACGAGGGCGGTGAGATGATACATCGTCGGTTCCTTCATAGAAATCGCGCCTCAATAGCCGGTCAGCTCGAGATAGCCAATGCCGTCATGTGTGCCGGCAAAGCTGATCGGCCCTTCCCAGTACGAGAAGCCGGTCCCCATCCAGGCGTTCGGATTGAGCGGCTTGCAGAGGATCGAGAATGATCGCGCGGGGATCGCGATCTGCCATTGCACCGGCAACTTGCGTCCCGCAATCTCAGCCGTCGCCTTCGGCATCATCTGGATGTCGCTGCCTGCAATCATCTGCGTCTCGCCGGCCGCGCTGATCCAATTGCCGAACGGATAATTTCTGCCGTCCTTCTGCCGCAGCCGGTACAGCATCAGCTTGTCTCCGGATGACAGATGCAGCGACAGCCAGTCCCAGCCGGTCTGGTCGGCGTCGAGCGGCTGGCTGCTCCATTCCCGGTCCATCCAGGCCTGGCCCGAGACCTCGACCGGCTTGTCGTCGATGCTGAGCGTACCGCGCGCGCGGTAGAACGGCTGACTGTAGTAGTACGAGGCCTGCCCACGCTCCGACTTTCGGCTGAAGCCGCGATCGCCCTGCAGCACGACCGGCCGGTCGGCCTCGAGCGTCAGTGCGTAGCTGAAATCGGCGCCAGCTGCCTTCAGCGACAGCGGCGCCAAAGCGCGGTCATCGGTGCGGTCAAAACTCTTCATCTCCCAATCGTCAATCCAGGCATCGAACGGTTTTGCCGTCACGCCGGCTTGCCCGACGCCACCCCGTGAAAACGTTTCGGAGAAGCGGTGGGTCTCGGCGCGCGTCACCGCGGCATGCGCCATCCAGACCTGCTGATTGGCCCAGCCCTCGCCTTGCGGACCTGGCTGCGCCGCCTGGCGGAACAGCGTCCATTGCAGGCCGCAAGGAGCGCCGCTGCTATCGACGAGGTTTGCCGTGAGATACCACCATTCGATACGAAACTGCGGATGCGGTCCGTGATCTTCGGGGAAGGTGAATGTCTTTCCCGGCGTTACCTTTGCAAACCCATCGGCGGTCTCGCCGAGCCCGGCATAGCCCTGTGCGCCGGCGCGGCGCGCGAGAGCGAGGGCGGCAATGCCGCCGGCGAAGGCGCGCCGCGTGATTCTTTCAACGCTCATTGGCAAACACCTTGACGAGGTTCGCCGGCTGCATCCGCGCCAGCCGCACCATCGGCAGCAGCGCCGCAAGCAGCGAGGCGAACAGCGCCACCGCGACCAGCTCGACCAATTGCAGCGGAAACACATGGAACGGCAGCCGCCAGCCGAATGCTTTCACATTGACGATCGCGATGAGGCACCAGGCGACCAGTAGTCCGAGCGGCACGGCCAGCAGTGCCGTGAACAGCGCGACCGAGAGCGTCTTGGTCAGCTCGATCGCGGCAAGGCGCGGCCGGGTCAGGCCGATCGCCCATAGCGGTGCAAGCTGCGGCAGTCGGGCGTTCGCCAGGGTCAGCAGGCTCGTGAGCAATGCGATTCCGGCGACGCCGAGCGTGAAGGCGTTCAGCGCCGACGTCACCGCGAAGGTGCGGTTGAAGATGCGGATCGATTCCGCCTTCACCGTCGCCTGGTCGGCGATTCTGCGGTCGTCGAGCCCGAACTGCTTCTGCAAAGCCGCAATCAGGCCGGGGATATTCTCTCTCGCGACGATCAGGCCGATCCGCGTCTGCGGCGTCTGCGGAAACTGCCGGATCAATGCGGCGACGTTCACAGTGAGCTGCCCCTTGGGGTTGCCGTAATCGGCATAGATGCCGACGATGTCGAGCTCCCAGGTCCCGCCCGGCGCCGGCACCTCGACGACGTCGCCGATCTGCACGTTCAGCCGCCGGCTCAATTGCTCGCTGATAAAGGCGGCATTGCCCGGCACCAGCCGCGTCCAGGCCCGCGGCGCCGTGTCCAGCAGCGGCCAGCGTTCGCGATAGAGCGCGTGATCGGGCAGACCGAGCAACTCGACCGGCTGGCCCTGAACCTGCGCCTCCGCGCGCCCGCCGGGGAGGATCGCCTGAACATCGCTGCGATCCTTCAGCCAGTTGCGGATCGCCGTACCTTGCGCATTGTCGGAGGCGCTGATGTAGACGTCGGCCGCAAGGCGCCCGTCGAGCCAGCCGATGAAGGTGCGGCTGAAGGTCTCCACCATGGTGGAGACCCCGACGTTGACGGCAAGCGCGAGCAAAAGCGCCATCAGCGCCAGCGACAATCCGGAGAGCTGCTGCCGGCTGTCCGCCCAGAACCACAGCACGAGCGGGCCTCGCGCGAAGCGCTGGCCTACGAGCAGGATGATGTCGAGGAAGGCCGGCAGGATCAGTGCCGCACCGAACATCAACGCGGCCAGCACGCCGAACCCTGCGATCAGTGATTGCCCGTAGTGGAGCAGCAGCAGCGCGACGGCGAACGCGCCGCAGGCTGCACAGCTCTGCAGGATCAGCCAGCGGCGTTGGCGCTGCTGCCAGGCGCCCGGCTGCGCCGTCGCCAGCACCGGCATCCTGATCGCCTTGATCAGGCTGGTCGCCGCCGCCACAAGCGCACCCGCCACGCTGATCCCGATGCCGGCGAGCCACCATTCGGGCCGCAGGCTGAGCTGCCCAGGGATCTGCGCGCCATAGAGTCCGCGCAGCGAGGCCGCGACATCGGGCAGCAGGGCGGCTGCGATGAAATAGCCGCACGCGAGCCCGATCAGGCCTGCGACCAGCGCCAGCGCCACCAGCTCGACCACCAGCACCGTATTGACTAGCCGCGCCGAGGCGCCACAGGCCCGCAAAGTGCGCAGCATTGGCAGCCGCTGCTCGAACGCAAGGCCGACGGCCGAATTGACGATGAACAGGCCGACGAAGAACGACAGCAGGCCGAAGGCGGTGAGGTTGAGATGAAAACTGTCGGTGAGACGCTCGAGCTCCGTCTCCGCATTGGGCTCGACTCGCTCTAACTGCTCGCCGACCACGCTCGCGAGCGGTGCGGGCTTGCCCCTCGGCTTGCCGATCAGCAGCCGCGAGACCTGGTCGGGCTTGCTCAGCAGCCGCTGTGCCACGCCGATATCGACCACGAGCACATCGGGTGCGAGCTGCGGCTGGACCCGCAGCGGCGGCAGCCTTGCGCCGCTGCTGATCGCCGGGGCCGTGCCCTCTGCTTGCTGCAAGCCCCTCAGCGTCTCCCGGGCCACCAACGTCTGGCCGGGCGGAGCAACGAAGCTGCTGAGATCCGTGGCACCCAGGCGTGGCGCGTTGCCGACATCGACCGGCAGCGTGACCGGCTCGATGCCGAGCAGCCGCACTGAATGCCCGTTGATCTGGACGCGTCCCTCCAGCACCGGCGACACCGGCCAGCCGGCGCGGCGGAGCTTTATGAACAGCTCCTGCGGGAAAGTCGCCGCATTGGGAGCGACCAGCATCGCGGTGCGCACGCCGCCGAATGTCGCTGCAGCGCGGTCATAGGCATTGCGGGCCTGCTGATTGATGGCCTGCACCCCGCTCCACAGCGCGGTCGCCGCAATCAGGCCAATCAGCAGCGTCGCGAACTGCATCTTGTGGCGCCGCCAATGGCTGAGCAGCACGGCGAGAACCCAGAGCGCGCGCTTCATGAAATGCGCCCCGCATGCAACGTGAGATGACGGTCGAGCGTGGCGGCGAGATGCAGGCTGTGCGTCACCATCAGGAAGCCGCAGCCGGTGCGCGCGACGAGGTCGCGCGCCAGCGCCAGCACCTCCTCGGCGGTAGCTTCGTCGAGATTGCCGGTCGGCTCGTCCGCCAGCAGCAGCGCGGGCTTTGTCGCCAGCGCCCGGCCGATCGCGACCCGCTGCTGCTGGCCGCCTGATATTTGCTCTGGATACCGTTTGAGCAGGCTGCCGAGTCCGAGGCGCTCGACAAGCTCTTTCGTCCAGGCCGCATCATGCCGGCCGGCGATCCGCGCCTGGAAGGCGAGATTGTCCGCGACGGAGAGGCTCGGGATCAGGTTGAACTGCTGAAAGACCAGGCCAACGCGATTCCGCCGCAAGCTGGCGCGTCCGGCATCCGATAGCGTGGTGACCTCGGCGTCACCCAGCCGGATCGAGCCGCCATCGGCGGCGTCGAGGCCGGCGATCAGGTGCAGCAGGGTGCTCTTGCCGCTTCCGGATTCACCGGTCAGCGCGACGCGCTCGCCAGCCCCGAGATCGAGGTCGACGCCGCGCAGAACATGGACGGGCTCGCCGGCCGAAGAGAAGGTCTTTGAGAGGTTTCGGATGCTCAGCACGATGATGGCGCCGGACGGAATTAACGGAATTGCTGCCTAGCACACCTGATGCGGAAATGCCGGGGTTGCGTTGGCCCTGAAGCCGCTGCTAGCTTCCAAGACGGCCAAATCAAATAGGTACCGAAAAGACATACGGGGAGAATGATGAGCGCTCAGGAAATGCCGAATGTGGCGGCTGGGACGACCAAAACGCCAAAGGGCGCCTGGACTGTTACATTTCTCCTCTTTCTTTTCATGGTGGTGAACTTCGCCGACAAGATCGTGGTCGGTCTCGCCGGCGTGCCGATCATGACCGACATGAAGCTCAGCGCCGAGCAGTTCGGCCTGCTCGGGTCCTCGTTCTTCTTCCTGTTCTCGATCTCGGCCATCGTGGTCGGCTTCATCGTCAACAAGGTGCCGACGCGCTGGGTGTTGTTGACGCTGGCGGTGATCTGGGCGGTGTCGCAGTTCCCGATGGTCGGCACAGTCTCCTTCACCACGCTCTTGATCTGCCGCATCGTGCTGGGGGCGGGCGAAGGGCCGGCCTTCTCGGTCGCCGCGCACGCCATCTACAAATGGTTCCCCGACGAGAAGCGCACACTGCCGACTGCAATCCTGTCACAGGGCTCGGCCTTCGGCGTCATCCTGGCGGTGCCGGCGCTGAACTGGATCATCGTCAACCATTCCTGGCACTACGCCTTCGGCGCGCTCGGCGTCGTCGGCCTGATCTGGGTCGCAGCCTGGCTCGCGCTCGGCAAGGAAGGCCCGCTGGAGGATACCGAGGTCCTGGCCGTCACCGAGCCGAAGATTGCGTACGTGCAGCTGCTGACCTCACGCACCTTCCTCGGCTGCGTGATCGCGACCTTCGGCGCTTATTGGGCGCTGTCGCTCGGCCTCACCTGGTTCACGCCGTTCATCGTCAAGGGGCTCGGCTTCTCGCAGAGCCAGGCCGGCTTCATCTCGATCCTGCCCTGGGTGTTCGGCGCCACCATCGTTCTCCTCACCGGCTGGATCTCGCAGGTGATGATGGCCCGCGGCTACACCACGCGCGTCTCGCGCGGCGTGCTCGGCTCGGTGCCGCTCATCGTCGGCGGCCTGATCCTCACCGCGATGGCGCATGTCGAGGGCGCCGGCCTGCAGATCGCGCTGCTCGTCCTCGGCTCCGGACTCTGCGGCGCGATCTACGTGGTCTGCCCGCCGATGCTCGGCGAGTTCACGCCGGCCTCGCAGCGCGGTGCAGTGCTCGCGATCTACGGCGCGCTCTACACGCTTTCAGGCATCATCGCGCCGAGCGTGATGGGCACCGTGATCCAGCGCGCCAGCAGCATGCTCGACGGCTACCTGACGGGCTTCACTATCAACGCGGTGGTCATGATCGGCTCCGGCGTCATTGGCCTGCTGCTGTTGTGGCCGAACACGGAGAAAGCCAGGCTGACACGTGGTGCGGCGGCGCAGGGCACGGCGCTGAAGGGCGCAGTGTCGCCGACGTAAGTCGCGGCTCTCTCTTACCCTCCCCTGGAGGGGGAGGCTCGCTGCGCATGTAGCGAAGCGGAATGCGTAGCGGGGTGGGTGACGGTGTTTCCCATCCGGCAGTGCCCGAGAGGAGAGATCACCCCACCCCGCTCGCGCTGCGCGCGATCGACCACGGGCGAGCTTCGCTCGTCCCGGACCCCTCCAGGGGAGGGTAAGCGGCTGCCTCGTTAGCCTTCGCAGGAACGACAGTTGAATTTGTGTCGATGCCGACGGCTCAATTTGCTTTCGCCGGCCGGCGCTCCGTGAACGGCGACAGCACCACCGTCGCCACCATGAAGATCACGGACGCGCCGAACACCCAGTGCGGCGCGCTTTGATCCATGATCCAGCCGAACAGCAGCGGTGAGACGATGCCACCGAGGTTGAAGCCGGTAGAGGCGATGCCGAAAGCGCGCCCCGCGGCACCCGGAGGCGCGGCATTGCGCACCAGCATGTCGCGCGAAGGCGCGATCACGCCGGAGAGGAAACCCGCGGTCGCCATCGTCGCCGTCAAGGCCCAGCCCGGCAGCGTCACCAGCGCGATCAGCAGCACGATGGCCGCATTCGCGGCGAAGCAGGCTGCGGCGACATAGCCGTGACGCTCGGTGCGGTCGGCGAGGAAGCCGCCGGCGAGTACGCCCGCGGCGCTTGCGGCGAGAAACGCAGTCAGCGCGACATTGGCGATCGAATAGGACGTGCCGTAGCCGCTCATCAGCGCCACCACGCCGAAATTGTTGATGCCGGCAACCGACAGGCTCAGCAGCATGAACAGCGCAGTCAGCGTGATCAGCGCCGGCGTGATGATGGCCTGCTTTGGCGCGCTCTCGCTGCCGGGCTTCTTCTTGTGCGCACCGGCATCGGGTATGTTCATGATGATCAGCAGCAGCGCCACCGCAATGCCGATCGCGCCCGAGGCGATCAGCGCGCCGGTGCCGCCGGACAGCGTTACGAGCGCGGCCACGATCGCCGGTGCGACGGCGCCGCCGAGAAAGCCGGCAAAGGTATGGATCGAGAAGGCGCGGCCCATCCGCCCCTCGTCCATGTGCTCCGCAAGAATCGCGTAATCGGCGGGATGATAGACGCTGTTGGCAAGACCCAGCAGCACTGCGCAGGCGATCAGCGAGGCGTAGCTGAGATGCAGACCGAGCAGGATCAGCGCGGCGCCGCCGAGCGCGAGCCCGGCCAAGAGAATGCGCCGCGCGCCAAAATGGTCGACGAGGTAGCCGGTCGGCGCCTGGGTTAACCCCGATACCGCCGCGAACACGGTGAGGGCGAAGCCGAGCTCGACATAGCCGACGCCGAGCTTCTCCTTCAGGAACGGAAACAGCATCGGCAGGACCAGCAGATGGAAATGGCTGACCCAATGCGCGATCGAGATCCCCGTCAGCGTGCGCAGCGCACTGTCCGTCTTGCCTTGTTGCGGTGCGGCGAGAACGTCGACCATTGCAGTTCCGTTTCACTCCCGATGGACCGGCAAACTATCGGGGCTGGCGGTTATTTGTCCATGAACGCAGGCGCATGGCAGGTAGTGCGGGCGGGGCCGTGCGGGGTCAGGTGTGCTTCACGCCGTTGTCCCCGGCGAGCGCAGGAACGACAGCGGAGCTGCATCCTCAGAACGGCTCGTCGTCCGGGCCATAGCGATCGCGCTTCGGCGTTGCGATGTCGCCGTCTTCGTAGTCGTCGTCATCGGTCTCGCGCCGGCGCGGGGCCCTCTTCGCCTTGTCGTCCGCGGGCTTCTTCTCGGTGATCTTGGGCGGCTCGCTCGACTTGCCGGTCTTGGCCATGGCTGGTCCCGGATGGGTGATGCTGCATCCGAATCTACCTGCCAAATATGTGCGGCGCCTGATTTATCTCAAGGGGCGACGAGATCGTCAGTGCACCACCGGCCCGCCTGCCTTCTTCCAGGCATCGAGGCCGCCGGCGATATGCGCGGTGTTCGGAAGCCCCGCCTCCTTTGCGGCAGCAACGGCCATCGCCGAGCGTTCGCCGAAGGCGCAGAAGAACACCACGCGCCGCCCGGTTGCGGCCGCGACCTCGCGCAGCATGCCGCCGGGCTTGAGGCTCTCCTCGACGGAGGGATACGGCGTGTGCAGCGCGCCTTCGAGCATGCCGTGCTTCATCCGCTCATTGGTCTCGCGCAAGTCCACCAGCAGGATGTCGGGCCGGCCGAGGCTGCGGATCGCCTCGATCGCGCTGAGCGCGCGGCCTTCCTTCTCCAGCTCTTCCTGGTGCAGGCCGACATGCATGTTGGCGGGAATCGCCACGTCCATCATCTTCGGATTGGGCAGCTTCAGATTGGCCATCAGCTCGACATATTCGTCGACCGAGCGCACCTGGAGCCGTGGATTGTAGCGTTTTTCCTCGCCGATGGTGGAGACGGTGTCGCCCTTGTAGTCGTGGGCCGGAAACACCATCGTCTCGTCCGGCAGCTTCAAGAGGCGGTTGAAGATCGAATCGTATTGCGCGCGCGCCGAGCCGTTCTGGAAATCGGTGCGGCCCGTGCCGCGGATCAGCAGCGTGTCACCGGTGAAGACGCGGTCGCCCATCAAATAAGAATAGGAATCGTCGGTGTGGCCCGGCGTGTACATCACGTCGAGCGACAGGCCCTCGATCGTCACCTTGTCGCCGTCGGCCACCCGCATGGCGACGACGTCGGCCTTGGTCTGGTCGCCCATCACGGTCATGCAATGGGTGCGATCGCGCAGCTCGCCGAGGCCGGTGACGTGGTCGGCATGCAGATGCGTGTCCACCGCCTTGACCAGCTTGAGGTCGAGCTCGCGCAGCAATTGGCAGTAGCGGTCGACCTTCTCCAGCACGGGGTCGAGAATCAGCGCCTCGCCGCCGGGGCGGCTGGCGAGGACGTAGCTGTAGGTGCCCGAAACGCTGTCGAAGAGCTGTCGGAAGATCATGGCAGAACCCGGCTTGGAACTGACTTCCAAGATTCTACTACAATACGGGTCGGAAAGAGAAGTAATTCACTGCATGAGCAGAAAAATTTAGAAGATTATTATTATGGCCGCATGATCGCGGACAAAACACATCATCCCAGTCCTGCAATGCCTGGATTGCCTTCGACGCCTTTCAGCGTCACGCCGGAGCCGAGCCGTTCGGGCATCATCCGGCCCGAGCGCAGATATTTGCCGACCACGTCCCACACCGGCGCGCCCTGCTGGCCGTTGACTGAGGCCCAGCCCGCGACCTTGTAGCGGTGGCTGGCGTTGAGCGCCTTGCCGCTGCCGAGCTTCAGCTCCGAGATGCGGCTGCCGATCGCAGCGTCCGGCGTGCAGGTGTAGCTGAGCCCGCCGGCACGGACCATGTCGCCGCCCTGCTGGTAGTAGGGATCGGCGTTGAAGAGGTTGTCGCAGACGTCCTCGAGCAGGTCCTTGATCTGGGCCCCCGTTATCTCCTGCACATAGGTCTCGGGATAGGTGATCGCGGTTTCCGCCAGCAGATCCTCCATGGTCATGGCCTGGCCGGACAGCGCGGTGACGCCCCAGCGGAAGCCCGGCGACAGCGCGATTTCGGCATCGAGCTCGGTGCGCAGCGCGGTGCAGATCAGCTCGTCCATGGGGCCGGAGAAATTGCCGCGGCGATAAAGCAGCCGGTCGGGCGTCGCGATCTTTTCCGACCAGTCGGCCACGTGCGGTGCACGGACCCGGCCGATCAGCTCGGCCATCGCCGGATCGGGCTTCAGCAGCTCCGAATAGACCGGCAGCAGACGATATCTGGCATCGCTGACTTTGCCGCTGTCGAGCGCGAGATCGAGCACACCCAGAAATTTCCCGTTGGAGCCGGCATTGGTGACGAGGGTCGTACCACCTGCGTTCTTCACCGGCATGGGCTGCGGCACGGCATCATGGGAGTGGCCGCCGAGAATGACGTCGATGCCGGTGATCCGGCTGGCGAGCTTGAGATCCACGTCCATGCCGTTGTGCGACAGCAGCACGACGGCGTCGACCTTGTCGGTGCCGCGCAAGGCATCGACATGCTTCTGCAACTCCTCCTCGCGGATGCCGAAGCTCCAGTCCGGTGTGAACCTCCTGGGATGCGCGATCGGAGTGTAGGGGAAGGCCTGGCCGACGATCGCGATGCGATGCCCGCCGAGCTCCTTGATGACGGAAGGCTTGAACACGCGCCCAGTGGCCTTGTCGAAGGCCGGCGCGTCGTTGAACGCGGCCTCTTCGGTCAGGAACACGTTCTGCGCCAGGAACTCGCCCTTGAAACGCTCGAGATTGTCGCGCAGCGCCTGCTCGCCATAGGTGAATTCCCAATGGCCCGTCATCGCCTCGATGCCGAGCAGATTGGCGACCTCGACCATGTCGCGGCCCTGCATCAGGTTGGCCAGCCCCGTGCCCTGCCAGAGATCGCCGCCGTCGACGAGCAGCGAACGCCGCTCGCCGACATCGGCGCGCAGGCGATCGACCAGCGTCTTCAGATGGGCAAAGCCACCGAGCTTGCCGAAGCGGCCTGCGGACTTCTCGAACTCGAAGCAGGTGAAGGCATAGGCATCGGCGCTGTCGGAGCGGATGCCGAAGCGCTCGAGAAAGGCCCGGCCGACCAGATGCGGCGGCCGTCCCGCCATCTCGCCGATGCCGATATTGACGCTGGGCTCGCGGAAATAGACCGGATTGAGCTGCGCATGCGTGTCGGTGATGTGCAGGATGCGCGCATTGCCGAACCGTTCGAGGTCGTAGATGCTGGCGGCGTCAGCGCCGCGGGCGAGCCGCGGCAGGCCAATCGTTGCCGCGGCAAGGCCTGCACCTTTCAGGAAATCGCGGCGGCGGATCGCCATTCAAGAATTCTCCGCGCCTCTCGTGGGGACTGCGTTCACCGCGGGCAGTCTAGCGGATTTCCATCGCCTTCCAGGCTTCTTTTTCGGAAACAGCCTGGAAGATCGACGCCCTCGCCAGCGCTTCGGCCTCCCTGGCTGCGGCCACCGCACGGCCGAAATCGCCGCCATCGGCAGCCCTTTTCGCGGCCGCCAGCGCAGATACGGTCACCGTCCACTGGTTGCGCATGCCCGCCGCCTCGTTGGAGGCGGCTTCGGCGGCGGCATAGGCCGCCTTGTAGTCCGCCTCGCTCGCCGCGCGCGCGGATGGCGCAAGGCTCAAGGCGAGCAGCATGGCCAAGCCAAGTGACAGCTTCATGGCCGTGCTCCCGGTCCCGAGATCGGCAGGCCGTTGGCGACGTAGGACAGGAAATATTCGACGTCGCGATATTCATCCGACTGCGGCTCCAGTGGAACCGCGCGGGTCTGGCTGTTGCAGGTAACGAAGCGGCGGCTGGTCGTGCCCATGCCGCTCCATTCGGAGCGGTAGATCGGCATCGCGTTGAGGATGCCGAGCGCTGGGGCGAGGGTCTCGGCGCGGATGCGCTCGCCCGGGCTCTGCACGTGGCAGCTCGCGCAGGAGAAATTCATCTGGCCGCGCCGCGTGTAGAAATAGCGCTTGCCGTTCTCGTACGCCGCCAGGGCGCGGGGATCGTCGGGTATCTTGATGTCCATCAGCTTGCCGCGCGAGGTGTAGGCCATGTAGGCGGTGAGCGAGGCCATCTCGTCCTTGATGTAGGAATAGGGCGCCTCGCCATTGGCCTCGCGGCAGCGGTTGAGCGCGAGCTCCAGCGTGATGACCTTGCCTTCCCCGCTGTCGAAGTACGGATAATTCTGGCGGATGCCGATGCCGCCGTTCGGGAAGCAGTCGGCATAGGTCTTGCCGTTCTTGAACGGGGTCGAGAACATCTCCTTGCCGGCCTCGAGCGCGAACTCGTAAGGCGGGAATTCCTCCTTCTCCTGCCACTGCCGCTTCATGTCCTCGTTCATGGAATACGGACCGTTGACGAAGTCCTCGTGCTTCACGTTCGGAAATTTCTGGAAGAAGAAGTTCTGGAACGCCTTGGCGTCGGCGACGGGATCGACCTTGTCGGCAGCGATCACGCGCGGCGCGGCGAGCGCGAACGCGACGAGCGCAGCGCTGAGCGAGCCAAGCAGGAGGTGGATGCGGGCCTTCATCACGCGATCTTCGCGGTGGTCGTATCCGAGCCGCCCTTGTTGTCGGTCCAGGAGATCTTGAGCTCGTCGCCCTTCTTGGCGCCCTTGAAGCTGAACTTGACGTAGGGGTCCTTGGAGACCGCTGTGCCCCAATCGGCGACGAACACGTCCTTGCCGTTACATTCGAACTTCAGCTGCTGGATGAAATGCGCCGGGATCAACTCGCCCTTGGAGTCCTTGACGAGGCCGGTGTCCATGGGGTGCTGGATCAGCGTCTGCACCTCGGTGATGTCGCCGGTCGATGTTGCGCGCACGCGAATGCTGGATGCCATGTCGAACTGCCTCGCTTAGCCGCCGCAACCGCCGACGGTGACCTTGACCTCCTTGGTCGCGCTGTAGAGCTTGCCGTCGGCCTCCACGATCGCGGTCAATTTCGTGGTCCTGGCCATCTTGAGCCGGTTGGCGACGGCAGGGATCGTGCCATCGGGAATCCTGTAGCTGGCCGCCAGCGCGCTCGGGTTTTCCGCCACGAAGAACGAGATCGAGGTGACCTTGTCCAGCGTCGTCGTCACCGAGATCGGCACGACGCCGCCGTTCTCGGCGATCTCCGGCGCATCCAGCTTGACCTTGTCCGACGGCTCGGCGGCCTTGCCGTAGAGCGCCTTGATCGCATCCGCCTCGCTCTTCTGCCTGAAGGCCTCTTCCGGATATTTGTCGTTCGCCGCGGCGCGCGCGGGCGCGAACGGCAGATTGCCGAGGCCGAGTAGCGCCACGGAGGCAGCGCCCTGAAGGATCAGGCGCCGCGTCGGATGAGGCCTCCAATGAGGCTTGGGGGTCGTGGTCATCTCAAGTCTCCTAGGGGCCGCCGGCGGTTACAGGGTCTGCAGGAAATCAACAATCGCGTTGATCTCCTGCTCGGTCAAAATCCGGTTCCGGCCGAACGGCGGCATCATGGTTTGCGGATTGCGCTTGGTCTCGTCGAAGATGATCGCGGTGAGCTCGTTGCGATCGGGGTATTTGGCCTTGATCTCCTTCAGCTCCGGTCCGATCGTCCCCGGCAGGTCGCCGCCTTTGATGACGTGGCAGGTGAGGCAATTGCCCTTGCCGCGGTCGAAGGCGAGCTTCTGGCCCTCCGTCACGGTGGATTGCGCCCCCGCCGGGGCCATTGCCGCGCCGGCGAGGAGGGCCAGCGCAGCAAGCAGAGCGGGCTGGCGAGGAAAGGCGGTCAAGGCATCGTCCCGGCGTTATCTCGATGATCTCGTTTGCGGAATTGTTCAAAAGCACAAAGGCCATCGCCTGACAATCAAGACTATGCACGCGGTGAAATGGAGTTAATATCCTGCGCATTGCAACTGACGAGATAGTTCGTTCATTCGGATGGGCGTGAACTAGCAGATTATTCTCGGACGTTTGGCCGCCTTTTCTGGTTCGCATTTTTTGGGGACGTCACTTGGCTGAATATGTGGTCGAATTTGGCAGGGATGGCGGACGGGTCGAGCCGGATGGCCGGCTCGATGCGCCGGCCTTCCATCGCAATCACGAACCGATCTGGGCAGCGCTGGAAAAGCATCTCGCGGATGCGACCGGCAACGTCGTGGAACTCGGCAGTGGAACCGGGCAGCACGTGGTGCATTTCGCCCGCCACACGCCGGGCCTGATCTGGTGGCCGAGCGATCTCAACCAGCGCCACCTCAAGAGCATCGAAGCCTGGCGCGTGCATGCCGGCCTGCCGAACATCCGTTCACCCCTGCGCATCGACCTCACCGATCCCGACTGGTGCCCGGAAATGAAAAGCGGGCAGGGGCCGACCAGCCTCGCGGCCGTGTTCTGCGCCAATGTCATTCACATCGCGCCCTGGGCCGTGGCCGAAGGCCTGTTCGCCGGCGCGGGCCGTTATCTGCGCCGCGACGGCAAGCTGTTCCTCTACGGCCCCTTCAAGCGCGACGGCAAGCATACCGCGCTCAGCAATGCGGTGTTCGACACCTCCTTGCGCGAGGGCAATCCCGAATGGGGCGTGCGCGACGTCGTCGACGTCGAGAAGCTGGCGAAGGCGGCAGGCCTCGGCCTCGTCGACACGATCGAGATGCCCGCGAACAATCTGACGCTGGTGTTTGCAAGAGGCTAGGAGGTCGTCATGCCCGGGCTTGTCCCGGGCATCCACGTTCTTCGGGCGGTAAGGCAAGGCGTGGATGGCGGGGCCAAGCCCGGCCATGACGATGTGGAGACGTCAGCGCACCCAACTCTAGCCTTCATCCCGCCACCCGATCTTCTCCTTCAAGAACCGATAGCCCAGCACCTCGAAACCGGCGCGCTCCTTGTTGTCCTTGCCGTAGCCGTGGCCGCCTGCGGGCGGCTCGTAGAACCAGGCCTCATAGCCCATGGCCTGCAGCTTTGCCGCCATCTTGCGGGCATGGCCGGGATGGACGCGGTCGTCGCGCCGCGTGGTCGCAATCAGGATCGGCGGGTACGACTGGCCGTCCCTGACGTTGTGATAGGCGGAGTAGGTCTTCAGCCATTCCCATTCCTCCGGCTTGTCGGGATCACCATATTCCGCGATCCAGCTCGCGCCGGCGAGCAGCTTGGTGTAGCGGCGCATGTCGATCAGCGGGATGGTACAGAACAATGCGCCGAAACGCTCGGGATAGCGCACCAGCATGTTGGTGATGAGGATGCCGCCGTTCGATCCGCCCTGCGCGGCGATGCGTTTTGCGCTCGTCACACCGCGGCGGACGAGATCGGCCGCGACCGCGGCGAAATCGTCATGTGAAAGCTTCTTGCCGGCAAGCCGTCCGGCATCGTGCCAGCGCGTGCCGAACTCGCCGCCGCCGCGCAGATTCGCCTGCACAATCGTGCCGCCGCGCTCCAGCCACAACTTGCCGAGCGAGGAATTGTAGTACGGCTTCACCGAGTGACCAAAGCCGCCATAGGCGCTCAGATAGACCGGCGCATCGCCGGTCTCGCCGGCAGGGCCCGTCTGCACATAGGGGATACGCTCGCCGTCAACGGAGATCGCCTCGTGCTGCGTCACCACGAGGCCATCGGCGGTGAACGTCTTCGGCGCCTGCTTCAGCACGATCGGGCTTGCGACGCCGCGCTCGATCAGCAGCAGCGCCGGCGGTGTCAGCGGATCCTGCACATTGGCGAGCAGATCGCCATTGCTCTCCGATGCATGGCGGTCGAGCGGCCAGACATCGACGACGCCGATCTGCGGCAGGCCGCCAAGTGTCTCGCGGCTCCAGCTAGTGGCAGACGGTGTGCAGATCTCGAAGCGAGGTTTGAGCTCGTCGAGAATCGACATCACCAGCTTTCCTTCCGCCCAGAACAACCCTTGCAGCGCGCGCCGCGGTGCGGGCTCGAACAGGACGACAAAATCGCGGCTGCCGGCGAGGAAGGCCGAGAGCGAGATGCCGAGCACGGTGTCGGTGGCATAGGTCCGGCCATCGACCTGCCAGTCCTTGCGTAGCTTCATCGCGAACCAGTCGCCATGCGCCTGCATCCAAATCCCGGTCGGCAGATCGAGCTTCGTCGTCGTGCCGGCCGCATCGCGCAGCCAGATGGCGTGGTTGAAGAAGTCGATCTGGTCGACGATCCAGACCCGGGGCGCCGCTCCGGTGTCGTCGGCCATGCCATAGATCACCATGTGATCGGCGGTGGTCTCGATGACCATCTGTGCCTGATCGACCGGTTGGCCGCGCCGCCATAGGCGGACGGTGCGCGCATAGCCCGAGCTCGTCGCCATGTCCTCGCCATGCGCGCTTGACAGCAGCAGCGTGTCGGCATCGAGCCAGTCGACGCCGCCTTTCGCTTCCGGCAGCGCAAAGCCGTTCGCCACGAAACTTTTCGTGGCGAGGTCGAATTCCCGCAAGGTGACGGCATCGCTGCCGCCGCGCGACAGGCTCAAGATCGCCCGCGAGCTTCCCGGCATCGTGGCGATACCGCTAAGCAACCAGTCCTCGTCTTCGCTTCTCGCGAGCTGGTCGATGTCCAGCATGGTCTCCCATGCCGGATCGGCTTTGCGAAATTCCGCAAGCGAAGTCCGCCGCCACAGGCCGCGCGGGTTGGCGGCGTCTTTCCAGAGATTGTGCAGGTCGTTGCCGCGCCGGCTGACATAGGGAATGTTGTCAGGTCGGTCATAGATCGCCGCGAGGATGTCGCGATCGTGCTCGAAGGCCTTGCCGCCGAACGCGGCGAGCGTCAGGCTGTTCTGCCGCTCGACAAAATCGAGCGCCTGCCGGCCCTCGATCTCCTCCAGCCACAGCCAGGGATCGTCGTCGGGCGCTTGAAGCGTGGGCCTGTCGTCGACGGACATGAAGGTAACTCCCGGAAGATCGCGGCGGATAGGATTTGATCGAGCGCAAGCCGTCAAGGGTGCGCAGCGTTATCATTCCAGCGATTGCGTCAGGGGCATGGCCCGCGCCCGTTTGCGCCGGTTGCCGGCCCTCTCTCACCCCTCCATAGTGCCGCGAATAAACAGAGCCCTTTGGGCGGAAATGCCGATGCTGGACGTGACTGCAGCCCATGAGATCGCCGACGATGCCCGCGTGCGTGCCAACGTCGTGCGCCTTGCCGCCGCGCAGGCGTTGACCGGCGCGAATTCGGCGGTGATCTTCGCCACCGGCGCGATCGTCGGCGCCACGCTCGCGCCCGACATGTCGTTCGCGACCGTGCCGATCTCGATGTATGTGGTCGGGCTCGCCGCCGGGACGCTGCCGACCGGCGCGATCTCGCGCCGCTTCGGCCGCCGCGCCGCCTTCGTCATCGGCACGGGTCTCGGCACGCTCACCGGCCTGCTCGGCTCGCTCGCAATTCTGCGCGGCTCGTTCGCGCTGTTCTGCTTTGCTACCTTCCTCGGCGGTCTCTACGGCGCGGTGGCGCAATCCTATCGCTTCGCCGCCGCGGATGGCGCCAGTGCGGCCTACCGGCCGAAGGCCGTGTCCTGGGTGATGGCGGGCGGCGTGTTCGCCGGCGTGCTCGGTCCGCAGCTCGTGCAATGGACCATGGATGTCTGGCAGCCTTATCTGTTCGCCTTCAGCTTCCTGGTGCAGGCCGCCGTCGCGCTGATCGCGATGGGCATCGTCGCCGGCGTCGATATGCCGAAGCCCGCGCCGGCCGATCTGCACGGCGGCCGGCCGCTGCTCACGATCGTGTCCCAGCCGCGCTTCATCGCGGCAGCGCTGTGCGGCGTCATCTCCTATCCCATGATGAACCTGGTCATGACCTCGGCGCCGCTTGCGATGAAGCTGTGCGGCCTGTCCGTGTCCGATTCCAATTTCGGCCTGCAATGGCACATCGTTGCGATGTACGGGCCGAGCTTCTTCACGGGCACGCTGATCGCGCGCTTCGGCGCTCCGAAGATCGTCGCCGCCGGCCTGCTGCTGGAAGCGGGCGCCGCCATCATCGGTCTCTCCGGCCTTACGGCGATGCATTTCTGGGCGACGCTGATCGTGCTCGGCGTAGGCTGGAATTTCTCGTTCATCGGCGCCTCCGCGCTGGTGCTGGAGACGCATCGCCCGCAGGAGCGCAACAAGGTGCAGGCCTTCAACGATTTCCTGGTGTTCGGCATGATGGCGATCGGCTCGTTCTCATCGGGCCAGCTGCTCGCCAATTACGGCTGGTCCGCGGTGAACCTCGTGGTGTTCCCGCCGGTGGTGCTGGGCCTTGCGGTGCTCTCGCTGGTCTCCTGGGCGAAGCGCCGCAAGGCGCGGCTGGAGGCGGCCATGGGCGAATTCCCCGACGCCGTGTGAGTGGCGGGAGGTTGTCAGCAGCGTTGACACTTCGATCCAGGTCGAAGTGATTTTCTGAGGAAGGTTATTTAGATGTCGTCATGGCCGGGCTTGTCCCGGCCATCCACGTCTTTGCGAGGTCGGAAGAAGAACGTGGATGCCCGGAACAAGTCCGGGCATGACGGAGCAAAACAAACGGCAGATGAAATGCTCGACAATCCTCAGACCCCAGCGGCCCACGAATCCTCGCTCCGCTATGAAGGCTGGCGCATCGTCGCGGTCTGCTTCCTGCTCGCCACCTTCGGCTGGGGGCTCGGCTTCTACGGCCAGAGCGTCTATGTCGCCGAGCTGCAGCGCGCGCGGGGCTGGCCGGCCTCGCTGATCTCCTCCGGCACCACGTTCTTCTACCTGTTCGGCGCGCTGTTGGTCGTCTTCGTCGGCGAGGCCGTGCGGAAATACGGTCCGCGGCTGAGCCTGATCGCCGGGACGCTGGCGATGGCGGCGGCTGCGGTCGCGATCGGCGCGGTGCGCGAGCCCTGGCAGCTCTATCTCGCTAATGCCGTGCTCGCCTTCGGCTGGGCCGGCACCAGTCTTGCCATGATCACCAATACGATCAGCCTGTGGTTCGACGAGAAGCGAGGCATGGCGATCAGTCTCGCGCTCAATGGCGCCAGCTTCGGCGGCATCGCCGGCGTGCCGCTGCTGGTGGCGTTGATCGGCCATATCGGCTTTGCCGGTGCGATGTACGCCGCCGCCGGCGCCATGCTGGTGCTGCTCGTGCCGGTCATCCTCCTTCTCGTCGGCCGCCCGCCCGATCGCCACGGGTGGCAGGCGGGGGCGAAGGCGAAGCCGCAATCATCGACTGAGATCCGCGCCTGGGCGCTGCGGGACGCCGGCTTCCTCACGGTGACGATCGCCTTCGCCCTGGTGCTGTTCGCCCAGGTCGGCTTCATCGTGCATCTGATCTCGTTCCTCGATCCCGTGATCGGACGCGAGCGCGCCGCCGTGGCCGTCGCGGTGCTCACCGCGATGGCGGTGGTCGGCCGCGTGCTGTTCTCGCTGGTGATCGACCGCATCAATCAGCGCCTCGCGTCCGCGCTGTCGTTCCTCAGCCAGGCCGCCGCGCTTCTCTTCGTCGTCAACCTGCACAACGATTACGTGCTGATCGCGGCCTGCGCCGTGTTCGGCTTTTCGGTCGGCAACCTCATCACGCTGCCCTCGCTCATCGTGCAGCAGGAGTTCGACTCCGCCGCCTTCGGCGTGCTGATCAGCCTCAACACGGCGATCAACCAGGTGACCTACGCGTTCGGTCCCGGCGTGGTCGGTTTCCTGCGCGATCTCTCCGGCGGCTATACGCTGCCCTTCTATCTCTGCATCGTGCTGGAGGTGATGGCGGCGGCGCTGATCATGGTGCGGGGGAGGCCGCGTCTCTCTGGGATGACATCCGCTTAGCGCGGCGTCGGAGCATGGTCCGGAAAAGTGTGTAGCGGTTTTCCGAAAAGATCATGCTCAAAAGAATAACCTAAAGCGCGATGACGATCCCAATCGCATCGCGCTTTAGTCCGCCACGATCTTGACGCGGTCGCGCACCTTCACCTGCGCGGTGCGATCGAGGCCGTTCAGTACGCGGAAGCGCTCGGCGGGATGGTCGACGCCGGCCATGCGGTGGGAGAGCGACTCCACGGTATCGCCGGGCTGCACAGTGATGACCTTGATGCGCAGCGGGCGCGCGGCCTGGATTTCCTCCAGCGTCAGCCGGCGGAACGAGTTGACGGTCTCGCGCGCATTCCGCTCGCTCTCGGTCGATTTCTGCCGTGCCGCGAAGATGAAGCGATAGACGTCGCTGCCGAAGCGCAGCGCATAGACCTTGAACTGCCACTGGTCGCCCTTGGCGGTGGCGGACGCCGCTGGAAAACCGTTGACGGTGAGATCCTCGGTCGAAGCCTTCTCGACGCCTTCCATCCAGCCGGAATTGAGGTAGTCGCCGAGCGACTGTTCGGCCGGCACGCGCACGACGTCGAAGCGCATCGCCTGCGCGCCGCCCTCGCGGACGCCGATCACGGCCTGCGCGGTGTTGTCGAGCGTGAAATTGTCCGGCGCCTGGAAGGTGAAGCCGAGCTTCGGATGCAGGAAGCGCCGGCCGCGGACAAAACCTTCGCTCGGGTCTTCGCCATAGACGAGATTGTCGATCGCGGCGAGATAGCTTTCGCGATCGCGCTCGGCGCCTTCAGGCGCGGTGTATTGGCGGGCAATGTTCTGCGCGTTCTGGACGCGTTCCGGAGTTGCCGGATGCGACGAGGTGAAATCCTGCGCGCGCGGATCGAGCGAGCTCTTGCCGGCCTTCAGCTCGGCATTTCGCTCCATCGCGGACAGGAAGCGCGCCGCGCCGTACGGGTCGAAATGCGCCTTGGCGGAGATGCCGACGCCGATGCCGTCGGCCTCGAACTCCTGCTTGCGCGAGAAGCTCGCCATGGTGAGCTTGGTCTTGGCCAGCGCCAGCGCGGTGAGGTCGGGATCGTTGCTCATGTCGGTGACGACGCGGGTGACGATCGCGGCCTGGCGGGCCTGGTCCTCGCGCATCGCCGCGTGCTTGGACAGCACATGCGCCATCTCGTGGCTGAGCACGGAGGACAATTCGGAGGTGTCGCTGGCGAGCGCGAGCAGGCCGCGCGTGACATAGAGCTGGCCGTTGGGCAGCGCGAAGGCGTTCACCGCCCCGGAATTGAGGATGGTGACCTTGTAGCCCTGGTCGGGCCGCTCGGAGGCCGCGACCAGCCGGTCGACGGTCTTGCTGACGAGCGCCTCGAGCTTGGGATCGTCATAGGTCCCGCCATAGCTCGCCAGGATGCGCTCGTGCTCCTTCTCGGTGGCCGGGGTTTGGGCGACGGCGGGCTTCGGCTTCGGCATCGCGACGGCTGCCGGGGTCGCCGCAGTCTGGAACCGGCCCATATCGCCGCAGCCAGCGAGAAGTCCGCCCAGCGCAAGGCAAAGCGCGGCCGGCGCAGCCCGCAGGCGGCGGCAATCGCCCAGTCCGTGCCGTTCTAGCACCCCATTCACGTCGTTTAACCCGTGCCCGGCCTGTCTTAAGGCCTTACCCCTGTCGGCTCGTTTGCGCCCAGCAACTCGATCTGCCCCACGAGGCGTACATCGATGCGTGGCCCCGTATTCCCCTCAACCCAGCCCCGAACGCGAATACGCCGATTCTCCAGGGACTTAAGGGCCATACCAGCGCTTTCGAACGCCGCTAGCGTGCGCTTTGAAATAGTCACGGCAAAGCCGCGTGTCCAGTTTCGTCCGAAGTTGAGGTAGGTCGTTGCCCCAGCTTGCCGGACCGACAGGACTTTGCCTTCGACCACCGTAAAGCGCCCGATCTCCGCCAAAATATCGTCCGGACTTTCCGCGTTTTTTATGGCCGACGGGTCAGCCCAGCTGCCCATTTTTTGGCGCCGCGCCGCAGCTTCGGACGCCATCAGGGCGGCCGCGCAGTCCTTGTCCAGGATCTCGGCGGAGGCGATGGCATCGCCCCGAGCGAGCAGCATGGCCTGCACCGAGATGTCGCCTTCGCCGATGAAGACAAGCGCACTCTGGCGGCCGTAGCGATCAGGCGTGTCGTCAGCGCTCCGCAGCATCACGTCGTGGCCGGCGAGCAGCGAGGTCAGCGCCTGCTTCGTGGTCGCGGTCGGCGCGATGCCGCTGAGGCGGATCTCGCGCCCGTCATCGAGCCGCACGCTGCGCGCATCGACGATGGCAGCGACGCGGCCTTCGCCTTGGGACTCGAACTGGCAGGGGCCCGCGAATGCCGAGCTACTTGCGACGAGAAGACATGCGACGATGAAGCGAAGCCGTTGCGTCACGTGATCCGGAGAGGTTGCATTGCGGCCGGACTTTAACTCATGCGTGGTGAGACGCGAAGGGGCTTTCTCACACCCTTCATTGCGAGGAGCTCTTCGCGACGAAGCAATCCAGACTGTTTCCGCGGACGCATTTCTGGATTGCTTCGCGGAGCCTGTCATCGGGCCGCGCTTCGCGCGGACCCGTTGGCTCGCAATGACAATGCGGGGACAGCTTCCGTCCTCGCGGCATTCCGCTTTGCGGAAAGCGCGCATTGATCATTCATCTGCATCGCACCTGCGCTTGCTGCACTCTTGCGCATGCGGCATGATTGCGGCAACAGCGAATAGCCAAGAGCAATAACCCAAGAGCAATAACCAAGCCGCCATCAGAGCACGGCGCGATAAGGGAGGTCGTTTTCGATGAAGACTATTTTGTCCGGCATTTTTGCCGCCGCGTTTGCCCTCAATGCGAGCGCCGCACAGGCTCAGGACAAGCCGCCGCTGAAGATCGGCGGCATCCTCGACATGTCGAGCCTTTATGCAGATATCACCGGCTCCGGCAGCGAGACTGCGGCGAAGATGGCGGTCGAGGATTTCGGCGGCGAGGTGCTGGGACGCAAGATCCAGGTGCTGGCGGCCGACCATCTCAACAAGGCCGATCTCTCCGCCAACATTGCCCGCGACATGCTCGATAATCAGGGCGTCGAGATGATCTACGACGTCGCGGCCTCCGCGACCGCGCTTGCCGCCGGCGAGATCGCGAAAGCGCGCAACAAGATCATCATGTTCAACGGGCCGGGCTCGATCCGTCTCAGCAACGAGGCCTGCGGCCCCTACACCATCCACTACGTGTTCGACACCTACGGCCAGGCCAACGTGACCGGTCTTGCGGCGGTGAAGTCGGGCCTCGACAGCTGGTTCTTCCTCACCGCCGACTACGCCTTCGGCCAGGATCTCGAGAAGGACACCAGCGCCGTCGTGACCAAGACCGGCGGCAAGGTGCTTGGCAGCGTCCGCCATCCGCTCAACACGTCGGATTTCTCGTCCTTTCTGCTCCAGGCCCAGGCCACCAAGGCCAAGGTGATCGGGCTCGCGAATGCCGGCGGCGACACCATCAACGCCATCAAGCAGGCGGCGGAGTTCGGCATCACCAAGGGCGGCCAGAAGGTCTCGCCGCTGCTCGCGTTCGTCACCGATATCGACTCGATCGGGCTCGAGACCGCGCAGGGGCTGCTGCTCGCGGAAGCGTTCTACTGGGACCTCAACGACGACACGCGTGCCTTCTCGAAGCGCTTCATGGAGCGCACCAAGCGCGTGCCGACCTCGGCACAAGCCGGCGTCTATTCCTCCGTCACCCATTATCTGAAAGCTGTGAAGGCAGCCGGCACGACCGACGCGGCGGCGGTGATCAAGCTGATGAAGGAGACGCCGATCAACGACTTCTTCGCCAAGAACGGCAAGATCCGCGAGGACGGCCGCATGATCCACGACATGTACCTGTTCGAGGTGAAGAAGCCGTCGGAGTCCAAGGGGCGCTGGGACGATTACAAGCTGCTCGCCACCGTCCCCGGCAACGAGGCGTTCCAGTCATTGGAGCTGTCGCGCTGCCCGCTGGTGAAGAAGTGACGGCGTGACGTAAGGCACGCCGTCATCCCGGGGCGCGCCAAACAATAGGTCGTCATCCCGGGGCTCGCGAAAGCGAGAGCCCGGGATCCATTGGGCGGCATTGACGGTTGAGAGATGGATTCCGGGTTCGCGACTTCGTCGCGCCCCGGAATGATAAAGTGAGAGAGTGGCACCACAGAATGAGGCCAACATCCATGAACGACATGGTCCTGCAAAAGCTCGAAGGCGGGCTGCTCACCATCACGATGAATCGGCCGGAGCGGAAGAACGCGCTCAATCCCGAGATGGTCGCCGGGCTGGTCGAGGCGGCGCGGCGCGCGGCTGATGATCCCGAGGTGCGGGCGGTGCTGTTCAAGGGCGCCGGCGGCTCCTTCTGCGTCGGCGGCGACGTCAAATCGATGGCAGCTGGTCGCGCGCCGCTGCCGTTCGAGCAGAAGCTCGCAAACTTGCGCCGCGGCATGGAGGTCTCGCGCATCCTGCATCAGATGCCAAAGCCCGTGGTGGCCCAGCTCGATGGCGCGGCGGCGGGCGCCGGCCTGTCCATGGCGCTGTCCTGCGACCTGCGCATCGCCTCCGAATCCTGCAAGATCACCACCGCCTTCGCCAAGGTCGGGTTCTCCGGTGATTACGGCGGCACCTATTTCCTGACCCAGCTGCTCGGCAGTGCGCGGGCGCGCGAGCTCTATCTGATGTCGCCGGTGCTCACCGCGAAGGAGGCACATGCGATCGGCATGGTGACGAAGGTCGTGCCCGACGCCGAGATCGACGCGGCCGCGCATGAGCTCGCGCTGTCGCTGGCGCAAGGGCCGTCGATCGCGCTCGGCTTCATCAAGCGCAACATCAACAACGCCGAGCACCTGGCGCTGGAGGATTGCTTCGACGGCGAGGCGATCCATCACACCCGTTGCGGCGACACCGAGGATCACAAGGAGGCGGCCAAGGCCTTCGTCGAGAAGCGCAAGCCGACCTTTAGGGGCGCATGACCATGGCGCCCTATATCCGGCTGCGTCAGATCTGCCTGGTCGCGCCGCAGCTCGAGCCCGTCATCACGGATATCGGTCGGATCATGGGCCTCGCCGTCTGCTATCGCGACGGCAATGTCGCCAAATACGGCCTCGAGAACGCGCTGCTCCCGGTCGACACGATCCTGCTGGAGGTGGTCGCGCCGTTCAAGGACGGCACCACGGCCGGTCGCTTCATCGAGAAGACCGGCGGCCGCGGCGGTTACATGGCGATCTTCTGCTGCGACGACCCGGACGAGCGCGGCCGCAACGCCAATGCGCTCGGCGTGCGCACCGCCAATGTCATCGACCACGCGCCGTATCACGGCGTCCAGCTCCACCCCCGCGACTGCCGCGCCGCCTTCATCGAGTTCAATCACACCGAAGGCAGCGACGACATCCTCGGGCCGTATCCTCCGGCGGGACCGGACTGGCAGAAATTCATCCGCAAGGATGTGACCGAGGCGCTGACGGCGGTGGAGATGCAGAGCCCGGATCCCGCGGGGCTCGCCGAGCATTGGGGCAAGATCATCGGCGTCCCGCCTGAAGGCACCGAACTGAGGCTGCCCAACGCGACCTTCCGCTTCGTTAAGGGCGCCAGCGAGATCATGAGTGCGCTGGAGTTTCGGGTGGCTGACGTGGCGCAGGTGCTGCATACAGCCAAGGCAAAAGGGCTCGCGGTTGCGGGCAACGAGTTTCTGCTGGGCGGAGTGAAGTTCCGCGTGAGTTGATCGACTCATCCGTAGGGTGGGCAAAGCGAAGCGTGCCCACCAATTCCGCCACACAAATGAAGCGATGGTGGGCACGGCGCTATGCGCCTTTGCCCACCCTACTGCCCCGGCTTACCTTCCCTTGAAATTCGCCACCCGCCGCTCTTCCGTGGCCTTCACGCCTTCCTTGAAATCGTCCGTCGCGCGCAGCCGCGTCTGCTCGGCGAGTTCGTGATTGGTCGCGGCCATCACGCGGTCGGCGAGGCCATTGCGCATCGTGGCGCGGGTGGAGAGCAGGCCGAGCGGGGAGCATTCGGCGATCTCGCCGGCGAGCTTCATCGCGGCCGCCTTCACCTGGTCCTGCGGCACCAGCTCGTTGGCGAGGCCCCATTTGTAGGCTTCCTCGCCCGTGACGCGGCGGCTGGTATAGAACATCAGCTCGGCGTTGTTCTTGCCGATCAGCTCCGGCAGCGTCACGGTCAGGCCGAAGCCGGGATGGAAGCCGAGCTTGGTGAAGTTTGCGGAGAAGCGCGCTTCGGGACAGGTGACGCGGAAATCGGCCGACACTGCAAGCCCGAGACCGCCACCGATGGCCGCGCCCTGCACGGCGGCAACGATCGGCTTCTTGGCGCGGAAGATGCGCACGGCCTGGATGTAGAGATGGTTGATCGGGCCGAGACTGTCGGCCGGATCGCCCTTTTTCTCGGCCTCGCGCGCCTCCTGGGCCTGCCGCGCCGGATCGCCGAAATTGGCGCCGGCGCAGAACGCCTTGCCCTGCGCGGAGAGCACGGAGGCACGGATTTCGATGTCGCGGTCGAACTCGTCGAGCGCGTCCGCGATCTGGTTGATCAGCGAGATATCGAAGAAGTTGAGCGGCGGACGGCGGATCTCGATGGTGCCGACATGCCCGACCTTCTCGACGCCGATATCTTGATAGGTGCTCATGATGATCCTCGATTGACTTAACGCAGACCCAATCCGCGGGCGATGATACCGCGCAGCACCTCGGTGGTGCCGCCCTGGATGGTGAGTTTCGGCGCGGTCTTGATCGCGAAGTCGAGCTGCCGCTCCAAGGTCTCACGGTTGGTCGCGGTCTCCTCGACGAAGGCGGCGAGATCGCGCACGCGATGCGGCAGCTGCTGCTCCCAGACCGTGCCGATGTCCTTGACGATGGACGCTTCGACCACCGGCTCCTTGCCGGCTTCGAGCATGCCGGCCACCGAGACCGACATCCGCCGCATAGTGTGGAGCTGCGCGACCAGGCGGCCGATGCCCTCGGCGCTGCGCGTGTCGGGATTGGGACCGACAGCGCGGACCAGCTCGGTGAGGACGTAATAGGTCTCGAGGAAACGCTCAGGGCCCGAGCGTTCATAGGCGAGCTCGCTCGTCGCCTGTTTCCAGGCGCCGTCGACTTCGCCGAGCACGTGATCGTCAGGGATGAAGTGGTCGGTGAAGACCACCTCGTTGAACTCGTACTGGCCGGTGATCTGGCCGATCGGGTTCACCTTGATGCCCGGCTGCTTCATCTTGACTAGGAACTGGGTCAGGCCGTGGCGGCGGTTTTCCTTGGTCGGCGGCGAGGTCCGGAAGATCGCGATCATGTAGTCGGCGATATGCGCCGACGAGGTCCAGATCTTGGTGCCGTTGATGAGATAGCCGCCCTCGGTCTTGGTCGCGCGCGTCTTCGCCGCGAACAGGTCGGAGCCGGAGTTCGGCTCGCTCATGCCGATCGCAAAGCAGATCTCGCCGCGGCAGATCCGCGGCAGGATCTCCATCTTGATGTGCTCGGGCGCGTACTTCAAAAGCACCGGCCCGCTCTGGCGGTCGGCGACGAAGAAGCGCCGCGTCGGCGCATTGGCGACGCGCATCTCCTCGGTCACCACGTAGCGCTCGAGGAAGGAGCGTTCCTGGCCGCCATACTTTTTCGGCCAGGTCATGCCGAGCCAGCCCTTGGCGCCGACCCGGCGGGAAAATTCCGGCGCGTCGGTGTCCTCGCGATTGGGCTTGTGCGGATCGAAAGTGCCGGCGGCGATTTCCTCGGCGAGGAAGGCGCGCACTTCCTTGCGCAATTGCTCGCATTTCTCCGGCAGGCGGATCGGATCGAAACGGAGGGCAGCGGTCATTTTTGTCTCGTCCCCTGATCAGCGCGACGCCACGAGCGGCCACAATTCATCGGCGCCGCGGTTTGCGACGAGCTTGCCGAGCTCGACGGCCCAGTAGCTTTCCGAGCCAAAATCGTCGCGCCAGGCCAGCGCGCGCAGCGAATAGCGGTGCAGGATGTGCTCCATGGTGAAGCCGATCGCGCCATGGACCTGATGCGCGATGCCGCCGCCCTTCTCGGCAGCTTCCGCGCAGCGGATCTTTGCGGAGGCGGCTTCGAGATAGATCTCGTCGTTGAACGATCTTGCATTGGCGATGGCGTCGGCGGCGGACGTCGCCGCCGCAAGCGCCGCGGCGGATTCGCCGGCGAGGCGCGCGAGATTGTGCTGCACGGCCTGGAATTTCGAGATCTTCTTCTCGAAGGCGACACGCTCGTTGGAATAGCGCACGGAGATGTCGAGCATGGATTCCAGCGCGCCGGCGATCTGGAGGCTGCGCGCGACGCCGCCCATCAGCATCAGATGGGTCTGCTCAAAGCCCTTCGGCGCGGGCTTGATGGCGACGGGCTGGACCTTGTCGAGCGTGACGGTATCGCTGTGGTCGTAGCCGACATTGAGCCCGGCCTCGATCCGCGCCTTGGCCGCGTCGATCAGCGCGATGGAAGCACCATCCTTGCCGTGCGCCAGCACGGCAAAATGCTTCGCCGTCTTGGCAAAGGGCACGCCGCGCGCGCGACCGGAGAGCGCACCGTCGGCATCGAGGGTGATGCGGTCCTTCGGGGACGCCGGCACGATCGTCATCTCGCCTTCGGGGGAAGCGATCCTGGCCTGTGCCAGCAGCCATCCCGCCAGCATGGTCTCGGCCAGCGGCACCGCGACTGCGAAACGGCCGGCGGCGTTCATCAGCGCAAAGCCGTCGGCGAGGCTCGCGCCCGAGCCGCCGAGATCGTCCGGCACCCAGGACAGCGTCAGGCCGGCTTCGCTCAGCGCCTGCCACAGCGGCGCCTGCCAGGAATTGTTCTTGTCGTTGTTGATGGTTTGCGGATCGGCGAGATCTGCGAAGATCTTCTCCGCGGTCTCGACGACGATATTGTCACTCTCCGCCACAGCGTTCCCCGTATCTTGCCATTGGCGCGTCCGGTCTGATCGGCCAGTGCGCAGTCTCTTCTTGCGCCCGATGATCGGAAAAAGCCATGGCCCTGACAAGCGTTGATCGCAGGTCCATCTGCGGCGTGGGCATGGGGCCAGGCTTCAGGAAATGCTAATTCCGCTTAGCGGAGTTTGCTCGATTTGCAGGGCGCGGCAAACTCGCTAAACAGGACGCCACACCAGAGACAGGGGAAGGAAATCCGGATGGCAAAAGACGGCTTGTGCGCAATCGTGACGGGGTCCGCATCCGGGCTGGGTGCAGCGACTGCGGAGATTCTCGCCCGCAGCGGGGCGCGGCTCGTCATCAACTATTCGTCGAGCCAGAAGGAAGCCGAGGCGACGGCCGAGACCTGCCGCAAGGCCGGCGCCGCGGAGGTTTTGGTCGCACAGGGCGACGTCTCCAAGGATGAGGATTGTCGCAAGATCGTCGCGGCGGCCAGCGGCTGGGGCCGGCTCGACATCCTCGTCAACAATGCCGGCACCACCAAGCATGTGGCTCACGCCGATCTCGACGGTCTGTCGGCGGAAGATTTCCAGCGGGTCTATGGCGTCAACACCATCGGCCCGTTCCAGATGGTGCGCGCGGCGCGCAGCCTGCTCGAAGCCGCCGCCAAGGCTTCGGGGCGGCCATCTGCGGTCGTGAACGTGTCCTCGGTCGCCGGCATCAGCGGCGTCGGCTCGTCGATTGCGTACGCCGCGAGCAAGGGTGCGCTCAACACCATGACGCTGTCGCTGTCGCGCGCGCTGGCGCCGCTGATCCGCGTCAACACGGTCTGCCCTGGCTATATCGACACGCCCTGGTTCACCAAGGGCCGCGGCGAGGCGCAGGCCAAGCAGGTGCGCGACAGCGTCGTGGCGAAAGTGCCGCTGAAGGTCGCATCATCCGCGGAGGACATCGCCCAGCTCGTCTGCTTCCTGGCGACGCCGGCCTCCAGCAACATGACCGGCGAGGTCGTGCGCATGGATGCGGGGATGCATTTGATTACGTGAGACCCGATACGCCCTCTCCGCGTCATGGCCGGGCTTGACCCGGCCATCCACGTGAGGCCGCTCGGGTCGAAGGACGTGGATGCCCGGGTCAAGCCCGGGCATGACGATGAGGAGGTGGCGTGCTCTCGTCGTTACCGCTTCTAAGCGCTACCCCTTGATCACGCCGCTCGCTACCAGCCGATTCCAGATGAACAGCACCACCACCGCGCCGATGGTCGCGGTGATGAAGCCGGCGCCCTGGTCGGGGCTGTAATGGCCGATGGCCTGGCCGATCCAGGTGGCCAGAAACGCGCCGGCAATGCCGAGGATGGTGGTGAGGATGAAGCCGCTCGGATTGTTCGGCCCCGGCGACAGCCAGCGCGCGATGAGGCCGGCAATGAAGCCGACCAGGATGATCCAAAACAGGCCACCCATGCTCATGACAGTGCTCCCCTCTCTTTGAACCGATCAGACCCGATCCGAGAGTTCATTCTCGGTCGGCAGCCGTCCGTCCGGCGTCAAATGGTCGACCACCTGCGGCAGATACTGGCTGAGGCCGGAGAGCAGTTCTTCGCGTGACAGGCCGCTCTGGGCGGACAAACTCTCGATCTGGTCGGCGCCGAGCGCGCTGGCGAGATCGCCCGGCGCGATTGGCTTGTTCTCGCCCTTGCCGACCCAGGAATTGGCGGCATCACCGTGTCCGCTCTGCTGGAGCTGGTTGAGGAGATCGCCAAGCCCGCCGCTCAGAATGCTGCCGGCCGCACCGCCGGCGAGCAGGCCGCCGAGGCCGCCCTTGAGCATGTCGTTCAGACCGCCGCCCCGACCTACGTTCACCGGCGGAGGCGCGGGTGTCGGCAACGGTTGGGGCGCTGAGCCGGACTGGTTGCCGGTGAAATGCTTGAATGCCTTCCAGGCGAGCAGGCCGAGCAGCGCCATGGTCATCGGCGACATGCCGCCGGAGGATTTCTCGGAGCTCGGTGTGCTCTGGCCGCGCGGGCCGTTCTGCATGCCGTTGAGGACGTCGAGTAGACCCATGGTGCTCTCCTTTGGCGTCTCGTTCGGCGAGCGTTCGCCGCTGACTGCCCCCGGGGCGAGAAGATATGGGGCACTCATGACCGTTACAAGTCGGATGCGCCGCGATTGGTTGTCGGGCTCGGCTCTGCTATCGAAGGCCGGTCATTCAGGGAGTGAGCTCGGTGATTGCGGATCGACCGATCGTTGTGGCCGGCGCCGGCGCCATCGGCTGTTTCGTCGGCGGCATGCTGGCCGCCAGCGGCCGCCGCGTCGCGCTCCTGGTGCGGCCGCGGGTAAAGACCGAAATCGAGCGGTTCGGCTTGCTTCTGACTGATTTCGACGGCTCCGAGAACAAGCTCGGCGCGGGTCAACTGGCGCTGTCGGAGGATCCCTCGATCTTCCACAGCGCCGGCATCGTGCTGGTGACGGTGAAAAGCGCCGATACCGCTGCTGTCGCCGAGCAGATCGCGCAGCATGCGCCTGAGGATGCCGTCATCGTCTCGCTTCAGAACGGCGTCGGCAATGTCGCTGCGCTGCGCGAGCGGCTGGGCGGCCGCCGCGTGCTGGCCGGCATGGTGCCGTTCAACGTGATCGCGATGGGCGAGGGCCGCTTCCACCGCTCGACCTCCGGCGACATTCATGTTGGCGAGGATGCGGAGAACACGGCCGGGAAGCTCTCGGTCGCCGGCCTCACGATGCGCGCGAGCGGCGAGATCACCGGCGTGCAATGGGGCAAGCTGATCATCAACCTGAACAACGCGCTCAGCGCGCTGTCGGACATGCCGCTTGCCGCGCAACTGGCCAGCCGCGACTGGCGCAGGCTGTTCGCCGACCAGATGGCCGAAGGGCTGGCCGTGCTGAAGGCCGCCCACATCGTGCCGGTGTCGTCGACGCCGATCCCGATGAGCTGGTCTCCAACCCTGCTGCGGCTGCCGGATGCGATCTTCGGTACAATCCTGGGACGGACCATGAAGATCGATCCCGAGGCGCGCTCCTCGATGTGGCAGGATCTGAAGCAGGGCCGCAAGACCGAGATCGACTATCTGCAGGGCGCGGTGATCGCGCTCGCCGAGCGGAACCATGTCGCCGTGCCGCTGATGCGCCGCATTGTTGCGCTGATCAAGGAAGCCGAGGCGGCCGGCAACGGTCCGCTCCGTATGACGCCGCAGCAGATTCGGGGGTAGCGCCCGAAAGGAGGAGCGCGATGAAACGTGGTCTTGTGATCGGGCTCGCGCTGACCGCCTTCTGCGGCACATCGACGCTCGCCTATGCGAGGCCGCCGACGGTGATGAACTCACCTGGATATGACAGGCGATTGCAGGAGAGCCGGTCGCAGTTGGGTGCTTCGCCGATGGTGACGGAGCCGGCGACTGCGCCGTTGGCGAAACCGAAGCAGGGCAAGAAGAAGCGCACGAACTGAGGGTGGGAGCTGATCTCCATCCAACTCGTCATTGCGAGCCACCGGGTCGGCGCAAAGCGCCGCCCGATGACAGGCTCCGCGAAGCAATCCAGAAGCCCACCGCGGAAAGACCCTGGATTGCTTCGTCGCAAGGGCTCCTCGCAATGACGGTTATGGATGCAACTCACCCCTTCTTCGCGGGCTTGCTCGGGGTCGGGTTGAACAGCTTCTTCAGGTCGTTCAAGCTCTCCGACAGCCGCGGCCATTCGCAGGAGAACGAGCCCTTGGCGCAAGGTGCAGCCTTCGGCTTCGCGCCCGCGGCTTGCTGCACCTTCGGCCGCTCGACCGGCACCGGCACGCGCGCGACTTCGGTCCGCAGCGCGACCTGCTGCAGCTGCTGCAACTGCTGCTCCTGCTGTTCGCGCTGCTGCCGGGCGATAGCCTGGGCCGCTTCGTTGCTGCGGCGCTGGTTGGCGAGATAGGCCGTATAGGCTTCGTCGATCTTCTTCTGCTCCTCCGGCGTCGGATTGGGACCGGCGATATCGAAGGTGCGATCCTGGAGGAAATCGTAATAGGAATAGCCGCCGCCCGGCTTGCGGCGGCCGGCGAACTTGGCGTTGCAATCGGCAAGGGCGGCCGTCTTCTCCGCTTTGGTTGCGGCCTTCTCGGCGGCGTCGGCGCATTCCTCGAAATCAACCGGAGCGCGCTTCCACCATTGCGCCTCGGCATGCCCGTGCGTCAGCAGGAACAAACCTGCTGTACCTACGGCGAGCAGCGCCGCACGACGCGATGTAACGACCGACAACATTCTACGAGAGCATTCCTTGCGCAACTCAACCCGAACTGAGTCGAGCCGGATTTTTGCCCCTTTCTTGCCGGCTTGTCACCCATGGAACCCAGGAAATTCAGGGCTGCGATGCTGACATTTTGTGCTTGACGTGGCGCGAGAGTCACAGCGCCCTGACCGCAGGCTGGTACACTCGTGCCGCGAGCGCCTCACTCCTGCGGCGACGCCAAGAAGACGAAATGGAAACGCCTGATGTTGCTGCCGCTCTCAGATGTGCCGCGCTGGTACGCGGAACGCAAACCACACGGCACGATTGCGATCCGTCACGGGCAGGACACGCTGACCTGGGACGAGCTCGAGCGCGGCGCCAACCGCCGCGCGCGGGCATTCATGGCCAAGGGCGTCAAGCCCGGGGATTTCGTCGCGATCGGATTGCCGAACGGCAACGCGTTCTTCGAGACCTCCTTTGCGGTGTGGAAATGCGGCGCGACGCCGACCTCGCTGTCGTGGCGGCTGCCGCGCGGCGAAGCCGCCGCCGTGCTCGACATTCTCAAGCCTGCGCTGGTGGTCGGAGGCGAGGCGGACTGGAATGCGCCGAACCGGTTGCCTGCCGACTTCGTGCCGGAAGGATTTTCGGATGGGCCGCTGGCGCCGCCGGTGGCGCGATACTGGAAGGCGATGACCTCAGGTGGCTCGACCGGCCGTCCCAAGGTGATTCTGGATCATCAGCCGGCGGTGACCGATACCGCGGCTGCGCCGCCGCTCAATATTCCCTTCGGCGTATCGCTGCTCAATCCCGGTCCGCTCTACCACAACGCGCCGTTCATCGTGTCGCATTACGCGCTGTTCGTCGGCGGCAAGCTCACGGGGCTGACCAAGTTCGACGCCGAGGAGACGCTGCGGCAGATCGAACGCGAGCGCGTGCAATGGGTCAATTTCGTGCCGACCATGATGCACCGGATCTGGGCGCTGTCTGCGAGCGTGCGCAACTCTTACGATCTGTCGAGCCTGCAGACGGTCTTCCACATGGCTGCGCCGATGCCGCCGTGGCTAAAGGAGAACTGGATCGGCTGGCTCGGACCCGAGCGGATTTGGGAGCTCTATGGTGGCACCGAGCGGCAGGGCGCCTGCATCATCTCCGGCACTGAATGGCTGACGCACAAGGGCTCGGTTGGCAAGATCGGCGACATGGCGAAGCTTCGCATCATCGGCGAGGACGGCAAGGACGTTGCGCCCGGCGAGACCGGCGAGATCTATTTCCTCAACAATGACGGCAAGGACGCCACCTACCATTATCTCGGCGCCGAGCCGAAGCGTCGCGCCGACGGCTGGGAATCGCTGGGCGATATCGGTCGGCTGGACGCCGAAGGCTATCTTTATCTCGGCGACCGCCTCGCCGACATGGTGCTGCGCGGCGGCGCCAACATCTATCCGGCCGAGGTCGAGGCCGCGGTGTCCGAGGCTCCCGGTGTGCGCTCCTGCGTCGTGGTGGGCCTGCCCGATCCGGAATTGGGCCAGCGTGTGCATGCCATCATCGAGCCGGAGCCCGATGCGGACGGGCAGGCCATTGCCGACGGCATGGCGGATTTCCTCAAGGACCGGCTCAGCCGCTATAAGCATCCCGAAAGCTTCGAATTCGTCAGCGCCCCGCCGCGCGACGATTCCGGAAAAGTTCGGCGCACCCTGTTGCGCGATGAGCGTGCGACGTGGATGAAGGAGGGGCGCGCGTTCCGGATCTTGCCTTCGAAGGCGCGGGCGCATGCCGAATGAGACAAGCAAGGAAGGACTGACATGACGATCACCATCGTAGCGAGCAGCGTGCCGAAGCCGCCGGCAAATATCATCGAAGGTTTCAGGGACGCGCCGACCTCGGTGATCTCGGACAATCTCGCCCGGCTGCCCGGCGCAGTGGGGCTGAGGCCCTATCACCGCGGCGGCAAGCTGGTGGGCACGGCCTTCACCGTGCGCACCCGTCCCGGCGACAATCTCGCGATCCACCGCGCGCTGGATCTGGTCGGGCCCGGCGACGTCATCGTGGTCGACGGCGGCGGCGACGAGACGCGCGCGCTGATCGGCGAGATCATGAAGAACATCGCGCAATGGCGCAAAGCCGAAGGCTACGTAATCGACGGCGCGATCCGCGACGTCGCAGCATTCGCGGCCGACGACTTCCCCTGCTACGCCCGCGCAGTGATCCATCGCGGTCCCTACAAGAACGGCCCCGGCGAGATCAACGTGCCGGTGACGATCGGCGGCAGCGTGATTGCGCCCGGCGACATCGTCGTCGGCGACGAGGACGGCGTGGTGTCGTTTCCCGCTGCCGGCGCGGCCGCCCTGTTGGAAGCGGTGCGTGTCCAGGTCGCGCGCGAGGAGGAGACGCTGAAGGCGATCCGCGAGGGCCGTTACCAGGGCGCCTACGGCAAGTCCTGATCAGAGGAGCGTGAAGGGAGGATGGCGTGAGCCAGAAGGAAGAATTTCACAATCTCGATGATGCCAGCGACGGACTCTTCCGCGAGCTTGCCGCCGGCGTGACCACGCGCATCTTCTCCGGCGAGCAGGCGATGCTGTCGGTGGTGACGCTGGCCCCGCATGCGCAAGGCACGCTGCATCATCACCCCGAGGAGCAGTGGGGCGTGCTGCTCGACGGCTCCGCCATCCGCGTCCAGGGCGAGGAGGAAATCCCGGTGAAGAAAGGCGATTTCTGGCGCACGCCCGGGAACGTGCCGCACACCATGCGCGCCGGCCCGGACGGCGCCCGCGTGCTGGACATCTTCAGTCCGCCTCGGCCAGAATACAGAAAAGCAGGATCAGGCTTCGGCACGACCTAGCGCTCAAAAGCAAAAAAGCAAAGCGCTACACATAAAGGGAGGGGACCATGACGATCACACGACGGGCGCTGCTGGCCGCGCCGGCTATTCTCGCATTGACGCCGGCGATGGCGCAGGCCGGCAAAATCACGCTGGTGGTGCCGTTCCCGCCGGGCGGATCGACCGACGCCATGGCGCGGCTGCTGCAGACGAACCTGCAGACCAAGCTTGGTCGCATCGTGGTGGTCGAGAACAAGTCGGGCGCGGCCGGTGCGCTCGGCGCTGCGCAGGTCGCCAAGAGTCCGGCCGACGGCTCGACCTTCCTGGTCACCTTCGATTCCCACGCGGTGATCCCGTCGATTCTCGACAAGCCGCCGGTCGATGTCGAGCGCGAGCTGATGCCGGTGCTGCTGATCGGCACCGCGCCTTACGTGATCGCGGCCGGCGCCGGCCGCCCCTACAAGAGCTTCGCCGACGTGGTCGCCGCCTGCAAGGCAAGCCCCGGCGCGGTGAAATACGCCTCGGTCGGCATCGGCACGCTCGGCCATCTCGCCATGACCGTGCTCGGCAGCAAGGCCGGCGTCGAGATCATGCACGTGCCCTATCGCGGCGGCGGGCCGGCCATGAACGACGTGCTCGGCGGCCACGTCGATCTCATCGCGGGATCGGCGGCGCTGGTCGCCGCCCAGCTCGGCACCAATATGCTGCGTCCGATCCTGCAGCTCGGCCGCGAGCGGCTGCCGGCCCTGCCTGATACTCAGACCGCGATCGAGGCCGGCTTCCCGGACTTCGAGACGCTGGCCTGGTGGGGCATCTTCGCGCCCACGGGCACGCCGCCGGACGTCGTCGCGGCCTTCGCGGCGGCGTCCAAGGAGATCCTGAGCGAGCCCGCGACCGCCGCCCAGCTGAAGGAGACGCAACACATGACGCTGCTGCTCCAGGACGGCGCCGCCTTCAAGACCTTCTTCGACAAGCAGGTCGCCACCTGGGGCAAGGTCGTGAAGGACAACAATATCAAGGCGTGAGGCCCCGTCATGCCCGACGAAGGGGACGTGCGAAACTGAGCTCATGGCCATCGGGGTCGGTGAGATGGAAGTAGCGCTCGCCCCATTCGGCGTCGCGCGGCGTGGTTGACGGCTGCCATCCGGCGGCGCGCGCCTGCTCATAGGTTGCGTCGACATCGGCGACATGGAAGATGACGCGGCCCCACCAGGACCAGCGCTTGTCGTCCGGCTGTGCCGTCAGGTTGAGATAACCGGGGCCGACGCGAAAGCTCGTGAATGCGGCGGCTTCGCCACCATACAAGAGCTCGAACCCCAGCGACCGGTAGAAGTGCACGGCGCGCCCCATGTCATGCGTGCCGAGCGTGATGGCGCTGATGCTTTCGATCATGTGAGCTGCTCCGTTGGGAGGGGCCTGGAAGTATAGCCGCCCCGTTCAGGCTGACGATCGATCTCGCCCGCCTGATGGCTGGCGAACCGCATTTTGCTCTGCTATGAGGGGGCCGAGCCCGCACCCACGGGTTCCGCGGTCCCGTAGCTCAGCCGGATAGAGCGGCGGTTTCCTAAACCGTAGGTCGGAAGTTCGAGTCTTCCCGGGATCGCCACTTTTCCGCGCGTTTACGCCGCGCCTAGGGCACGCAACGCCGGTATTCCCCCCAAGCGTTATTCCATCGTGACGTGTGCCGACAGCCGGCTAAAATACGGCGGGTGCAGGGGGCCTTGCATGGCGGACTCATGGTACTACGCTGAGGGCGGGCAGCGGCGCGGCCCGTTCTCGATTTCTGAACTCCTCACGCTTCTCGCGGGTATCGCCGATCCTCGGCGCGTGCTGGTCTGGCGGCACGGCTTCGAGAATTGGAAGCCGGCCGGGGAGGTGCACGAGATCACGCAGCAGCTCCTTCAATCGCCGCCGCCAAGCCCAGCATCGCCGCCGGTTGAGGTCATTCGCGAGGCGGCCGCTCCCGCAGAAGACGGCGCTTCATTCAAGGACGTCCAGCCAGAGATGACCGGCATCAGCGGCTGGCTCGGGCTTCTGGCGTTCGGCCAAATGATCGGCATCGTGCGCCTAGTCGTCAATACCGCGCAATATGTGCAGTCGATCTCCAGCGAGACCTGGGTGCAATTCTCAATCGTATTTTGGGGCGAGATTGCGATGAACGTCGCGCTGATCGGTCTCGCAATCTGGACGGCGGTGCTCCTGTTCATGCATTCCCGTAGATTTCCAGCGTTCTTCATTGTGCAGATGATCTGTGCGGTACTGATCCCGTTGATCGATCTGGTTTGGGTTGCATCGATCTTTTCCATCGGCTTGAACCGTCCGTTCGGTGATTTTTTCACTATCGAACCTCTTCAAGTCGCACGAATGGTCGTCGGTGCGATCAGTGCCGCGATTTGGATAACCTATGTCCTTCGCTCCCGTAGAGTCGCGAATACGTTCACGGAGTAAGCCGTCATGCATCTGGCGGCCCGCAAGCCGGGCGGACAGGATGCCCGCTGATTTGCTCGGCTGGTGCAAAAATTGCTAACAGAAGCGGCCGGGCCGGAAGGGGCACCTTCCAGCCCGGTCCATGCCTGTCCGTTGCCATACCCGGAGACCATGATGCCTTTTGACTTGATCCTTCGCGGCGGAAGGGTCATTGACCCCTCGCAGAAGCTCGATGCCGTGACGGATGTCGCATTTTCGAACGGCAAGGTTGCCGCTGTTGGCACAGGGCTCAAGGCGGATCCGGGCACCGATGTCCGCGACATCTCGCAGTTCATCGTGACGCCCGGACTCATCGATCTGCACACCCATGTCTATTGGGGCGGCACCTCGCTCGGCATTGATGCCGAGGAGTTCTGCCGCCTCTCCGGCGTCACCACGGCGGTGGATACCGGCAGCGCTGGCCCCGGCAATTTCGCCGGCTTCCGCAAGCATGTGATCGAGCCGAGCCAGGTCCGCATCCTCGCCTATTTGCACGTCTCGCATGCCGGCATCTTCGGCTTCTCGCACCGGATCATGGTCGGCGAGAGCGAGGAGCTGCGCCTGATGAATCCGATCGAGGCGGCCGAAGTGGCCGATGCCAACCGCGATCTCATCGTCGGCATCAAGGTGCGCGTGGGCCTGCATTCCTCGGGCACCTCGGGCGCGGTGCCGCTCGACATCGCGCTCGAGGTCGCGAACGAGGTCGGCATGCCGCTGATGGCGCATATCGATCATCCGCCGCCGAGCTATGAGGACGTGTTGGCGCGGCTGCGTCCCGGCGACGTGCTGACCCACGCGTTCCGCCCCTTCCCGAACACGCCGGCGACGGCGCAAGGCACTGTGAAGAAGGCGGTGCTGGAAGCGCGCGAGCGCGGCGTGCTGTTCGATATCGGCCACGGCAAGGGTTCGTTCGCGTTCAAGACCGCGCGCGCCATGCTGGCCAATGGTTTCCATCCGGACACGATTTCCTCGGACATCCATCAGCTCTGCATCGACGGACCGGCCTATGACCAGGTGACGACCATGTCGAAGTTCCTGTGCATGGGCATGGAGCTGCCGGATGTGATCGCGGCATCGACGGTGAATGCGGCGATGGCGCTGCGGCGTCCTGAGCTCGGCAGCCTCAAGCCGGGCAGCGTCGGCGACGCCACGTTGATCTCGGTGCGGCAGGGCCAGTTCGACTATGAAGACGTCGTCGGCGAGCACCTGATCGGCGATCGCAAGATCGTGTCCGAAGGCGTCGTCATCGGCGGCCGCTGGTGGCATCCGAATTGAGCGGCGCGCGCGGATCGTGACCACGTGCTCGCATGACGCACTGATCAGTCGCGTCCCGCCTCCCTGATCGCCTTGGCGAGCCGCGCCGGGTCCGAGAAGCACAGTTCGTGGCTTCCCGGCACCTGCACCAGGCGAAACAGGCCGAGCTTCTCCGACAGGCGCGGATGCCAGCCATGGCTGTGCGGCATCGCGGTATCCTCGGTGCAGTTGATGTAGGATTTGGCCAGCGGCATCTCGGCCGGATTGCTCTTGAGCGCGATCTTGTCGCTGAAGGTCGCCAGCGGATGCGGATTGAGCACGTCATAAGCGCGCTGCGCCGTCTCCAGATCGGCATCGTTGATGAAGGCCTCGCGCCAGATCGGGAAGGGCAGCACCACCGAGCCGTCGCCGCGCTCGGCCGCGATGGCGTCGAACAGTCCGATATAATGCGGCGGCACCATGTCGTTGAGGCATTCGCCGTCATTGGGCACGAAGGCATTCCAGTAGACCAGGCGGCGGATGCGCTCCGGCGCGAGGTCGGCAACGCCAGTGATAACCATGCCGCCATAGGAATGGCCGAGCAGGATGACGTCCTTCAGATTATTCTCGGCCAGGTAGTCCGCGATCGATTGGATCGCTTCCTTCAACCCGGTCGTCTTGGCATCGCCCGGACGGTTGCCCTTGATGGTGGGGGTATGGACCTGATGGCCGGCGGCGCGGATCGGCGCGGCGACCGGCTCGAGCTCGGCGCCTGTATGCCAGGCGCCATGGACGAGAACGTAGGTCGACATATTGTGGCTCCTCCCGAGGGTGTGGTTAGATCGGCGCAGCGTCGCCGCACGGCAAGTGTGGACCGGCGACCGATTTGCCGCTTGGCTGGAAGTGAACCGTATTGGTCTCGGAGTGAACCGATGCAGCAGATCGAGCGCCCCGTCCCGTCGCGCCACTCGGCCTGGAATACGGTGGGTGTACGGCCTCACGAGCAATTCGCCTATTATCGCGAGGCAATCTGCCAGGCTTTCATGAATCTGACGCCGGAGCCGGCGGCGGCAAGCGGCTTTCCCGCCAGCGTCGAGCACGTCCGTCTCGGTAATGCCGCGATCAACCGCGTCAGCTTCCCTGAGCATTTGGTGCGCCGTTCCGCGGCCGATATTGCGGCGTCGGATCGCAGCTGCTTCTACCTCAACCTGAAGCTGGCCGGCCGCTGCCGCATCCAGCAGGACGGTCGCGAGATCAGCCTGTCGCCCGGACAGGTCGGCATCTTCGACAGCGACCGCCAGTTCGCGCTTCTGCACGATCGTGGTCCGCAGCTGCGCGTCGCCTCGTTCTGGGTGCCGGCAGAAGCCTTGCGTGAACGGCTGCCGGCTTCGTTCGACGTCGTTGCGGCACGCCTCTCGGACGATCCCGTCGTCGGCCACCTCATTGTCGAGACCGCGCGCACGCTCAGCGAGGGCGCGCTGCAGATGAGCGAGGACGAAGGTGTGCGGCTGTTCCGGGCGCTGATCGAATTGGTTGCCGTGAGCCTGTCGCGAAGCAGCCGCCTGCACGCCGCTGAAGCCGAGAGTCTCGCCGATGCAACCACGCTGGCGGTGAAACGTGCCATCCACCGGCGGCTCCGCCAGCCGGGACTTGCGGTCGCAGACGTCGCCGCCGCCGTCGGCATCAGCGAGCGCTACGTGCACAAGCTGCTGGCGCGATCGGGCTCAGGCTTCACCGACTACGTCATCGACCATCGTCTCGACGGCGCGGCCAGGGATCTCAGGAATCCCGCGATGGCGGAGCGTGCGATCGGCGCCATCGCGTTCGATTGGGGTTTTTCGGACCTCTCCCACTTCACCCGCCGCTTCAAGCAGCGCTTCGGCTGCCGGCCGCGCGACTGGCGCGCGCGGTGAGGGGAGTTTGCGTGCGGGCCGCTTATGGCAACGCCGTAGCCCCGATCTCCGCTCGTCGTCCCGGATCGGCGCTCCGCTCCGCTTCGCTTGTCCGGGACGACGAGTTGGGATTGCCGTGCAGGGGTGCGCGCCTCTCCCCGACAGCGACCTGATCTACAAGGATCTGGCGATCAAGAGCTTCATGATCTCGTTGGTGCCGCCATAGATCTTCTGGATGCGGGAATCGATGAAGATGCGCGAGATCGGGTATTCCTGCATGTAGCCGTAGCCGCCGAACAGCTGCAGGCATTCGTCGGCGGTCTCGACCTGCTTCTCCGAGCACCAATATTTCGCCATCGATGCCGTCACGGTATCGAGGTCCTTGGCGACCAGGCGCTCGATGCACCAATCGACGAAGACGCGTGCGATCATCGCCTCGGTCTTGCGCTCGGCCAGCGTGAAGGCGGTGTTTTGGAAATCCATCAGCGGCTTGCCGAACGCCTTCCGCTCCTTGGTGTAGTCGGTGGTGAGCTTGACCGCGCGCTCCATCGAGGCGACGGCGCCGACCGCGAGCGCAAGGCGTTCCTGCGGCAATTGCTGCATCAACTGGACAAAACCCTGGCCCTCCTCCTTGCCGAGCAGGTTTTCCGGCGGCACGGTCACGTTGTCGAAAAACAGCTCCGAGGTGTCGGAGGCGTGCAGGCCGATCTTGTCGAGGTTGCGCCCGCGCTTGTAGCCGTCCGCGCCCGCGGTCTCGACCACGATCAGCGAAATGCCTTTGGCACCTAGCTCGCCGGTGCGCGCGACCACGATGACGAGATCGGCGGCCTGGCCGTTGGTGATGAAGGTCTTCTGGCCGTTGATGACGTAGGAATTGCCCTGCTTCTTCGCCGTGGTCTTGACAGCTTGCAAGTCCGAGCCGGTGCCGGGCTCGGTCATGGCGATGGCGCCGACCATCTCGCCGGACGCCATCTTCGGCAGCCAGCGTTTCTTCTGCTCCTCCGAACCGTAATTGAGGATGTAATGCGCGACGATGGCGCTGTGCACGGAGACGCCGGTGGTCAGCTCCGGCACCGTGCTTTCGAGATCGTCGAGAACGGCGGCGTCATAGGCGAAGGTCGCGCCCAGGCCGCCATATTCCTCCGGCACGCTCGCCAGCAGCGCGCCCATCTCGCCGAGCCCGCGCCAGGCGAAGCGGTCGACCATCTTCTGCTCGCGCCACTTCTCGGCATGCGGCGCCAGGTCCTTGGCGAGATATTTGCGGAACTGGTCGCGGAAGACGTCGAGGTCTTCGGTCATCCAGGACGATCGATAATGCATCAGCGCCTCGCTCTCAGACAATCAGGCCGCCGCCGGCGACGACCACCTGACCACTGATATAATTGGATTCCGGACTGCAGAACAGATAGACGGCGTCGGCCGCCTCTTCCGGCGTACCGCCGCGGCCGAGCGGGATCATGCGCGACATGGCTTCCAGCATGTGCGGCTGCACGCCGACCTTGATGTCCCGGCCGGCGACGTCGATGGTCTTCTGCTGCGCCTCGATCGGCTGGGTCAGGCGGGTGTTGATGAGGCCGAAGGCGACGCAATTGACGTTGACCTTGTAGCGGCCCCATTCCTTACACATGGTTCGGGTCAAGCCGATTAGCGAGGCCTTGGCCGAGGAATAGCTGGCCTGCCCGGCATTGCCGTAGAGACCTGCGATGGAGGAGATGTTCACGACCTTGCGGAACACCTCGCGTCCCTCTTCGGCCTCCTTCTTGGAGAAGACGCGGATCGGCTCGGCGGCCGCGCGCAGGATCCGGAACGGCGCGACGAGGTGGACGTCGAGCATGGCCTGGAACTGCTCGTCGGTCATCTTCTGGATGGTGGAGTCCCAGGTATAGCCGGCATTGTTGACGATGATGTCGAGCCCGCCGAACTTGTCCAGCGCGGCGCCGACGAAGCGATCGGCGAAGCCCGCCTCGGCGACGCTGCCGTTCACGGCAGTGGCATTGCCGCCGAGTGCCTCGATCTCCGCGACCACGGCGTTGCCGGGCTCGGCATCGAGGTCGTTGACGACCACCCTGGCGCCTTCGCGCGCCAGCTTGAGCGCGATCGCGCGCCCGATGCCGCGGCCTGAGCCGGTGACGAGCGCGACCTTTCCCTGCAGTTTTGTCATTTGAATGAGTCCTCTTGCTGTCACAGCGCGACGACGGCGCTGCCTTCGAGCTTGACCTCGCCGCGATCGTCCTTGGTGGTGAGCGCGAGCCTTGCGCGACGCTCGCCGTCCTTGACGAAGAGCTCGGTCACGGTGCCTTCGCAAGTGAGCTTGGCGCCGAGCTGAGTGATCGAGACGAACCGGGTCGCAAAGCTGCGGAGCTTCGACGGCGGCACCACATCCGTCAGCGCCTGCCCAAGACAGGCCATCACCAGCATGCCGTGGGCGAACACATCGGGAAATCCGGCGGCCTTGGCGAAGTCGATGTCGACGTGGATCGGATTATGATCGCCCGATGCGCCGCAATAGAGCGCGAGCGTGTGGCGGGTGATCGGCGGAAAGACCTTGTGGACGATGCGGTCGCCGGCCTTGATGTCTCCGGATGCCGTCATGACGCCGCCTCGTTGCGCACGACGATGGTGCGCGCGGTATCGGCGACATGCACGCCGTCCTGATTGGTCACCTCGCATCGGATGCCGATCAGCGTCATCGCGCCGCCCTTCTTGTCCGTTACGCTGGTTACGCGCGGCCGAAACGTTAGGGTGTCGCCGACCAGAACCGGCGCGTGATAGGCGAAGCTTTGCTCACCATGCAGCACGCGGGACAGATTGATGCCGAGCGCGCTGAACATTTCGAAGGGATCGTCGATGTCCATCATCTCCAGGCAGAACAGATAGGTCGGCGGCACCGGCATGCCGGTGAACCCGGCCGCCCGGGCAGCATCCGCATTGCGGTAGACCGGATTCTGTTCACCCAGCGTGTTGAGGAAGTAGCGGAGACGGCCGGGCTCCACGCGCGCGGTGACCGGCGTGAAGCTGCGCCCTACGGCGGACTGGTCGACCATGGCCGATATCAGTGCCGCTTGTAGAGCGTGACGACGCAGGCGCCGCCGAGGCCAAGATTGTGCTGAAGTGCGACCTTGGCACCCTCGACCTGCGTGGCGCCGGCGGTGCCGCGCAGCTGCCGCGTCAGCTCGTAGCACTGCGCAAGCCCGGTGGCGCCGAGCGGATGTCCCTTGGACAGCAATCCGCCGGACGGATTGGTCACGATCCGGCCGCCATAGGTATTGTCGCCGTCATTGATGAACTTGCCGGCTTCACCCTCGCCGCAGAGGCCGAGCGCCTCGTAGGTGATGAGCTCGTTATGAGCAAAGCAGTCGTGCAGCTCCACCACGTCGAGATCGCCGGGGCCGATGCCGGCGCTCTCATAAACCCGGCTGGCAGCCTCTTTTGCCATGTCGTAGCCGACCAGCTGCATCATGTCGCCGGCCTTGAAGGTCGAGGGCGTATCGGTGGTCATGGCCTGCGCCGCGATGCGTACTTCTTTGCCGATGCCATGCTTGTCCGCAAACCGCTCGGAGACCAGCACGGCGGCGGCGCCGCCGCAGGTCGGCGGGCACGCCATCAGGCGCGTCATGACGCCGGGCCAGATCACTTGGTCGTTCATCACGTCGTCCGCCGTGACTTCCTTGCGGAAAAGCGCGAGCGGATTGTTCTTCGCATGTCGGCTCGCCTTGGCGCGCACCTTGGCGAAGGCGTCGAGCGGCGTGCCGTATTTCTTCATGTGGCTGAGCCCGGCGCCGCCGAAATAGCGCAACGCCAGCGGAATGCCGGGGGCGTCGATCAGCTGGTCCGCAGCCGCGTCGAACTCCTCGAACGCGCTCGGGCGATCGGCATAGACGCTGCCGAGCGCGCCGGGCTTCATCTGCTCGAAGCCGACCGCCAGCACGCAATCCAGCGCCCCGCTTGCGATCATTTGCCGCGCCATGAACAGCGCGGTCGATCCGGTCGAGCAATTGTTGTTGACGTTGACGATGGGGATGCCGGTCATCCCGACGGGGTAGAGCGCGCGCTGCCCGCAGGTGGAATCGCCATAGACGTATCCGACATAGGCCTGCTCGATCTTCTCGTAGCCGAGGCCGGCATCGGCGAGCGCGAGCTTGACGGCTTCCGTTCCCATCTCGTGATAGGGGGCGCTGGCGCCCGGCTTGGCAAACGGAATCATGCCGACCCCGGCGACGACCACGTCAGACATCGCTTCCTCCCAATAAATTACCCGTTGGACTTTTTCTTACCCATGGGTAACATATCGTCCGATCTCCACCAGAGTCAACCGACCGACCATGGATTCAGCGCCGCCCGCTCCGCCGTCATCGCCTTCGCCCTGGCTGCCGTTCGAGAGCCGGCGCCGCGCCCGCGACGAGAAGCGCGAGGCGGTGCTGCGCGCCGCCGTGCAGCTGTTCCTGGAGCAGGGCTATCATCGCGTGACGCTGAACGAGGTCGCGGACCGGCTGAACATCACCAAGCCCGCGCTGTACAATTACTTCCGGGGCAAGGACGAGATCCTGTTCGAATGCTGGTCGATGGGCGCCGAACTCGTCGACGGCGTGATCACGGAGATCAACGCCGGCGGCGGTTCGGGTCTCGCCAAGCTGCGCAAGCTGGTGCACGCCTATGCCGAACTGATGGCGACCGATTTCGGCGCGAGCCTGGTGCGTTTCGATTTGCGCGATCTGGCCGAGCGGAACGCCGGTGTCGCACGCGCCGCCAAGAGGCGGATCGACGCCACCTTCCGGCGATACATTACTGCAGGCATTGCTGACGGTTCGATCAGGCCTTGCGATCCCAAGCTTGCAGCCTTCGCGATCGCGGGTTCGCTCAATTGGATCGGCCATTGGTATCGACGGGAGGGCAAGCTGTCGCCGACCGCGATCGCCGACGAGTTCACGGTGCGGCTGACGGACGGCCTGGCGGCCGAGGTTCGGCTGCAAATGACAAAGAAGACGCCGAGGGCGCCGCAAGGGCGCAACTCAGGACGCAAAGCAACAGGGAAGAAACGCACGGGAGGAGAGACGGGATGAACATCACGCACGGCCTGCGCAGGGCGCTGCAGATCAATCCGAATGGGCTGGCGACCGTTTATGGCCAGCGGCGGCGCAGCTGGGGCGAGCTCGGCGAGCGCGTTACAAGGCTGGCCGGCGGCCTGCGCACGCGCGGCGTCAGGGACGGCGACCGTGTTGCGGTGCTGTCCTTCAACTCGGACTGCTATCTCGAGCTCTATCTGGCGACCGGCTGGGCGGGAGGCGTGATCGTGCCGCTCAACATCCGCTGGAGCGCGCTGGAAAACGAGGATGCGCTGCGCGACTGCCGCGCGTCCGTTCTGCTGGTCGACAAGGCCTTTGCGCAGGTCGGCGCGCAGCTCGCCGGCGCCATTCCGGGGCTGAAGCTGATCTATGCCGACGATGGCGAGGCGCCGGCGGGGATGGAGAGCTACGAGAATCTTGTCGCGGGAAGTGCCCCCGTTGCTGATGCCATGCGCAAAAGCGACGATCTCGCCGGCATCTTTTACACCGGCGGCACCACCGGCCGTTCCAAAGGCGTAATGCTCAGTCACCAGAATCTGATGGCCAATGCGCTCAACGCACTCGGCGAAGGCCTGTTTCCGGCAAGCGCGATCTATCTGCATGCGGCTCCGATGTTTCACCTTGCCAACGGTGCGGCGATGTATTCGCTGCTGCTCTCCGGCGGCTCGAACGTGATCGTTCAGGGCTTCACGCCCGAAGGCGTGATGGCTGCGATGCAGAACGAGCGCGTCACAGACGTGCTGCTGGTGCCCACGATGATCCAGATGTTCGTCGATCACCCCGCGATCGGCAAATACGACCTGTCGTCCCTGAAGAACATCATCTACGGGGCCTCGCCGATCAGCGAGGCGGTGCTCGATCGTGCCGCGCGCGCACTGCCGCATGTCCGTTTCACGCAGGCCTATGGCATGACCGAATTGTCGCCGATCGCGACGCTGCTGCATCCCGACGAGCACATCGGGGAGGGACGCAAGAAGGGGCGCCATCGCGGCGCAGGCCGTGCCGCCCTCGGTTGCGAGGTGCGGATCGTCGACGAGAACGACCAGCCGCTGCCGGCGGGCGCCGTCGGTGAGATCGTGGTGCGCGGCGACACCGTGATGATGGGCTATTGGGAGCGGCCGGAGGAGACCGCGCGCGCCGTCGTCGACGGCTGGATGCATACGGGCGACGGCGGCTGCATGGACAAAGATGGGTTCATCTATGTCGTCGACCGGGTGAAAGACATGATCATCTCGGGCGGGGAGAATGTGTACTCGGTCGAGGTCGAGAACGCGCTGGCCCAGCATCCGTCGGTGCTGCAATGCGCCGTGATCGGAATTCCCAATGAGAAATGGGGAGAGCAGGTCCATGCCGTCGTGGTCAAACGCAGCGGCGTAGAGGTTTCGACCGGCGAGCTGATCGAGTTCACGAAGACGTTGATTGCCGGCTACAAATGTCCGCGCAGCATCGAGATCACCGAGACGCCGTTGCCGCTGTCCGGCGCCGGCAAGGTGCTGAAGCGCGAGCTGCGCAGGCCGTTCTGGGAGGGGCGGGAACGGCGGGTCAGCTGACGGCTCCCGCGCGTTACGGCCTGCGCGCCGAGGACGCGCGAAGATTGATGTTTTCCAGATCGTGGTCGCGCGGATACGCCCACCGGGATCGCCATGAACTGTGTTTTCAGGCTGCGTCCGATCTAGCCATGAGCCGTCTTGCCGCCGTCGATCACGAACTGGCCGCCGGTCGTGTAGGGATGATCGTCGGAGGCCAGCACCAGCGCAAAAGCCGCGATCTCCTCAGGCGCTGCCACGCGCTGTAACCCCGGGACGTTGGATTTGGCCCATTGCGCGATGCCGATATGCCAGGCCGCATCGGGCAGGCCCTCCATGCCGGCGAGCCGGCGGATCATCGGGGTGTCCGTGGTGCCGGGGATCAAGGTGTTGATGCGGATGCCATGCTTTGCGTAGTCGAGTGCCGCGGCCTGCACCAGGCCGACCAGTCCCCGCTTGGCAGCCGAATAGGCCGAGCGCTTGGCCGACGTCGCAATGGCGTTGGACGAGGAGGTGACGACGATCGATCCGCCTTTCTCCAGCATGTGCGGGATTTGATATTTCATCGACAGGAACACGCCGCGCAGATCCGTGCCGATCACGTCGTCGAATTCGGCCGCGCTGAATTCATGCAGCGGCTTCTCGATTGAGATGCCGGCATTGTTGAAGGCGACGTCGAGCCGCCCGTAGCGCGCGATGGTCGTATCGACCAGCGCCTTCACCTCGGATTCGTGGCGCAGGTCGGCGCGAACGAAGACGGCCTCGCCGCCGGACTCGCGCACCTCGGTCTCCACCTGCTTGCCACGGTCGGTGTTGCGCCCGCAAAAGGCGACGCGGCCGCCCTCGGCGGCGAACATCAGCGTTGCGGCCCGCCCGATTCCGGAGGTGCCGCCCGTGACGATGACGACCTTGCCCGCGAACCTTTGCTTGCCGCTCGGCTTTTGCTGCGGCAGCGCCGCGCCCTGGCCGAGCGCCACGCCGCCGGCGAGGCCGCCGACGGCACCTGCGAGCATGCCGAGGGCCGCGCCCCCGACCAGATGACGCCGCTTTACGGGATGGCTCGCGGTGATATTCTGCATTTCGGTCATTTCGAACTCCGGTCCGCTCAATCTGAACAGTGTTAAGATAGATATGCTGCAATCTGAACAGTGTCAAGTTACATGAAGAAACGGCCCCCCGCCGCCAAGCGCAGCACCGCTCCGACCCAGGCAAAGCCGGAGGTCGGATACCATCACGGCGAATTGCAGGAGGCGCTGATCGCCGCGAGCGAAGCCATTCTCGCCGAGCAAGGCGCGGAAGCCTTCACGCTGCGCGAAGCCGCACGCCGCGCCGGCGTTTCGCCGGCCGCGCCATCGCATCATTTCGGCAACGCCCAGGGCCTTCTCACCGAAGTGGCGATCCGCGGCTACGACGCGCTTGCCGGCGCCTTGCGCGAGGCGGCCTCCGCCAAGCAGGGCGTCCGCGACAAGCTCCACGCCCAGGGACTTGCCTATGTCGATTATGCGTTGAGGCATCCCGGCCGTTTCCAGATGATGTTTGCCAACAAGCGGCTGGTTGCCGACGATGCGCGCCTGAAGCAGGCGAGCAGGGCCGCCGGCCATGCGTTCGAGGTCGTCGTCGCCGAGCTGACCGGCGGCACCGCGAAGGAGGCGAAGACGGCGGCTGCGGCGGCCTGGTCCACCGTTCACGGCTTTGCCAAGCTTGCGCTCGAGGAGAAATTCGGCTCTGTGAACAATGAGGCCGGACGCCGCGAGATCATGATGACGCTCGATCAGGTCCTGAACTATCTCTGGCCCGCGAGCGGCACGCGCCAATAGAGCATGATCCGGAAAAGTGCGAAGCGGTTTTCCGGAAAGATCATGCGCGAACAACAACCTGAAGCGCGATGACGTTCATCCAGATCTCATCGCGCTTTAGATGCAAATCGAGGCGGTCATGACGGGCAAGACGACAGAGCTCAAGTTCGCCATCGAGCGCATCGGCACGGTCTCGGCGATCCTGACGCAGCCGACCCACGCGCGCGCCTGCTACGTCCTGGCGCACGGCGCCGGCGCAGACATGCGGCATTCCTTCATGGAGAAGGTTGCAGCCGGCCTTGCCGAACGCGGCATTGCGACGTTCCGCTTCAATTTTCCCTACATGGAAGCGAAGAAGGGACGTCCTGACCCGCCCGCAATCGCACACGCGAGCGTGCGCGCCGCGGTCGCGGAGGCGGGGCGGCTCTGCCCCGGGCTGAAGCTCGTTGCCGGTGGAAAATCATTCGGCGGCCGCATGACCTCGCAGGCGCAGTCGAAGTCGCCGCTCCCCGATGTCAAAGGGCTGGCCTTCCTCGGCTTTCCCCTCCATGCTGCCAAGAAGCCGTCGAGCGAGCGCGCCGAGCACCTCGCTGCAATCGCGATTCCCATGCTGTTCCTGCAAGGCACACGCGATGAGCTTGCCGATCTTGCCCATCTCGAGCCCGTCATCGAGCGGCTCGGGCGTAAGGCGACGCTGCATGAGGTCGCAGGCGGCGACCATTCCTTTGCGGTGCTCAAGAAATCCGGCCGTAGCAATGACGAGGCGCTCAACGAGGTGCTGGACACGCTCGCGGCCTGGATCGATGCGCTCGCCTGAGGCTCACGCGGAATAAAGCCCCTTGTCGCGCGCCTTCTGGATCGCGAGCGCGGCGATCAGGTCGAGCGTAGGTGTCGACAGGCCGGCGGTGCGCGCGAAGGCCTGGGGCGCCTTCACCAGCACGTCGATCTCCATGGCGCGGCCGAGCTCGTAATCCTGCAGCAGCGACGGCTTGTGGTTGGGGGCGGGGCCGCTGCGGCTGGCGCGCTTGACCTCGGGAATGAAGTATTGGGCGATCGCGTTGGCTTCGTTCAGCATACGCGGAATCACCTCCGTGAAGGCGGGGTCGTCGCGCACGCCGCGCGCGGTCTGGCCGGTGAGCAGGCACAGCACCGACAGCGACATGTTGGTCAGCAGCTTTGACCAGATCGCCTCGCGGATCTCGGCGACCGGCGGCGATTCCAGCCGCGCATCGTTGAAGACGCCGCGCAGCCTGGTGATGCGCTCGCAATTGCGGTCGTCGCATTCGCCGATCAGGAGGCGGTTGCGGTCCGGCGTCAGGTTCTGCACCACGCCGGGCGCGATCACCTCGTTGGAGGAGAAGATCACGCCGCCGACGATCCGCTCCTTCGGGATGCAGGCGCGCAGGCGTCCGCCGGGGTCGAGGAATGAAATGTCCGGCGGCGTCGGGTGCCGCGGCGGCAGGCCGATGCCGTACCACCAGGGAATGCCGTTTTGGGCGAACACGATCGCAGTATCGTCCTGGAGCAGCGGCTTGATGCTGGAAACCAGTCCCTGAAGCGCCGTCGCCTTCAAGGTCGAGATCACGACGTCCTGCGGGCCGAGCTGGGCCGGGTCGCCTGACGCGTTCACCTTGGCGCCGACCTCGGAATCGCCGACGCGCAGCTTGAGCCCACCCGCGCGGGCCGCCTCCAGATGCGCGCCCCGCATCACGCAGCTGACCTCATGGCCGGCGCGCGCCAGCCGTACCGCAATGTGGCTGCCGACGGCGCCTGCGCCGAAAATGCAGATGCGCATATTGATATCCCGTATCCATCCCGTGGTGTCGCCCGCAGCCAGCATGACACAAGCCGCCATGCGATGGACGCGGCCGCCCTACGCCGGAAAGATATGGATCAGGGCACGCGCGCTCGGCCATAGTGCGCGGCAAACAACCGGAGGACCGCCGATGACTGCCAGCCCCGTCCTGTGGAGCCTCGATGAACGCGGGGTTGCGACCGTCACGTTGAATCGGCCGGAAGTCAACAATGCCTATGACGGCGCGCTGATCTCAGGCGTGCTCGCGGCCATGGACGACCTCGGCAGCAAGCCCAATTTGCGCGTCGTCGTGCTCCGGGGCAACGGCAAGCACTTCCAGGCCGGCGCCGATCTCAAATGGATCAACAGCGTGCGGCCGCAATCGCGCGAGGCGAACGAGGCAGCCTCGCGGGCGACGTTCGAGGCCGTGCAGCGGCTCAACACTTTGCCGCTTCCGACCGTCGCGCTGGTGCAGGGCGGCTGCTTCGGGGGCGGCACCGGCGTCATCGCGGCCTGCGATGTCGTGATTGCAGCGGACAACGCCCTGTTCTCGATCACCGAGGTGCGCTGGGGCCTGACCGCGGCGATCATCATCCCGCAGCTCTGCGATGCCATTAGTGTACGGCAAGTCCGCCGTTACGCGCTGACCGGCGAGCGCTTCGGCGCCGAAGACGCCCGCCGCATCGGCCTCGTCCACGAGGTGGTGCCGCTCGCCGATCTCGAGGCTGCAGGCGCCAAGGTCGTCGAGCAGCTGCTCGCCAACGGACCGGAGGCCATGGCCGAAACCAAGCGGCTCGCGCTGGAGAGCTCGTTCGGCGGCATGGCCGTGGACGATGCTGCCTACACGCGGCTCGTGGAGCTGCATTCGCTCAAGCGCCAGAGCGCGGAGGCGGCGGAGGGACTGGCCTCCTTCGCCGAGAAGCGGGCGGCGAATTGGGGCAGTGGCAAAGGTTAGGCGTCAGCAGCCGCGGCAGATGTTGTTGATGCTGCGGTAGACGGCGTCGTCGTCCTGCCGCAACTGGCGCAGCGTGTCGAGCGTCGTGCTCTCAGCCGCCGGCGTGGCCGGCTTGCGCTTAGCCGACAGGTCTTCCTCCTGCCGCTTGTAGCAGGCCTCGCGATCGGGCTTGGCGGGGATGAAGCGGCAGTTTTGCTCCACGGCCGAGGCGGGAACGGCCGAGATCGCGAGGGCGATAGAAGCGGCGAAGCAGTATCTGACGATGATCGAATCCATGCCTGCACTTGTCTCAGGTCCACCGTTAGCGAGCAACCGCGATCTTGCGGGCATGAGGACCGCCGGCTAAGCCGTGATCCAGTTCGAACCAGATTCCGGGAAGGAACGCGCCATGTGGGCCACGACGATCGACGAACCAGCGCGCAAAGTACCGCTCTATGGCGAATATGAAGTCGTCGTGCTCGGCGGCGGGCCGGCCGGCATCGTGGCGGCAGCCGCAGCGGCGCGCGCGGGACGGAAGACGCTGCTGATCGAACGTTACGGCTTTCTCGGCGGCATGGGCACAGCGGCCGGCGTCACCAATTTCTGCGGCCTGCACGGCAATGTCCATGGCGAGCACCGGCGGCTGGTGCAGGGGCTCGCCTCGGAGCTGCTGGCGCGGATCGATCGCTTGAACGGCCTCAACGCGCCGCATCTGATCCTCGGCAAGGTTTTTGCCCAGGCCTATGACACCGCCGCCTACAAGATCGCGGCCGACCAGCTGCTCGCCAGCCATAAGGTGAATATGCTCTTCCACGCCCTCGGCGCCAGCGTCGTGATGGCCGATGAGCGCCGCATCGACGCGATGCTGATCGAGACCAAGGCCGGCCGGCAGGCGGTGCGCGCGGAGATCTTCATCGACTGCTCCGGCGACGGCGATCTCGCCGTGTGGGCCGGCGCGCCGTTCGAGATCGGCGACGAGCATGGCCATCCGCTCTACCCCTCGATGATGCTCCGTCTCAACGGCATCGATCCCGCAAAGGCCGGCGAGGCCTGGCGCACCATTCCGCAATTGATGGAAAAGGCCGTAGCGGCCGGCACGCACAGGTTTCCGCGCAGAAGCGCGATCGTGCGGCCACAGAAATCCGGCATCGAATGGCGGGTGAACTTTACGCAGGTGGCGCGCGAGGACGGTCATGCCATCAACGGCATCGAGCCCGACGATCTCACCCGCGGCGAGATCGAAGGCCGCAAGCAGGCGCTCGCCGCGTACGAATTCCTGCGCAGCACGGTGCCCGGATTTGAGAAGTCCTACATCGTCGACCTGCCGCCACAGCTCGGCATCCGCGAGACCCGCCGCATCAAGGGTGGCTACCAGCTCAGCGGCGAGGACGTGCTCGGCTGCGCCTCGTTCGCGGATTCCATCGGCGTCAACGGCTGGCCGATCGAGGCCCATGTGCCCGGCGACGTCGTCTTCACCTTCCCGCCGATCCCGGAATCGCGCGGCTATAATGAGCTGCCTTACCGGATGCTGGTCCCTGAGGGCGTCGACAATCTCCTGGTCGCCGGCCGCTGCGCCTCGATGACCCACGAGGGCCAGTCGGCCGCCCGGGTCTCCGGTGCCTGCTTCGCGATGGGTGAAGCCGCCGGTTCCGCCGCCGCGCTGGCGCTGTCCGGAAACCGGATTCCACGCGAAATCCCCATTGAAAAGTTGCAGGAAACGTTGAAACAACAGGGCGCCTTCATCGGACGGGATCAGGCGGTGCCCGAAGGCCTGTAACGCACTGCAAGACAAAGCGGAGGAAACGGGATGATCGGGATTGCGCGGCTCGCGGTAGGGGGCCTGATGGCGATCATGGCTATGGGCACGGCACGGGCCGAGGATGTGCCGAAAGCCAGGATCGGCGTGCTCCGCCTGTCTTCGTCGGCCCCGGTCTTCATCGCGCTGGACAAGGGCTATTTCCGTGAGGCCGGGTTGGAGGTCGAGCTGAAGTTCTTCGACGCAGCGCAGCCGATTGCGGTCGCCACCACCTCGGGCGACGTCGATTTCGGCGTCACTGCCTTCACCGCCGGGCTCTACAATCTCGGCGGCAAGGGCACGCTGAAGGTGATCGGCGGCATGAGCCGCGAGAAGCCCGGCTACCCCCTGATCGGCTATTTCGCCAGCAACAATGCCTATGCGAGCGGCCTGAAGACGCCGAAGGACCTCGCCGGCAAGCGTGTGGCGATGACGCAGGTCGGATCGAGCTTCCATTATTCGCTCGGCCTGCTCGCCGACAAATACGGCTTCAAGCTGGCGGACGTAAAGATCGTGCCGCTGCAATCGCTGTCGAATGCCGCCGCCGCGCTCAAGGGCGAGACCGTCGATGCCGCGTTGCTGCCGATCTCGACTGCGCGAAAGCTGATGGACGAGGGCGGCGCGAAATTCCTGGGCTGGGTTGGTGACGAGACGCCGTGGCAGCTGGGCGCGGTATTCGCCGCGCCGAAGACGTTGGCCAACAAGGCGCTGGTGACGAAATTCCTCGGCGTGCTCGCGAAAGCCGACCGCGAATATCACGACGTCATCCTTGCCGCGATGAAGGACGGTGTCGCCCCGATCAACGACAAGACCAGGCCGCTGCTGGAGATCATCGCAAAGTACACCAACCTGCCGGTCGAGCAGGTGGTCGGCAACTGCGCCTATATCGATCCCGACGGCAAGCTCGACGTGAAGAACGTCGACAACCAGATCAAATGGCTGCAGGAGCAGGGCTTCGTCGACAAGGGCTTTGATGCGGAAGCGATCATCGCGAAGGAATTCGTGAAGGTGGATTGATGCTGATTGTGCAAACTCCCGCGGCAGGCGATCTGCCACCCTCCCCTGGAGGGGGAGGGTCGATCGCACCGGCGATGCGCAGCATCGTCCGGAGCGAGCGGGGCGGGGTGAGCCACGGCGGTGGTCTATCTGTCGCTTGCTCCGACCATTCGCGGGAGCTTCGGGGGCAGGAATTGCCAGCATCCGCGCCGATAGACTGTCACCCCGCCCCGGTTCGCATTTCGCTTCGTTCAATACGACATAGCCGAAGCTTGGCTTCGGCGTTCTCAGGGACGGCCGCCATGGGCGGCCTATGCCCTCCCCCTCCAGGGGAGGGTGAAGAGCGCGCACACCAGTCCGAGCAGAAACGGTGCGCCTCATGGACCTGATCGCCAGCCACATCTCCCATCGCTTCGGCGATCTCGCCGTGCTCGACGACGTCTCCTTCACCGTCAGTGCCGGCGAGGTGGTGGCGATCGTCGGGCCGTCCGGCTGCGGCAAGAGCACGCTGCTGTCGATCCTCGGCGGGTTGCTGCAGCCGACCTCCGGCGCGCCCGAGCTGCGCGGCGCGCCGCCGGCGGACAGTCTCAATCCGCTGACCTTCGTGTTCCAGGACTTTGCGCTGCTGCCCTGGGCGACGGTGGAGGAAAACGTCGAATTCCCGCTGCTGCACACCCAGCTCTCGGCCGCGCAGCGCCGCGCGCTGGTCGAGGATGCGCTGCGCCGCACCGGCCTCACCGATTTTCGCCAAACCTATCCAAAGCAGCTCTCCGGCGGCATGCGCCAGCGCGTCGGCATCTCGCGCGCGCTTGCGGTGAGGCCCGCGATCCTCTTGATGGACGAACCGCTCTCGGCGCTGGATTCGCAGACCCGCGAGCTGCTGCTGGAGGATTTCATCCGCCTGCTTGCCGATGGCGGCATGGGCGCGGTCTACGTCACCCACAATCTCGAAGAGGCCGCGCGGCTCGCCGACCGCATCGTGGTGCTGTCGCGCCGTCCTGGCCGCATCCGCGAGGTCGTCACCGTGCCGATGGCGCGGGCGACGCGCGGCGAAGCGGCGGCGCGCGAAAAGCTCCTGGTGCTGCAGAATCAGATCTGGTCGCTGATCCGCAACGAGGCGATCGATGCCGAGCGCGAGGTCCAGCATGCTTGACCGCGCGGCAACGGACACGGCCAAGAACGAAGCGACGCGGCCCGTCCGCTTCCGCGGCGCCGGTTTCGTGCCTGCCTCGAGCCGGTACGGCGGCTGGATCGCGCTCGGCCTCCTCATCGCGATCTGGCAGGCGGCCGGCAGCGTCGGCCTCGTCAACGCGCTGTTTCTGCCGACTCCTTCCGCAATTGTCCGTGCGATCTACCAGCTCGCGGTCTCCGGCGCACTCTGGCAGCATGTTTCGGCCTCGCTGCTGCGGATCGGCGTCGGCTGGCTGTTGGGAACGGCGGCCGGCATCGCCGTCGGTTTCGCCATCGGCCTGTCGCGCCTTGCGCGCAGCGTCGGCATCACCTTCATCTCGGCGCTGTTTCCGATTCCGAAGATCGCGCTGCTGCCGCTGCTCATTCTCTGGCTCGGCATCGGCGAAGAGCCGAAGATCGCGACCATTGCGCTCGGGGTATTCTTCTCGACCGCGATCTCGGTCTATAGCGGCGTCGATGCCGTGCCGCGCAACCTGATCCGCATGGCGCAGAGCTTCAACGTTCCGTTCGCCACCATCGTGCGCAAGGTGATCTGGCCGGGCGCGCTGCCGGCGATCCTTGCCGGCTTCCGCATCACCGCCTCCGTCGCGCTGCTGCTGGTCGTCAGCGCCGAGATGATCGGCGCCCAATACGGCATCGGCGCCTTCGTGCTGCAGGCCGGCAACCTGATGCAGACCGATCAGCTGCTCGCGGGCGTCGTGATCCTGTCGGTGTTTGGGCTGGCGGTCGGGAAGGTGATCGGCTGGCTGGAGATGCGGCTGTTGCACTGGCGCTAGATACGATCACCGGCGCCGTAGGGTGGGCAAAGCGAAGCGTGCCCACCATTCCTTCATGAGTCGCGAAGACGTGGGCACGGCGCAAGGGCGCCTTTGCCCACCCTACGAGACCGGCGACCGTCACGCGTTCCCGCGGTCTTCCCTGAACAGATCCAGCTTCTGCTGCACCGGCCGATCCGAGAAGCTGAACAGCACGGCGTCCTCATCCGCCTCGTGCGTCACCCAATGCCAGCTCGGCACCACGAACAGGTCGCGCGGGCCCCATTCGAACATTGTATCGCCGACGTGGCTCCGACCCTTACCCTCGATCGGGCAGAACACCGTCGCATCGGTCGAACGATAGCGCGCGGTGTTGAAACCCTTCGGCAGCAGCTGGATGAAGGTGCCAATCGTCGGCATCGCGAAATCGCCGGTCTCGGGGTTGCTGAACTTCAGCTTGAGGCCGTGGCAGGCGTCCCATTCCTGGCTCGTCCTGGCCTTCTCCAGCGCCTCGCGGGTGTAGGCATAGGGATAGCTGAAGATCGGCGAAGTCTTCGAGCTCCGCTTCACATCAACGGGCAAGAGGTTGTGGCCGTAGCGGGCAAAGCTGTCGCCCGCGGGCTTGGTGATCTTCTGCTGGTCTTCCTTCGCGCCTTCGGCAAAGGAGCAGTCGAAGAATTGCACCAGTGGAATGTCGAGGCCGTCGAGCCAGAACATCGGCTGATCGGTCTCGTTGGAATGATCGTGCCAGGTCATCGACGGCGTGATGATGAAGTCCCCGGGCTCCATCGCAGTGCGCTCGCCGTCCACCGCGGTGTGGGCGCCCCTGCCTTCGAGCACGAAGCGCAGCGCCGACTGGCTATGCCGGTGCGCAGGCGCGACGTCGCCGGGCACCACCATCTGCACGCCGGCATAGAGCGAGGTCGTGATCTTGGATTGCCCGCGCAGCCCCGGGTTCTCCAGCACCAGCACGCGCCGCTCGGCTTCCTTGGCGGTGATCAGCTTGCCGGCCTCCGTCATGTAGTCTCGGATGACGTCGAACTTCCAGAGGTGTGGCCGGCAGGCGCTCTTCGGCTCCGGCGTGATCAGGTCGCTCATCACCGTCCACAGCGCGGTGAGATTCTCGCCGTCGATCTTCCGGTAGAACGCCTCGCGTTCCGGCGTCTTGGTCACGGCTTCCATGGTTGCTGCTCCCGATCGTTTGTTGATTGACAGTATACTGAGGATCTAGGTAGCGTCAACGTGACGGATGACATACAAGGTTGTCATTCCGGGGCGAAGGGCCGCGCAACGCGTGGCCCGGCGAGCCCGGAATCCATAACCACGATCGGGAGTATGGATTCCGGGCTCGACGCTGGCGCGTCGCCCCGGAATGACAAAAGCAGGGAGGTCTCAATGAAGCTGCACGGCTATTTCCGCTCCAGCGCCGCCTATCGCGTGCGGATCGCGCTGAACCTCAAGGGGCTCGGCGCCGAGCATCTGCCGCATCATTTGCGGAAGGGCGAGCAATGCGCCCCCAGCTATCTCGCCATCAACCCGCAGGGCCTGGTGCCGGCGCTGGAGGACGATGCGGGCGGAGTGCTGACGCAATCGGTCGCCATCATCGAATGGCTCGACGAGACCCATCCCAATCCGCCGCTGTTGCCGAAGGATCCGCTGCGCCGCGCCAAGGTGCGGGCGTTTGCGCTGGCGATCGCCTGCGACACCCATCCGGTGCAGAACCTGAAAGTGCTGGCGCGGCTGCGTGAGCTCGGCCTGCCCGAGGAGAAGGTCCAGGATTGGGCCGCCTGGGTCAACCGCGAGGGCCTGTCGGCCTGCGAGACGCTGATCAAGGACGAGAAGGGCCCATTCTGCTTCGGCGATGCGCCGACGCTGGCCGATCTCTGCCTCGTGCCTCAGCTCGGCAATGCCCGTCGCTTCGGCGTCGACGTCTCCGCCTATCCGCGCCTGCTCCAGGCCGAGGCCGCCGCCAAGGCGCTGCCGGCGTTTGCCGATGCGGCGCCGGAGAAGCAGCCCGATGCCGAGTAAGCCGCTTGCTCCGATCACGATGGACGCGGTCTATGCCGCGCCGGGTTATCTGTTCCGGCGCATGCAGCAGATCGCGGTCTCCATCTTCATGGAGGAGTGCAAGGCGTTCGACCTCACGCCGGTGCAATATGCCGCGCTGGTCGCAATCCACACCCATCCCGGCATCGACGCGACGCGGCTGTCGGCGGTGATCGCCTTCGACCGCTCGACGCTCGGCAGTGTGATCGAACGTCTCCAGGCCAAGGCCTATATCGAGCGCAAGCCGGCGCCGGAAGACAAGCGGATCAAGCTCCTGTACTTGACGAAGTCCGGCGCCGCGATCCTGCGCGAGATCATCCCCGCCGTCGAGCGCGCCCAGGCCCGGATGCTGGAGCCGCTCAAGCCCGCCGACCGCAAGGCGCTGATGGGCCTGCTGGCGCAGCTGGTCGATCTCAACAACGAAGCCTCCCGCGTGCCGCTGCGCGCGGAGGACGCCCTGGAGCATCTTGGGAAGGCTGGGTGAGGGGCTCCAGTTGTAGAGCGACACTGTCGCCCTCAATCTCGACTGTCATTCCCCGCGCAGGCGGGGAATCCAGTACCCCGCGGCGTCTCGATTCAACCGCTACCGTCTCGGAGTACTGGATCGCCCGGTCAAGCCGGGCGATGACAGCTCGCCTCACATCCGCAGCAACGCCTGCCGATCGATCTTCCCCGTGCCGGTCTTCGGCAACTCGTCGATGAAGATCACCTCGCGCGGATATTTGTAGGGCAGCAGCCTGGCCTTGACATAGTCCTGCAGCCTGCGCGTCGCCTCACTCTGGTCGACCGCTCGGCTGTTCATCACCACCACAGCCTTCAGCGTCATGCGACGGTCCGGCAGCTCGGCGGCGAACACCGCGCATTCGCGGATGTCGGGGTGATCGGCGAGGCACAGCTCGACCTCGAGCGGGTAGACCCACTGGCCGGAGATCTTGATGAGATCGTCGGCGCGGCCACGGAAGAAGTGGAAACCGTCGGCATCCCGCACGAAGCGATCACCGGTGTAGATCCAGCCGCCCTCGCGGATGGTCTCGGCGGATTTGTCCGGCCGGTTCCAGTACAGCGGCGTGTTGGAATCACCGCGGACCCACAGAATCCCTTCCTCGTTGTCGCCGACGTCGCGGCCGTCCTTGTCGCGCAGCGCGACCTCATAGCCGGGAACGCGCAGGCCCGCAGCGCCGAGCTTCTTCTGCTCGGGCCGGTTGGAGAGATAGATGTGCAGCACCTCGGTCGAGCCGAGGCCTTCGACGATTTCGAGCCCCGTCAGCGTCTTCCAGCCGTTGAAGACCTCGGCCGAGAGCACCTCGGCGGCGGAGAGCGCCATGCGCAGCGACGAGAAATCCGTCTTGTCCGCGCCTTCGGCCTTGGTCAGCGCGGTGTAGAGCGTCGGCAGGCCGAAGAAGACCGTGGGCCTGTACTTCTCGATCGCCGCGAAGATCGCTGCCGGCTTCGGCTGGCCCGGCAGCAGCAATGTTGCGGCGCCGGCCGAGAACGGGAAGGTGACGGAATTGCCGAAGCCATAGGCGAAGAAAATCTTCGGCACCGAGAAGCAGATGTCGTCAGGCGTCAGCTTCAGTACGTTCCGCGCAAAGGCGGCATCCGTGTAGGCCATGTCGTGCTGCAGGTGCACGATGCCTTTGGGCCGTCCGGTCGAGCCGGAGGAGTACATCCAGAACGCCATTTCGTCGCGCTGCGTCGGCGCTTCCGCCAGCTCAGCAGAAAATTGCGCGAGCCAGCTCGCCGCCGCGAGCGCCCGCGGCGCCGCGTGCTCGCCGGCCGCGCCGTTGGCCACGATCAGCGTATGCAGCTTGGTCTCCCTGCAAGCCTCGGCATTGAAGCGCGCCGCGAATTCTGCATCCGCCACCGCGACGGTCGCGCCGGAATCGGCGAGGTAGAATTGCAAGAGGTCCGGCGGCGTCAACGTATTGATCAGCAGCGGCACGAAGCCGGCGCGCACGGCGCCGAAGAAGGCGGCGGGGTAGGCCGGCGTGTCGTCGAGAAACAACAGCACGCGATCGCCGCGCTTCAGGCCAAGCGAGGCGAAACCGTTGCCCCAGCGGCAGGCCTCCGCGCAGAGCTCGGGATAAGTGCGCGTGCCTGCTGGCCCCAGGAGCGCGAGCTTGTCGCCGCGGCCCTTGCCGAGATTGTCGAACAGCACGCGGCCGGCATTGTAGATGTCGGGAACGGCAAAGCCGATCTCGCGCGCGCCATCGCTGTCCGCTGGCACCTGGTCACGGATGTCATGGCTCATGCCGCATCTCCGCCCTTGTCTTCGGCGCCGTCTCCGGCGTTCCTGGCCGCCTCGTAGCGAGCCATGAAGGTCGGCGACATCGCACGCAGCCGGGAATCGTCGATGCGGCCGGAGCGGGTGATGTAGCTGTAGGCGAAGTCCATCAGGGGAAGCTTCATGTGCTCGGCGAAATGTTCGTACCAGAACGCACTGGTGCGCGCCGCGTTGACGAGCTTCTGCACGATGGGCTTGCGCGCGGCCTGATAGCGATGCAGCGCGGTCGCAAGATGCGCATCCGACTCCAGCGCCTTGACGAGGGCGATGGCGTCCTCGATCGCGAGCCGTGTGCCCGAGCCGATCGAGAAATGCGCCGAATGCAGGGCGTCGCCGAGCAGCACCATGTTCTTGAACGACCAGTGCTCGTTCCAGATCCAGGGAAAATTGCGCCAGACCGATTTGTTGGAGACGAGGCAATGGCCGCCGAGCGTGTCGGCGAACACCTCCTCGCAGACGCCCTTGGACTGCTCGACGTCCTTGTAGGCGAACCCATAGGCCTGCCAGGTGGCGTAATCGCATTCGACCAGGAAGGTGCTCATGGTCGGCGAATAGCGGTAGTGATGGGCGTTGAAGGCGCCGCGTTCGGTCTTCACGAAAGTCTGCGACAGCGTGTCGAAGCGTTTCGAGGTGCCGTACCAGACGAACTTGTTGGATGAGTAGGACAGCGAGGTGCCGAAATCGCCCTCATAGGCGCGGCGCACCAGCGAGTTCAGCCCGTCGGCGGCAACGATCAGATCGTGGCCGTTGAGCTGGTCGATCGCCTGGATCTGCGTGTCGAAGCGTGGCGTGACGCCGATAGCGAATGCGCGCTGCTGCAGGAATCTGAGCAGGTCCAGCCGGCCGATCGAGGAGAAGCCGACGCCGTCGATGGCGACGCTGTCGCCATGCAGGTGCAGCGTGATGTTCTCCCAGCTCTCCATGTGCGGGGCGATCGCATCGACCGTCTCGGGGTCGTCGGCGCGCAGGAATTCCAGCGCCTGGTCGGAGAACACGACGCCAAAGCCCCAGGTCGCGTCGGCCGGGTTCTGTTCGAACAGGTCGACCTGATCCTCGGGGTGACGCTTCTTCCAGAGATAGGCGAAGTAGAGCCCACCGGGCCCCCCGCCAATCACGGCGATCCGCAACGTCTGCCTCCCTAATTGACAGTATACTTACTATCTAGGGGTAGACTAATGTGCTCCGGTGTCCTGCGCCAGCGGAATTATTGCCAGCGCGCGGCACGCCAAAGCACGTGTCCGGACACGCTCGTGCGCGTCCGAAACTGTCAGGTGCGAATCATAGCCAAACCGGGGCGGATTGGCCACCGGGGGGTCAGACGCAGCGCTTCACATAGACCCCGTTCACCAGAACCCGGGTGCAGCGGACCGCCGGCACCGGCTTGCGGACGACCACGGCCGCGTTCGGGCCGGCGCAGCCGGCGCGAACGACGCCGCGTGCGCACACCACCGCATTGGCGTCGGTGGCATCGAAGGTCATGGTGGCGGCGAAGGCCAGAAGCGCAGAAGCAACGAGCAGCAATGAACGCATGTTGTCCTCCCGGGGCTTGTCGTGGTCGTAGCGGCCTTTCAAACAAGGATCGGTTAGTTTACGCCTCAGCACGCGCAAACCTTCGCGTCACGCACCGCAATTCATGCCGCGGACGAATTAAGCCCGCTCGGTGTCATCGCGCCGCGAAAGGCGCGAGCACCTCCTTGCAGGCCGGCGAGAGCGATGCCGCCCGATTGGAAATGCATTGGATGATCCGGCCGCCGCCGGGCGCCACGCCGGCGCAGAGGGTGCGGATGTCGGCGCCGCAAGCCGACCGCACGATGAACAGCTCTTCGCGCGGCAGCAATGGCCGCAGCACGATGGCGGCCGGAGCCGCGGCAGGCGCCGCCTCTGCGGCCGGTGCAGCAGCGGAAGCAGGCGCGGCCGCTCCGCCACCGAAAGCCGCGTTCACCGCCTTGGCGCAACCGGCCGACACCTTCGCCTTGTTCTTCTCCAGGCATTCGAGCGCGGGCGCGCCGCCGGGCGGCACGCTGGCGCAGACCTTGGGATAATCGCCGCGGCAGGCGCTCTTGATCGCGGAAACCTGCGCGGGGCTCGGCTGCTTTGCTGCTGCTGCCTTCGGCGCCGCCGCCGCTCCCGGCTTGGAAGCTGGCGCGGCAGCCGGCGCCGCTTCCGTTTTGGCCGGTTCAGATTTGGCCGGTTCAGATTTGGCGGGCGCTGCTTCGGTCTTCGGCGCGGCGGCCGGTTCGACCGCGCGAACCGCAGCTTGGCAGCCCGACGACAGGCTCGACATGTTCTTGGCGAGGCATTGATACGCCTCCACTCCGCCAGGCGTCACGCTCGAGCAATGCGCCATGAAGTCCGAGCGGCATGCGGACCGGATCGCGCTTTTCTGGGCCTCGGTCTGCGCGAACGCTCCTGTTGCAGTTGCGAAGAGTGCTGTCGCCAGCAACGCTGTGCGCGTCGATGCATGCTTCAACGTTTTGAACATTTGAATGAATTCCTGCCCGATCGGGAACGCCGACCATCCTGAAAAAATATGCAAGCGCAATAGTCGCGAGGGTCAGCTCGCGAGCGGCATCTTTGGCCGCTTCGGCCTCTACCGCAAGTCAATTGTGCCGGCGCAATTGGGGCGCGACTACGTCGTCAGTCTCACCATGCGCTTGCCGCGGTTCTCGCCTGCGAGCAATCCGATCAGCGCTTTCGGCGTGTTCTCAAGTCCATCGAGAATGTCCTCCTGCACCTTGAGCTTGCCGGATTTCACCCAGGCCTGGAGATCGGCGAGCGCGCGCTCGCTGTCCTTCATGTAGTCCATCACGATGAAGCCCTGCATGGTCAGCCGCTTCACCACGACCAGGCCGGGCACGCCGCGCGGGCCATGTGCGGCAGGCGCGCCGTCATATTGCGAGATCGCGCCACAACAGGCGATGCGGCCGTAATTGTTCATCTGCGGCAGGCAGGCTTCGAGGATGTCGCCGCCGACATTGTCGAAATAGACGTCGATGCCTTTCGGGGCCGCTGCGCGCAGCGCCTTGAACACCGCGCCGTCCTTGTAGTCCACGGCGGCATCGAAGCCGAGCTCGGAGGTCAGCCAGTTGCACTTGTCGGCGCCGCCGGCGATGCCGACGACGCGGCATCCCCTGATCTTGGCGATCTGTCCGACGATCGAGCCGACCGAGCCTGCGGCTGCGGAGACCACGACCGTCTCGCCCTCTCTCGGCTTGCCGATCTCAAGCAGGCCGAAATAAGCGGTGAGGCCCGCGATGCCGAACACGCTGAGCAGGTGCGTCATCGGCTCGAGCTTCGGCATCTTGGTCAGATGCTTCGCCGGCACGGCGGCAAATTCCTGCCAGCCGGTGTCGCCGAATACGATATCGCCGGGCGCAAGCCCCGCTGCCTTCGAGTTGACGACCTCGGCGATGGCGCCGCCGGCCATGACGCTGTTGGCTTCGACGGCGGAACGATAGGTCGCGCCGTGCATCCAGGCGCGGTTGGCCGCGTCGAGCGAGATGTAGCGTACGCGCAGCAAGGCCTCGCCGTCCTTCGGCTCCGGCATCGCGCCCTCGACCATCCTGAAATGTTCGGGACCGAGCTTGCCGCTGGGCTTCTCCACCAGCAGGATCTGGCGATTGATGTTGCCGCTCATGGCGTTTCCCTCTTCATTTGCTTGACGATCATTGATGCAGCCGCCGCAAGGAAAGCGTGCAAGCCGCATGCGTCGTGCGCTGCATGAAGGCTAGATCGCCGCTTTCCATTTCACAACGGGAACATCCTGAAAACGCGGCCGCACGCAAGGCGTGTTGCGTCGAGCGCGCCTTCCACAAACAAATGGTTCACCGCGCGACTGCCCACAGGCGAGCGCCTGAACGTGCCGATCTCGCTGCAGTTGGAGGAGGCGTTCAAGGCGATTCCCCGGGCGCGAAGAATTAGCGCTTACTTCCCTTCTCCCCTTGTGGGAGAAGGTGGCGCGAAGCGCCGGATGAGGGGTTGCATCCGCGAGTCCTGTTGCGAGAGGCTCGCGCGCGGAAAGAGACCCCTCACCCGTCTCACCGCTACGCGGTGAGCCACCCTCTTCCACAAGGGGAGAGGGTGCAGTGTGCTTCGCAGCTAATTTTTATCAAACACCCGGTCGAGCGCCGCGTCATACGCCGCCTGCACCAGCTCCGGGTGCAGCTTGCCCAGCGCCTCCATCATCACGCCGGAATTGATCTCGAGCACCTTCCATTCGCCGTTCACGCGAACCACGTCGATCGAAGCAAAGACGATGCTGATGGCGCACGCGGCATCGATCGCGAGCTTTGCGCAGGCCGCGCGAACTTCGCCGTCCTCCAGCAACACCGGCTTTGCGCCGGCATCGAGATTGTGCCGCCAATCCGAGCCGCGCTGCTTGCTGTAGACGACGAGCGGCATGTCATCGAGCAGGACCACGCGGACCTCCTCCTCGATCGCGACAAAGGGCGAGATCACGAGCCCCGTACTCATCGAAAAGACCTCGCTGGCCGCCCGGTCGAGCTCCGCCTCCGTCGTCACCTTGAACACCGATCGCCCTGATGTCCCCTCGTTCGGCTTCACCACCAAGCCCTGCGGGTTTTGGGCAAGCTGCGCCAGCATCCCCTCGCGCCAATCCGCGCCGGCGACATGCACGCCCAGCTTCGGGTTGAGGAACAGCCGATGCGGAACGCAGGGCACCTCCGCCAGCGTCAGCGCCTCGGCGGTGGCCGATTTGTCATTGGCGAGGCGATGGGCGATGGCGTTGTTGAGGCCGATGTCGTAGCCGAAGGCGAAACGGCGCCGCGGCCCCCGGCGCATTGCGATCAGCCAGCCGTCGGAGCGGACATCGACCGCGATGCCCCTCTCCGCGCAATACCGCCTGATCGCCTGAACGAAGATCCGCTCGCCGCTTGCCATGGTGTTTCGTCATTCCTGTCGCCAAAAGCCGCAAAAATGCGGGCATCGGCGCCAAACCGGCTGAAAATCAGAGCTATTCTTAATGAAATTCTTGCGAGCGCGCCGGAAATTAAGTGCTGCAATGAACGCCGAGAGGGAAAAGAAATTATCCTCCGCGCGCGCCAGGCAGCAGATTCCTTAATGTTGTGACCAGTTCTGCCGCAAATGCCGGTTTGACCGGCATCAATTGCATCCGAAACGAGGTTGATTATTGGTCTCAATGGCGTAGATCACACACGCGAAATCCTCCGCCATGGCAAATGGTGCCGCCCCGATTTCAGGGCCGGGCAACGCTTTTGCCCTAAAACCGCAGTTATTCGGAATATCGAAAATCATGAGCGCGTTTTACCGAGAGAAGGTTCTTTCCGTCCACCACTGGACCGACACGCTGTTCAGCTTCCGCGCCACCCGCGATACCGGCTTCCGGTTCCAGAACGGCCAGTTCGCCATGATCGGCCTCGAGGTCGATGGCCGGCCGCTGCTGCGGGCCTACAGCATGGCGAGCGCCAACCACGAGGAAGAACTCGAGTTCTTCTCGATCAAGGTGCAGGACGGTCCGTTGACCTCGCGCCTGCAGAAGATCAAGGAAGGCGACACCATCCTGGTCGGCCGCAAGGCGACCGGCACGCTGATCACCGACAACCTGCTTCCCGGCAAGCGGCTGATGCTGCTCTCGACCGGCACCGGCCTTGCGCCCTTCGCCAGCCTGATCAAGGACCCCGAGGTTTACGACCAGTTCGAGTCCATCGTGCTGGTGCATGGCTGCCGCCAGGTCTCCGAGCTCGCCTATGGCGAGAAGCTGGTCGCGACCCTGCGCGAGGATGAGCTGTTCGGCGAGCTGCTCGCGGACAAGCTCGTGTATTATCCGACCGTGACCCGCGAGCCGTTCCGGAACCGTGGCCGCATCACCGACCTCATCAGCTCCGAGCAGATCTTCAACGACATCGGGCAGGGCCCGCTCGACATCGCAACCGACCGCATCATGATGTGCGGCAGCCCGGCGATGCTGGAAGAGCTGAAGCAGATGTTCGAGAGCCGCGACTTCGTCGAAGGAAGCGGCAACAAGCCCGGCCATTTCGTGATCGAGAAGGCCTTCGTCGAGCGCTAAGCACCACGCTCTCGTGTCCCGGACGCAGCGCCCCTTCGCCGTGCGCTGCAGAGCCGGGGTCCATCTCGCCGCATCGTATGCTGTTGCATTCTGGGTCCCGGGTCTGAGCTTGCGCTTGCCCGGGACACTGCATGGCTTGCGCCGCCTCCAGCCTGACCCCATCCGACCCCTCTGCTGCACCGCAAAATCCGTCCATCCGGCCGATTGATTTGTCTCGGCCGAATTCGCTAGCCTGAAACAAGGGCCGCGTCATATCCGTATGACAGGCGAGGACGTATCGTACCGCCTCATGCTGGCGAGAGGATGGGAATCGTGGCCGACGACAACAAGACGCAGCAAGCCCCCAAACGCCTGCCGCTGGCGGAGGAGGGGATCATGGAAACCCTGCTGCTGCCCTTCTCGCCGCGCTTCATCGTGCTGACGATCTGCGCGGTGGTCACCGCGCTCCTGATCGGCATCGGCATCTCCGACGGCAAGATCTTCGACATCCTGCTGATTCCGATCCTGATCTTCGGCGCGCTGACCCTGCTCGGCGTCCGCGATCTCCTGCAGAAGAGCCACGCGGTGCTGCGCAACTACCCGATTTCGGCGCATATCCGCTTCCTGCTCGAAGAGATCCGCCCCGAGATGCGGCAATATTTCTTCGAGAGCGAGAAGGACGGCATGCCGTTCTCGCGCGACACCCGCGCGGTGGTCTATCAGCGCGCCAAGATGGAGCTCGACAAGCGTCCTTTCGGCACCCAGGAGGACGTCTATCGCGAGGGCTATGAGTGGATGCATCACTCGGTCTCGCCGAAGGCGCATGCGACGGAGAAATTCCGCGTCGTGATCGGCGGGCCGGACTGCGCAAAGCCCTATTCGGCCTCGGTGTTCAACATCTCGGCGATGAGTTTTGGCGCGCTCAGCCCCAACGCCGTGCGCGCGCTGAATGCCGGCGCCAAAAAGGGTGGTTTCGCCCATGACACCGGCGAGGGCGGCGTCAGCCCCTATCACCGCGAGATGGGCGGCGACATCATCTGGGAGATCGGCTCGGGCTATTTCGGCTGCCGTCATCTCGACGGCAGCTTCGATCCCGAAGCGTTCGCGCGCGTCGCCGGCGACGACCAGATCAAGATGGTCGAGCTCAAGGTCAGCCAGGGTGCCAAGCCCGGCCATGGCGGCGTGCTGCCGGCGGCCAAGGTCTCCGAGGAGATCTCCAAGATCCGCGGCGTCGCCATGGGCGAGGACTGCATCTCGCCGGCCTCGCACCGCGCCTTCTCGACGCCCGTGGGCATGATGCAGTTCATCGCCGAGATGCGCCGCCTTTCGGGCGGCAAGCCGGCCGGCTTCAAGCTCTGCATCGGCCATCCCTGGGAGTTCCTGGCGATCTGCAAGGCGATGCTTCAGACCGGAATCTATCCTGATTTCATCGTCGTCGACGGCAATGAGGGCGGCACCGGTGCCGCGCCGCTCGAGTTCATGGATCATCTGGGGATGCCGATGCGCGAGGGCGTCAATTTCGTCCACAACGCGCTGGTCGGTATCAATGCGCGCGACCGCATCAAGATCGGCGCCTCCGGCAAGATCGCGACCGCCTTCGACATGGCGCGCGCCATGGCGATCGGCGCCGATTGGTGCAATTCGGCGCGCGGCTTCATGTTCTCGCTCGGCTGCATCCAGTCGTTGAGCTGCCATACCGACCGCTGCCCGACCGGCGTGGCGACGCAGGACCCGACGCGGGCGCGCGCGCTCTATGTGCCGCTCAAGATCGACCGCGTGCACAATTATCACCATGCCACGCTGCACTCGCTGACCGAGCTGATCGCCGCGGCCGGGCTCGAACATCCGCAGCAGCTGCGGCCGATCCATTTCAGCCAACGGACGTCGACGACCCAGGTGAAGTCGTTCGCGCAGCTCTATCCGGCGCTGCGTCCGGGCGAGCTGCTCGAAGGCACGGAAGACCCGCGCTTCCGCGACGCCTGGCAGATGGCGCGCGCCGAGACGTTCCAGCCGGCGTTGTAAGATGCGGGCTGCGGCTGCCGTAGGCCAGGGACCTCAAATTGCCGAGAGCGGAGGGTAGGGTTTAACGGCTGGTTCAACTTTGGGTGTAGATTCGCCCCATGGACGAGCGACGCGACAAGGCCCGACATCGCGTGCTGAAGGCCGGAACGATCGAGTTCGGCGGCGGCGCGATCGACTGCACCGTCCGCAATCTCTCCGATACCGGCGCCGCACTCGACGTCGCCAGCCCCGTCGGCATTCCCGATCATTTCACCCTGTTCGTCCAGGCCGACGGCACGCATCGGACCTGCACGGTGGTCTGGCGCAAGGAAAAGCGGATCGGGGTCAGGTTCGGGTGATGATGTTTCCCTCTCCCCTTGTGGGAGAGGGTGGCTCGCCGCGTAGCGGCGAGACGGGTGAGGGGTTCTATCCGCGAATCCAATTTTCGATTGAATGTGCGGAGACAACCCCTCATCCGGCGCTTCGCGCCACCTTCTCCCACAAGGGGAGAAGGAAAAGCGGGTGCGCCGTCACCTGCTACCCCGTCTCGACCTCAGTCAATCGGCTCGCCAATATCTTGTCGATCCTTCGCCCGTCGAGATCGACCACCTCGATGTGCCAGCCGCCGAAATCGAAGGCATCGCCGACATCGGGCAGCATGTTGAATTGTTGCAGCACGAGGCCTGCGACCGTGTTGTAGCGATGCGGCGGCAGCTCGATGCCGAGCAGCTCGCCGAACTCGTCGACCGGCATCCAGCCGGAGACCAGCAGCGAATCGTCGTCGCGCCTGATGAAGGCCGGCTCGGGCGGTCCCTCCTCGGAATGAAAGGCGCCGACGATCGAGTAGAGGATGTCGGCGGCGGTCACCATGCCCTCGAAGGCGCCGTATTCGTCATAGACGAGCCCGACGTGAACCGGGGCCGCTTTCAGGATGGTCAGCACGTCGCGCGCATCTGCCGACACCGGGATGCCGGGCGCCTCGCGCACGAGCGCGCGCAAGTCCGGGCTGCGTTCGTTCATATAGGCGATCAGCAAATCCTTGGCCTGCAGCACGCCGATCGGCTTGTCGCGGTCGCCGTCAGAGACGGGAAAGCGCGAATGCGGGCTCTTGGCGATGATCTCCCGGATGGCGGCGCGATCGTCGTTCAAATCGATCTCGTCGACCTCGGTGCGCGGCGTCATGACCGCGCCGACCGGCCGGTCGCCCAGCCGCATCACGCCGGCGATCATCTCCTTCTCGCCCGGCTCGAGCACGCCTGCGCTCTCGGCCTCGCTGACGAGGTGATGGATCTCGTCCTCGGAGACTTTCTCCTCGGCCTTGCCGCCGCGGCCGAGCAGGGTGAGGATCAGCTTGCCGGAGACGTCGAGTAGAAAGACGAGCGGCAGCGATATTTTCGCGAGCGCGTGCATCGCCGGCGCGACCCGCACCGCGATGCTTTCAGGATCGCGCAGCGCCACCTGCTTCGGCACCAACTCGCCGACGATCAAGGTGCCGTAGGTGATGAGCGTGACCACGATGCCGACGCCGACGATGTCGGCAATGCCCTTGGACAGGCCGAGCTCGAGCAGCCATTGCGTCAGCCGCTGCCCGAGCGTCGCGCCCGAGAACGCGCCGGAGAGCACACCGACCAGCGTGATGCCGATCTGCACCGTCGAGAGGAACTTGCCGGGATCGGCCGCCAGCGTCAGCGCCCGCTCGGCGCCGCGCACGCCCTTGGCCGCGAGCAGCGACAGCCGCGCTGGGCGCGATGACACCACGGCCAGCTCCGACATGGAGAGCAGGCCGTTGATGACGATCAGGACGACGACGATGGCGAGTTCGAGCGAAAGCATTGACGTTCCGGAGGTAAGCAAGTGTGGCCGGGCTGCCGGCAAGCCACTGATATAGGTATTCAGTGCGGAAGTGCTGGCGATTCTGCTTATTCGTCGCCGAAAGGGAACCCGTGCGCGACGGCGTTCCCAAAGGCGTCCGCGACGACTTGACACCCCGCGGAACTACGGATCGTTGCTTAACGAGCCCTTAGTGGCCGCCCGCTAGCTTTTGCCCTTGCAAGAATAGACCCGGGGACCTGAGGATGCGGATCGGAAAGCTTTTCGCGCTGTCGATGCTGACGGTGACGGTGTTTGCAGTCATCCTCGGCGCCGAGGTGCTAATACCGCAGGCGCGCATCTTCACCGATCGCTCCGATGCGATCAAGACGGTGGAGGCATTTGGCGCGACGCTGCTGGCCAACCAGCACGTCGCCAGCCTTCGCGCTCCCTATATCGGACCGATCTTCCAGGAAGGCGCTGCAACGCAGGCGCAGCTCGAAGTTGCCGCGAAGGCCGCGAAAACGGCCGAGGAGGGCTTCGAGGCCGCGAGGCGCGCCGTCATGGTGCTGGACGGCGGCGGCGCCATCGCCGAGAATCTTGACCGTGCCGCGCGGCGGCTGAAGGAAGTCACCACGGCGGCCGATCGCGCGATGAGCGTTCCGCTGGCGGCGCGCGACGGCGCCGCGACCAAGGGATTCCTCCCCGGCGTTGCCGAGGTCATCGGCCACATCGAACCGGTCATGAACAAGCTCGAGGCGAAGGTCATCAACGCCGATTCCTCGCTTGCGGCGCTGTTGAACCTGGCGCGGACGGCGCAGGATCTGCGCGTTTCGGCCGGCAGCCGCGCGGCCACGCTGTCCCCGGCGCTCACTGCGCGCCGTCCGCTCACCGCGGCCGAACTGTCGCTGATGGATCGCATGCAGGGGCGCGTGGAGGTCGATCGCGAGCGCATCGAGGCCGGTCTCGAACAGCTCGAAAATCCCGTCCGCATCGCCACCGCACTGAAGGCGGCTACGGAATCCTATTTTGGAAAAGCCGCGGTTGCCGTGGACAAGGAGATTCCTGCAGCACGGACTGACGGTAAGTACGCCGGCACCGCCGACGAGCTGGCGAAGATCATCGTGCCGGCCATCCAGATGTTCTACGGCGTGCGCGACGCTGCGCTGGCGGAAGCCGCCGAGCGCGCCTCGGCCGCTCGCGACGGCGCGTTGGCGATGCTCGCGCTCGCCGGCGTCGCCGTGCTGGCCCTGCTCGGCACGCTCGGTGGCGTGACCATCATGCTGCGCAGGCGCGTGGTGACGCCGCTCGGCCGGATCGCCGACGTGATCGGAGCGCTCGCCGCCGGGCAGCACGAGGTCGAGATTCCCGCGACGGGCCGCAGCGACGAGATCGGCCAGGTCGCCGGCTCGCTCCAGCATTTCAAGGATTCGCTGCTCGCCAAGAAGTCCGCCGACGAGGCGGCCGCGATCGAGGCGGAAGCGAAGCTGAAGCGCAGCCAGCGCATGGATCAGATCGCGCGCGAGTTCGAAGCCATGATCGGCGACGTCATCAACACCGTCTCGTCGGCATCCTCGGAGCTGGAAGTCTCCGCGGGAACGCTGACGAGCACGGCCGAGCAATCGGAAAAGGTCACCGCGACCGTTGCCGCCGCATCCGAGCAGGCCTCCACCAACGTGCAGACCGTTGCCGCCGCGGCCGAGGAGATGGCCTCGTCGGTCGACGAGATCAGCCGTCAGGTTCAGGATTCCGCGCGCATCGCCGGCGAGGCCGTGCAGCAGGCCGGGCGGACCAACGAGCATGTCGGCGAGCTCGCCAGGGCTGCGGGGCGGATCGGCGACGTCGTCGAGCTCATCAGTCAGATCGCCGGCCAGACCAACCTTCTGGCGCTCAACGCCACCATCGAGGCGGCGCGCGCCGGCGAGGCCGGTCGCGGCTTCGCGGTCGTCGCGTCCGAGGTCAAGGCGCTGGCCGAGCAGACCGCCAAGGCGACCGGCGAAATCAGCCAGCAGATCTCCGGCATCCAGGCCGCGACGGAGGACTCCGTCGGCGCCATCAAGTCGATCGGCGACACCATCTCCCGCATGTCCGAGATCGCGTCCGCCATCGCCGCGGCGGTCGAGGAGCAGGGCGCGGCGACGCGCGAGATCTCACGCAATGTGCAGCAGGCCGCGCGCGGCACCCAGCAGGTCTCCGCCAGCATCGTCGACGTGCAGCGCGGTGCCAACCAGACCGGATCGGCCTCCTCCAACGTGCTCGCATCGGCGAGATCGCTGTCCGGCGAGAGCAGCCGGCTCAAGGTCGAGGTCGGAAAATTCCTGGACGCGATCCGCGCGGCGTGACGAGCGTCTCTCGCCGCTTGGTGAGGCAATCGCATTGAAGAGCGACGTGCCCGCGGTCCATCCTTCGAGACGCCTGCCTCTGGCGGGCTCCTCAGGATGAGGACGGACTATGCGGCAGCTATTTCCACGGGCGCCGGTGTTGCTTAGCCTCATCCTGAGGAGACCGCGACGCGGTCGTCTCGAAGGACGCGTCGCGCGCACCGAAGTCGCGTCGAGCTCAGAACTCCCCGTGCAGCCGCCCCGAAAACACCGACACCGGTCCGCGGTCGGCATTGTAGGCGGGGTTGACGATGAGCTGGTAGTCGGCGGTGAGGGTGATGTTCTTGTTCACCGCATAGGCGTAATAGGTTTCAAGGATACGTTCCTTGCGGTAGTTCAGCGCGCCGTCGCCGACCAGCACACCGAGGCCGCCGGCGGCGAGGAATTCGCGATAATCCTGCGAGATCGCATTGATCGCGCCGCCGACGCCGATCACGTCGTCGGGTCGGCCCCAAGTCGTGCCTTTGATCGAAACGCCGCCGGACAGGCTGCGATGAATGTCGGTGAAGGCCAGCGTTTCTGTCTTGCCGTCGTTCCAGCTCCAGCGGCCGAACAGGCCGACATCGTCGGTGATCGCCTGCTCGAGGTTGAGCACGTAGCCGTACTTCAGGCGGCCGCGCCGGGTCTGCGCGATGTCGAGATTGAGCGCGGGATTGTCCAGCGTCTCGCGGAAGCTGCCCATGTTGGCGCTATCGAGCCAGCCGATGGTCCTGAGCTTGCCCGGCCGGCCGAACAGCGAGAAGCGCGTCTCGAGCTCGAGCAAATATTGACCGCGCTCCCCGACCCTGGTGTCGAAGTGATTGGCGTTGGACTCGGAGACCATCAGGAAATAGCCGCCGCGTAGCGCCCATTGCTTCTGGTTGAGCTCGGCGGTGACGCCGTAGGTGAGACCGACCTTGTCGGCGGAATAGTCGAAGGCGCCGGGCGCCCAGATCGACCAGTTCATGAAGTCCCGGCGCGTATCCTTGGCGTAGGCATTGCCGTCGAACACGTCGATCACCGGAAACTTGCCGGCCTGAATCGTGAGGCGCGACACGTCGACCTTCTGCCCCAGCTGCAGCTGACCGCTCGCGAGCTCTTCCTGCTCGCCGCCGAAGCCGAAGGTCTGGCGCACGAACAGGCGCGAGGTGTTGTAGTGCGGATAGGGGAAGTTCGACTTCTGCGCTTCGCCGTTCGGGAAGCCGGCCGCACCGACCGTGTCATTCAGCCCAAATCCCTGCAGCAGCTCGGGATTGTAATAGACCTCGCCGCCGTCCCACAGCCGCGCGTTCAGGAACAGGCTGTTGCTCCAGGTCGCTTTGGCCTGCCGCGACGGCGACAGCGAGTTCGGCCCGGTATAGAGCGCGGGAAAGGATGGATAGCCTTGCGGAAGATAAGTGGTCTGGCCGTGAATCTCCCAGCGGTCCGATTCGGTGTCGATCAGTGAGCTCTTCGGATCATAGCTAGGCAGGCCCGGCCAATCGAGCTTGCGGTTGAGGCCGAGCCTGACCTGCTGGAAGTCGAGCGACGAGGACGTGTATTGCGCGCCCGTGGAGAAGGCGACGTTGGCGCCGTCGAAGCGGCTGTAGAGATATTCGAGCCGCGCGCTCCAATGCGGCGCGAAGGCGTATTCGAGGCCGGCGCCTGCGACCCAGCCGGGCCGCGTGTTCAGGATCTTCGGGATTTCGGCGCCGGAGGCCGGCGCGTCGAAATAGCGCTCGCCCATCCAGGCGAAGCCGCCGGTGGCATAGATGAGCCAGGGACCGCTGGTGTAGCCGACGCGGCCGCGCACGCTCGCGGCGTAGTCCCATTGCTGGGTGACGGTGTTGGCGGGCGTTGCCAGGAACGAGACGATCGAGTTCGAGGTGATGTAGTTGGGAAACGTAAAATCGCCTTCGACGCCGACCAGCCAGCCGGAGTTGAGGCGGTAATTGTAGCCCGCCTGCACGCCGCCGATCATGCCGCTGAAGACGCCGCTGTCGCCGAGTGCGGTGCCGTCGTTCAGCGCGAAGCGCGACGAGCCGCGGCTGTAGCCGGCATGCGCGCCGATATAGAGACCGGTCCAGTCATAGACCGCTCTCAAGGCCGGCTCCTTCAGCGGCAGATCGGCCGCGCGGCCGGCGGCCGGAAAAGCCAGCACGCCCGTGGCAATCGCCGCGGCCGTTCGCAAGCACCAGTGTCTGTGACCCCTCAACCTCAAACGCACGCCCCCGCAAACGCGAATGTGTCCCACCCGCCGCGATATCCCTGCCGGGTCGCGGCGATTCTGTCACCAGGCCTCCGCGTTCGAGGCGACCGGCCGGGATGGTCTCGATTCGCCTCGACTTCGTCCCAAGCTCCTGAATCTGCGACAAGCCTTATTGCGAATAATTCGCAATAGCAACTGATCCCCATCGCCATGGAGGAGAGTTCGCACCACTATGTGACGCGGCTGCAACATCGCCCCTCTGCTCAGCAACCTGAACAGCCCGAGCGGAGCCCGGCCGCTTGCGGGAGGACCTGTCAGGGATGGGTGGGCCATGGGGGGCGATGGCCGGTTCCCGGCCCGCGGAAGGACCTAGCAGCCGCGGCAGATGCCCTTGATCTTCTTGTCGAGCAGCGCGTCATCCTTGCTGGACTGACTGCTCGCCGCCGGTTTGCTCATGGCCGGACTATTGCTCCCCGGTGTGATCGCGCCCCAGCGCTCCTGCCAGAGTTTCTCGCCGATCGTGCAGAGAACGCGCGGCTCCTTGTCCGTAGAGGGGGCAGGCGATTGATCTGGCGTTTGGCCCGCCACCTCGAGAGTCAGCTTGGTCCGGATCGCCTCCTTGAAATTTTCGCGATCGGTGACCGGTACGACAAAGGAACCCGGGCCGCCGATCACGCAATCCTCGTAGTACCAATCGATATGGTCGATATGCTGAAAGTCTGTCGGAGCAGCGGGTGTTGCGTTGGTCATGACCGGCAGGCCTGTGATGACGAGGCCTTGCTGCAACGCTTTGTCGCGCGCTGAGGTGACCGGATCGCCATTGCTGTTGGGGCCATCGCCCGAGACGTCGATGATACGGCGCGGACCACTGTAGGGGTTCTGCTCGAATAGCGAGGCGGCGAACTTAATTGCACTTGAAATCGAGGTGCGCGAACCGCGGCGGATCGGTGCATTGGTGATTTCAGTTGCGACCGCCTCAGCCGCTCCCGGCCCGTCGATCTGTCGCCAGGGAACGACAATTTTCTGGTCGCTGGTCGATGACCATTCGAAATAGGTCAGCGCGATCTTGCCGGCAGGACCGGCTCGCACCGCCCGGAGAAACTCCTGCGAGACGATGGCCTTGGCATAGCCTTCGCGTTGGGCTGCAAGGTCATCCGGCTCCATTGAGTAAGAAACGTCGACTGCGATGACGAGCTCGAGGTCTACGGCAGGGCGGCTGTCGCCCTGGGTCGCCGTTAGCGGCTGTGAGGCCGGCTCGGGACATGCCTGTGTCGATGTCAGGATCGCAATCAGGATCGATCCAATTGAGATCTGCCAACTCACGCTCGCCCTCCAGCCGCCCATTCGTATCCTGACACGCGGAACGTGCAATCGGAAGGGTTGTCCGACTCATCATGGGCTGTTCTGGCCGCAACACGAATGACCCCGCCCGGGGGGACGGCCGGGCGGGGTCGGGGGCACGACACGGGGTGGATGAGGCGCCCGTGTCGGACGCGGGATCCACGTGGAGATCGCCTCAGATACTCAGATCAGTAGCAGGTGCGAACGCGGCCGACGTACTGGCCGAAGGCGTTGTACTGGGCGACCCAGCCGCAGCGGTGATAGCCGTGGTAATAGGGATCGTTGCTGGCGGCGATCGCGGAGCCGACGACGGCGGCGGTGGCGATGCCGGCACCGACGCCCCAGACCCAGCCGGGCTGCTTGGCTTCGGCCGAGGTGGTGGTGGATGCGATGCTGCCGGCAACAGTGAGAGCAGCGAGAGCTGCGGCGGCAATCTTGGTCTTGATCGACATGTGAAACTCCATCCGGGGTTGAGGCGGTCCGTTGTGGCCCGCGTGCCCAGTTGGACGGAGGCTGCTCGCGTCCGGTTCGAAGACTGCAAATGCGCTCGCGAAGAATAGAGCTTTCCTGAATGAATCCAGGAAGATGCCCCCTAGCCGAGGGGACCCTTGGCAAGCCTGTTCACGTCGAAGTTATCGACCTCACCCAGCAGCTCGCAGAACGCCGTCGCGCCCTGATCGAGCAGCTGCTCGCCCTTCTCTGGCTGCGCCAGCGTCGCGTTGCCGACAGCACCGCTGGTGTTGAGATCCTGCGCCTGCCAGGCGAACGGCGCCGGCCGCTGCGTCGACAGCCAGCGATATTGCTGCTCGATCGCGATGCTGCTCGCGGGAAAATCGGCGATCGCATCCTTGCGCACCTGATCCGGATAGCGCGCCAGCATGATCGAGGTCTCGACCGCGCCGCCGTGAATGCCGTGCCGCACTTCATCGGCCGGGAACAATTTGTCGGCGCCTGAGAGCCGCGACCACGACGTCGTCACCACGAACAGCTTGTGATGCGCACGCAGATCCTGCGCGACCAGCATCATCGCCGCGCTGTTGCCGCCATGGCTGGTGACGATGACGAGCTTCCTCACGCCGCGGCGTGCAACGTCCGCGCCGATCGCTGCCCATTTCCTCAGCGCGATTTCAGTCGGCAGCGTCTGCGTGCCCGGATAGTCGATATGTTCGGTCGAAATCCCGACCCGTTCGACCGGGTGGAAGCTCGCCGGAATGCTGGTGGGTAACAGCTGGCGCACACGTGCGAGGTAGGCGTCCGCGATCAGCACGTCCGTCGTCAGCGGCAGATGCGGGCCGTGCTGCTCGGTTGCCGCCAGCGGCAGCACCGCGATCCAGCGCGACGCCTCGTCCGGGCTCGCATCAGCCCAGTCGATGTCGATCCAGTCGCGGGAGGGCGTCATCGAGGTTTCCTTGCCCGAATTTGTCACGTAATTTGCGGTATGAGGGGATGCGGGCCCGGGCGGCTCGCATCCCCTGATGTCATGCGGTTCTATCGCGTTGCCTTCACCCGGACCAGTCGCGATTGGGCCAGCCACGATCGACGGAGTGCCAATATGACCCCCTTTCATCTGCGGCGAGCGTTAGTTGCGGGCTTGTTGGCCGCTCTTGCCTCCTTTGCGCCGGCGCGCGCCCAAACGCTCGACAAGGTCACCTTCGGCACCAACTGGGTCGCCGAGGCCGAGCATGGCGGCTTCTTCCAGGCGGTCGCCGACGGCACCTACAAGAAATACGGCCTCGACGTCACCATCGTCCCTGGCGGCCCGAACGAGAACAACCGGATGCTGCTGATCGCCGGCAAGATCGATTTCTTCATGGCCGCGAACACGCTGATGTCGTTCGATGCCGTCGCCAACAACGTTCCCGTCATCACCATCGCCGCGATTTTCCAGAAGGATCCGCAGGTGATGCTGACGCAGCCCGACGCCAAGGTCGCCAAGATCGAGGACCTCAAGCCGCTGACGCTGTTCGTCTCCAAGGAAGGCATGACCAGCTACTTCCAGTGGCTGAAATCCGAATACGGCTTCAGCGACAAGAACGTCCGCCCCTATAATTTCAATCCGCAGCCCTTCATCGCCAACCCGAAGAGCGCGATGCAGGGTTACGTCACCTCCGAGCCGTTTGCGGTGGAGAAGGCCGCCGGCTTCAAGCCCAATGTGCTGCTGCTCGCTGATTACGGCTTCAACACCTATTCGACGCTGATCGAAACCCGCCGCGAGATCGTCGAGAAGAAGCCTGACCTCGTGCAGCGCTTCGTCGATGCCTCCATGATCGGCTGGTACAATTACCTCTACCGGGACAATTCCGCCGGCAACGCCCTGATCAAGCAGCTCAACCCGGAGATGACCGACGATCTCCTGGCCTATTCCGTCGTCAAGATGAAGGAGCACGGCATCGTCGATTCCGGCGACAGCTTGAAGAACGGCATCGGCGCAATGAGCGACGAGCGCTATGCCTCCTTCTTCAACAAGATGGTCAAGGCTGGGGTCGTGAAGGCGGATCTCGACTACCGCAAATCCTACACGCTGCGCTTCGTCAACAAGGGCGTCGGCGTCGAGCTGCGCCCGAACAAGCCGTAAATGTTGAGATCAGGCACGCCGGTGAGGCTGGCGCCCACCTCTCCCGAAGGGAGAGGTCGCATCGCATCGCCAGATGCGGTGCGGGTGAGGGGTAACGCTCCCTCGTTGGACCTGAGGCCCCTCACCCGGCGCTGCGCGCCGACCTCTCCCCGCTGGGGGGAGGTGACGTGCCCCGCCATGTTCAGCGCGTGATGACAGAGAGCAGAACCGCGCCCGCCGTCGAGGCCAGCCTGACGCATCTCGCCGTCAGCCTGCGTGGCGTGACGAAAACTTACGACAACGGCGTGATGGCGCTCGGCCCGTTCGACCTTGCCGTCCGCAAGGGCGAGTTCATCTCGCTGCTGGGCCCCTCCGGCTGTGGCAAGTCGACAGTGTTGCGGCTGATCGCCGAGCTCAGCGCGCCGTCGTCGGGCACGGTGCGGGTGGCACGGCAAGAGGGCGTGCCGCAGCCGGGCCACGGTATCGGTTTCGTGTTCCAGGAGCCCACCCTGATGCCCTGGGCCAACGTCCGTGAGAACGTGCGACTGCCGCTGAAGCTCGGCGGTGTGCCGAAAGCGGAGGGGCGCGCGCGTGCCGACGCGGCACTGGCGAGCGTCGGCCTTGCCGATTTTGCAGATAGCTTTCCGCGCGAGCTCTCCGGCGGCATGAAGATGCGGGTGTCGCTGGCGCGTGCGCTCGTCACCGATCCCGATATCCTGCTGATGGACGAGCCGTTCGCCGCGCTCGACGAGATCACGCGCTTCCGCCTCAACAACGATCTGCTGGCGCTGTGGCGAGGCTTACGCAAGACCGTCATCTTCGTCACCCATTCGGTGTTCGAATCCGTCTATCTGTCGCAGCGCGTCGTCGTCATGACGGCGCGCCCCGGCCGCATCCAGGCCGACATCCGCATCGAGACGGTCGAGCCGCGGGGCGAGGAGTTTCGCACCTCGACGGCCTATTCCGATTATTGCCGACGCGTGTCGGCCGCGCTGGCGCCGTCCTATTCGGGGCAGTCGACGCTATGAACGCTCAAGCTCCCGTGCCCGCAAAATCGTCCGGCGCGCAACGCGCGATGCGCTTCGTGCTGCCCGTCATCGTCTTCGCAGCCGGCCTCTTTGCCTGGGAACTCGTGGTCCGCATCAGGGAGATCCCGCCTTACGTGCTGCCGGCGCCCTCCGTCATCGTGCTGACACTGATCAAGGACTGGGCGGTGCTGTCACAATCGCTGGCGACCACGCTTGTCACCACGCTCGAAGGTTTTGTCGCCGCCAGCATCGGCGGCATCGCACTGGCGCTGCTGTTCAACCAGTCGAAATGGGTGGAATATTCGCTGTTCCCCTATGCAATCGTGCTGCAGGTGACGCCTGTCATCGCGATCGCGCCGCTCTTGCTGATCTATCTGGAGCAGCAGACCGCGGTGGTCGTCTGCGCCTTCATCGTCGCCTTCTTCCCGGTGCTGTCGAACACCACGCTCGGGCTGAACTCGGTGGACCGCAACCTCGCCGGCCTGTTCCAGCTCTATGGCGCATCGAAGCCGCAAACCCTGCGCTTCCTCAAGCTGCCGGCGGCGCTGCCCTACATTCTCGGGGGCCTGCGCATCGCCGGCGGCCTGTCGCTGATCGGCGCGGTCGTGGCCGAGATCGCGGCCGGAACGGCCGGCGCCGGCTCCGGGCTCGCCTACAGGATCGCCGAGTCAGGCTATCGCTTGAACATACCCCGCATGTTCGCCGCGCTGCTTCTGTTGTCGCTGGCCGGGATTGTCATCTATGGGGTGCTGGCGCTAGTTTCCCACCTCGTTTTACGGCGCTGGCATGAGAGCGCGCTTGGAAAGGAAAACTGATGGCTGCCGGTTCGATTTCGTCCGAAAAGATCGACCTTCTGATCTATGGGCCGGTGCGGCCGATCCTCGAGAACGGGTTTTCCGATCATTTCGTCGTGCACAAGGCAGAGACGCGCGGCGATCTCGAGCGGCTGACGCCGGCGGTCCGCGACAAGATCCGCGGCGTCGCGGTGACCTACCACACCGTGCGTGCGGACAAGGACTCGCTGTCGCAGCTGCCGAAGCTGGAGATGGTGGCGAGCTTCGGCGTCGGCTACGACCACATCGATGCCAAATATGCGGCCGAGCACGGCATTATCGTGACCAACACGCCCGACGTCTTGACCGAGGAGGTCGCCGACGTCGCGATGGGCCTTCTGATCTCCACCTTGCGGGAGTTCATCAAGGCCGACCGCTATGTCCGCTCCGGGCTCTGGCAGACCCAGAACTATCCGCTCAGCGTCGGCTCGCTGCGCGACCGCAAGGTCGGCATCGTCGGCATGGGCCGGATCGGCCAGGCCATCGCGCGCCGGTTAGATGCCTCGCTGGTGCCGGTGGTCTACCACTCCCGCAATCCCTCCAAGGACGTCTCGTACAAGCACTATCCTGACCTGATCGAGATGGCGAAAGCGGTCGACACGCTTGTTGTGATCGTGCCCGGCGGTGCCAGCACCAACAAGATGATCAATGAAGAGGTGCTCAAGGCGCTCGGCCCGCGCGGCGTGCTGGTCAACGTCGCCCGCGGCTCGGTGATCGACGAGCCGGCGCTGATCCAGGCGCTGAAATCCGGCACCATTCTCGCCGCCGGGCTCGACGTGTTCGCGGCCGAGCCGAACGTGCCCGACGAGCTCAAGACCATGCAGAACGTCGTGCTGCTGCCGCATATCGGCTCGGCCTCGGTGGTGACGCGCAACGCCATGGACCAGCTCGTGGTCGACAATCTCAAGGCCTGGTTCGCCGGCAAGGCGCCGCTGACGCCGGTTGCGGAAACGCCGGTCAAGGGACGCTGATGATCGCTCGTCGCCTTCTCGCATATGTCGTTGCGGCCTGCCTGGCCGCGATCGGCGCCGTCGCGGCCTCCTTGGCCGCGATCGGCATCGCGCATGCGCAGGATGCGGCGAGCCTGAAGAAGCAGATGCCCGGACAATGGGAGCTCTCGACCACCGAGCGCAGCAAGACCTGCGTCGTCACGCTGAAGGCTGACGCCGCAGGCCAGGGTTTCAAGCTGGAGCTGGAGCCGTCCTGCAAGACCGCGCTGCCCTTCACCAAGGACATCGTGGCCTGGAGCGTGAGGGGCCTCGACATCGTGCGCCTGCAGGATGCGACCGGCGAAGCCGTGATCGACTTCACCGAGGTCGAGGCCGGCATCTTCGAGGGCCTGCGCCAGGGCGAGGGCGTCTACATCCTGCAGGATCTCGCCGCCGCGCGCTCGATGGCGAAGTCAATGGACCAGATGATCGGCGATTGGTCGATGGTGCGCCGCAACGGCCAGCCGGTGTGCGGGCTGACGCTGACCAACACCGAGGCTGATGCGGACAATTTCCAGGTTTTCCTCAAGCCGAGATGCGACGCCACGATCGCGCAGTTCAACCCGACGCAATGGCGCCTCGAGCGCGGCCAGATCATCCTGATGTCGAAATCCGGCGAAGCCTGGCAGTTCGAGGCCGACGACAACGCGCAGTGGCGCCGCGTCCCCGACACCGCCGATCCCCTGATCATGCTGAGGCAGTAGGGCGTCGGCCGAGACCGCTAAGGCGGTGCGGCGTTTGGTCGTGCCCTGACGGGACGAACTCGGATGGGCCAAAAATCGCCTTGACCCCGGAATATTGCCGGCTCGAACTTTTCTCGCATCTGGAGAGACCAAGACAGGAATCGTTCAAACTCGATCGGGCTTTGACATGAAATTCGTTGCCCTGGCCTTTTCGTGCCTTCTGCTTGTCGCGGCGCCCGCCAGCGCGAATGACAGCCGCACCTTCAATGCGATGGTCGCGTTGGCCAATCGCGGAGATGCGGAGGCGCAATATCATGTCGGCATGATGCACAATAACGGCATCGGCACACAGCAGGATCGCAGCCAGGCATTCGAGTGGTTTCAAAAATCGGCCGCGGCCAACGATCCGCTCGGAGCCTATAAGCTCGGCTGCTATTATGACGGGCAAGGCGTGGGCGTCGTCGCAACGGATCCGGATCAGGCATTGAAGTACAAGCTTGTGTCCGCCAAGGCCGGCTACGCGCGTGCCCAGCACGATCTCGCTCTCATGTATGACCGGCAAGGGAATAGGGAAGAAGCGCTGAAGTGGTGGAAGATGGCCGGCGACCAGGGGCTCCCTAGCGCCCTCTTCAGCCTGTCCCGCGCATATTCCGCGGGAAAGGGCACGCCGAGGGACGTGTCCCTGTCGTATGCCTATTTCAAGCTGTCGAAGGTGGCGCCGGCCAAGAATGTCAACGAGATGGCTTCGATGTTATCGAAGCCTGAGCTCGAGAAGGCCGAGAAACTGGTTGCGGAATGGAAGCCGCAACCGACCGCTCTGACGCTGAAGGCATTCGCCGGCATCACAGCCGCGGAAAACCACTTGAAAGCCGCCAAGAACCAGGCGTTCTGATTGGCCTAGATCAACCGCATTCCGCGCAGGCTCGCATGCCCGTTCTTGCCGACGATGATGTGGTCGTGCACGGCAATCCCGAGCGGTTTTGCGATGTCGATGATCGCCCTGGTCATCTGGATGTCGGCCTGCGAGGGCGAGGGATCGCCGCTGGGGTGGTTGTGCACCAGGATCAGCGCGGTCGCGGACAGCTCGAGCGCGCGCTTGATCACCTCGCGCGGGTAGACCGGGGTGTGGTCGACCGTGCCGGTCTGCTGCACCTCGTCGGCGATCAGCTGGTTGCGCTTGTCCAGGAACAGCAGGCGGAATTGCTCCTTGTCGGCAAACGCCATGCTTGTGCGGCAATAGGCGATCACCTCGTTCCAGGATGACAGCGCGTTGCGGCTGTTGACCTCGCCCTTGGCAACGCGATGCGCGGCCGCGGCGATCAGCTTGAGCTGGTTGATCGCGGACTCGCCGACCCCCTCGACCTCGCGCAAGCGCGCCACTGGCGCATGCACGACCTCGGCGAACGAGCCGAAGGTCTTGATCAGCGTCTTCGCCAGCGGCTTGGTGTCGCGCCGCGGCAGCGCGGCAAACAGCGCCATCTCGAGCAGCTCGTAATCGCTGAGCGCATCCGCGCCCGCGCTATAGAAGCGCTCGCGCAGCCGCTCGCGATGGCCGAGATAATGCGGCGTGTCGTCAGGTCTGCTCTTGTCGTGGTCCGGCTTGGCGGGCATCGGCCGCCAGCATTGCCGGGGATGGTGGTTTTTGCAACCGTCAATTGCGCGCGCCTTGCATAGGTGCGCTTCCGGCATGAAGCGGATGATGATCAGCCGACCGTTTTTCCCGCCCTTCGTCTCAGCTGGCGATCATGGGCCCTGGTGACGCCAGAAGCTATCGTTGGGCACGACGCCTGCGGGATCGGCAGCCAGGTCCGGCCTGATACGATCGAGGAAGTACATCGGGGTGGGCCCCTTGCCCTTCACCTCGATGCTGCCGCGCGGTTCGCAGGTGAAGCGCGCTTTGACCACGTTCCAGGTCGCCTCGGCAATGTTGATCCGTCCGGGATCGGCGGCCGCCTGCAGACGCGCGGCGACGTTCACCGCGTTGCCCCAGATATCGTAGCTGAACTTGCGCGTTCCGACGACGCCAGCGATGACCGGGCCGGTGTTGATGCCGATTCGTGCCATCCAGAGCGGCAGCCTCAGCCGTTCGCGCTGACGGTTCGCCTTGGCGAGCAGGTCCTGAATCTCGAGCGCCGCCAGCGCGGCATCGACAGCGTGCGTCCGGTTGATCTCGGGCAGGCCGCCGGCACAGAGATAGGCATCGCCGATGGTCTTTATCTTTTCGAGCCGATGGCGCGCAATGATCTCGTCGAACGTGCTGTAGTACTCGTCGAGCTGGTGCACGACCTGCGCCGGCTCGATCGCCTCGACGTGCCGGGTGAAGTCGGCGAAATCGACGAAGAGGATGCTGACCGACTGGTAGAAGCGCGGCCGCACCTTCGCGTTGGCCTTGAGCTCCTCGGCGATCGCAGGGGGGAGGATGTTGAGCAGGAGCGCATCTGATTTGCTCCGCTCCGCCTCCGCCATTGCGCGCGCCTTGTCGAGCTCGGCCAGCATCTCGTCGCGCTCGCGGAGTCTACGTCTGAGCTCGAGCTGAGCCACGGCCTGACGCGAGATCCGCCGCACTGCTTCTTGCTGCTCGAAGCTGAGCTCGCGCGGCTCGAAATCGATGACGCACAGCGTTCCGAGCGCGTATCCCTCCTCGCTGATCAGCGGCATGCCGCAATAGAAGCGCAGCCCGAACTCGCCGGCGACCAACGGCGAATCGCTGAACCTCGGATCCTTCGTGAGGTCAGGCACATACATGAGATCGTCATGGCAGATCGTCGCCTGGCAGATCGAGATCTCCTTGGGCACGTGCGTAAGGTCAGGCGGCAGGCCGCACTTGGCCTTGAGCCATTGTCGCTTGTCGTCGAGGAAGGTCAGCAGCCCGGCGCTGCAGCCGCAGATCTGCGCCGCCAAGTCCGCCAGTTCATCATAGGCGATCTCCGGCGGCGTATCGAGAATGCGATAGGTTTCGAGGGCTTGCTGCCGCGCCTGCTCGTTGTCCGGCAGGTAGATCTTCATGTCGTCCGCCACCGCTCGACAGAACCCGCCATGACCATATCTCCATGCCCAGTCAAGACGCCTGCATTAGAACACCGGAGGCGGATCATGGAAAGGTGCGACTCCCTGCGCAGTCAGCGAAACCGACGTGATTGTGGTCATGCTTTTCCTATCATGCACGTGCTTTCACCTCGACGTCGGCCGCCTGTTGCCCGTCGCGTGCGTCTCAGCGCTGTTGTGGGGGGCCTTCTGGCGAAGGCAAGATCTGGGACGATCAACCGAGACCCGGACTCGGGCCTAGGTCAGTAAGCGCGTCCTCGACGCGTTGGTGCGCAAAGGCAGAATCGCCACCCGCCAAAGGGGGCCGCCGCTAGCAATAGCTGACGCACCGGGCTCACCCGATCTGCTTCTCGCCGTGCCGCGCCGATAGCGTGAAGATCTCGACGCCGGTCGCCGTCACGCCGACCGAGTGCTCGAACTGCGCCGACAGCGAGCGGTCGCGGGTCACCGCGGTCCAGCCGTCGGACAGGATCTTCACGTGCGGCTTGCCGAGATTGATCATCGGCTCGATGGTGAAGAACATGCCGGGCTTGAGCTGCACGCCCTCGCCGGGCCGGCCGATATGGATGATGTTCGGCTCGTCGTGGAACATGCGCCCCAAACCATGGCCGCAGAAATCGCGCACCACGCTCATGCCCTGCGGCTCGACGAAGCTCTGGATGGCATGGCCGATGTCGCCGGTGGTGGCGCCGGGCTTCACCGCGGCGATGCCGCGCATCATGGCTTCATAGGTCACCTCGATCAGCCGCTCCGCCTTGCGGGCAATTGGGCCGATCGCATACATCCGGCTGGAATCGCCATACCAGCCGTCGACGATGAAGGTGACGTCGATGTTGACGATGTCCCCCTCTTTCAACGGACGGTCGCCTGGCATGCCGTGGCAGACAACATGGTTGAGCGAGGTGCAGGTCGAGTAGCGGTAGCCGCGATACATCAGCGTCGCCGGATAGGCACCATGGCTGAAGGCGAAGTCGCGGACGAATTCGTCGATTCTGGAGGTCGGCACGCCCGGCCCGACGATGTCGGTGAGCTCGTCCAGGCACCTGGCCACCAGCGCGCCCGCCTTGCTCATGCCGGCAAAGGCGGCAGGCCCGTGCAGCTTGATCTGTCCGGTCTTGCGCAGGGAGGTCTCGGTGGCGTCGACATAGCTCATGCGTGTCAGGTCTTCTCGGGCTGATCTCGATGTCGGTGGAAAGGTTTGATTTCAGGCCCCAATCTAATGATTGGCAGGCTTCATGCAAGCCGAAGGGCCTGCTTGGGGGGTGAAAGTGACCTAATTCGGCACTTCCACGGCGGTTTCCACCGGCAGGGCGCCGCCGCGGATGCGGATTTCGCGGACGGGATAGGGAACTCGGATGCCCTCACGCTTGAAGGCGTCCCACAGCTCCAGCATCACGTCGCTCTTGACCTTGTCCATGCCGTCGGGGTCGGCGATCCAGAAGGTCAGCGAGAACTTCATCCCGGCTTCCGCGAACTCGCTCAGGAGACAGGTCGGGGGCTTGCCCTTCTGCGCGCGCGGATGAGCGGCGGCGGTCTCGGCGGCGAGCGTACAAACCAGCTTCGGGTCGGCGTCGTAATTGGTGCCGAAGGCGATCTTCACCAGCGTGTTCTTGTCGGTATAGGTCCAGTTAACGACCTTCTGCGTCACCAGATCCTCGTTCGGGACCAGGAATTCGCGCCCGTCGCCGGCAGCGACGGAAATATAGCGCGTCTTCATCGCGCTGATGCGGCCGGTGTTGTCGCCGATGGTGACGAGATCGCCGGGCTTCACCGATTTGTCGGCGAGCAGGATGATGCCAGAGATGAAATTGGCGACGATCTTCTGCAGGCCGATACCGATGCCGACGCCGACCGCGCCGGAGAACACCGCGAGCGCCGACAGGTCGATTCCGACCGCGCCGAGCGCGATCACGATGGCGACCGTGAGCAGCCCGATGCGGATGATCTTGACCAGCAGCACCTGCACCGACGGCGTCAGGTCGGTGGTCGAATTGATCCGGCTCTCGGCGAAATTGCTGGCGATGTTGGTGAGCCAGAGTGCGATCAGCAGCAGCGCGCCGGCCTTCAGCGCCAGGAGGGGGGTCAGCCTGAGGCCGCCGAGCACGATCGCGAAGGAATCCAATAGGTCGACCGTCGCATCGAGCTGGCCCACGATGGAGAGCGCGGCGATGAACCATGCCGTGATCGACACCAGCTTGACGATGAAGGCGTTGCGCAGCACCGAGGTCACGAGCCGGATCACGAGCCATGCGAAACCAAGCTTGGCTGCGACCATCAGGAGATAGGAACGGCTCGGCCAGGTCGCGTGATACATCACCACGCGCGAGACGATCACGAGCAGCGTGAACACCGCCGTCGAGGCGCTGGCGACCATGACCCGGACGAAATGCCGGAGCGGCAGCGGCCAGCGCATCGCCAGCGAGGTCAGGTCGGCACGGCTGCGAATGGCGGCCTCCGCGGCATAGGCGATGCCGGCGGCGGCCAGGATGAGGCCGAATTGCAGGTAGAACCAGGGTGAGGAGAATTCTGCCCCGACGCTGCGTGCGGTGGTCTGCACGAACTCCATGAAGTCTTTGAGGTCCATGTCCATCGGGTCTCGTCGGCAAGCGGGGAGGAATTGATTCGAGGGCGCCGACAATCCCACAAAGGACGCGGCCGGGCCATCGATACACCGTGAAGTGAAGCGCGTTAAGGCCGTAAAATACGGGCAGATTGCCGCGAAGCGCGAAAATGGGTTGGCGCGCGAGTCCACCGACGATAAGGATGAAATTCCAGCGATTTCTTACCCGGAAGGTGGATGGCTTCCCTCGACTCCGTCAGTCTCGCCATATTGCTCGGCGCCGTCCTCGTCATGGCCGGCATCCTCTCGAGCCTGCTTGCGCTGCGCTTCGGCGCGCCCTTGCTGCTCGTCTTCCTCATCATCGGCATGCTCGCCGGCGATTCCGGCCCAGGTCAGCTCCAGTTCGACGACGTCCGCACCACCTATCTGGTCGGCTCCGTCGCGCTCGCTTTGATCCTGTTCGACGGCGGCCTGCGCACGCGCTTTGCCAGCATCCGCACCGTGCTGGCGCCGTCCGTGGTGCTCGCGACAGTCGGCGTGCTGCTGACCGCGCTGGTCACGGCGCCGTTCGCCAAATATGCGCTCGACCTCAACTGGTCGGAGTCGCTGCTGGTCGGGGCGGTGGTGGCCTCGACCGACGCTGCGGCCGTGTTCCTCCTGGTGCACACCCAGGGCCTGCGTCTGCGCCCGCGCGTCGGCGCGACGCTGGAGGCGGAATCCGGCACCAACGATCCCTTCGCGATCTTCCTCACCTTGATGCTGGTCGAATACATCTCGCTGGGATCGAGCTCGCCCGGCCATGTGCTGATGGAGTTCATCCAGGAGGCGGTGCTGGGCGCCGTCGTCGGCGTCATCGGCGGCCGCCTCGTCGTCATCGCGCTCAACAAGGTCGCCCTGCCGCAGGGCCTGCATGCGCCCTTCGTGACCACGGCCGCGCTCGTGATCTTCGGCGGCTCGCAGATCATGCACGCCTCCGGCTTCCTCGCGGTCTATCTCGCCGGCATCATCATCGGCAACCGGCCGACCCGCGCGCATAATTCGGTGGTGACGTTCCTCGACGCCGCGACCTGGCTGGCGCAGATCGTGATGTTTGTGCTGCTCGGCCTTCTGGTCTCGCCGAGCCGGTTGGGTTCCAGCGTGCTGCCGGCGGTCGCCGTCGCGCTGGTCTTGATGCTGGTGGCGCGCCCGCTCGCGGTGTTCGTGTGCCTGACGCCGTTCCGCTTCAACTGGCGTGAGAAGATCTTCATCGCCTGGACCGGCCTGCGCGGTGCGGTCGCGATCTTCCTGGCCTCGATCCCGATGCTGGTCGGGCTGCCCAAGGCCTATCTCTATTTCGACGTGGCCTTTGTCGTCGTCATCATCTCGCTTCTGCTGCAAGGCTGGACCCTGGCGCCGGCCGCGCGCAAGCTGCACGTGGCGCTGCCCCGCGCCGACCGCGGCCCCCGCCGCGTCGAGCTCGATCTGCCCGGCCAGCTCGAGCAGCAGCTGGTCGGCTATCCGGTGCGACCCAAGAGCCTGTATTTCCGTCGCGGCCTGATCCCGTCCTGGTCCAAGCCGACACTGGTGATCCGCAACGAGCACATCCTGACGCCGACGGAGGCCGATCCGATCGCACCGGGCGACTACATCTATCTGCTGGCGCCGCCGGAAAAGGCCGAAGCGCTCGACCGTTTCTTCGTCGACATGCAGCCGAGCACCGCGCCCGATCCGCATCTGCTCGGCGACTTCATGGTCTCCGGCGAGCACACGCTCGCCGAGCTCGCCGCGATCTACGGTGTGAAGGTCGGCGAGGACGACGGCAAGCTGACCCTGGCAGATTATTTCGACGTCCATCTCGACCACGCGCCGAAAGAGGGCGCCGAGCTGCCGCTGGACGAGATCGTGCTGGTCGCACGATCAATCTCCGGCGGCCGCGTCAACGTCGTCGGCCTGCGTCTGCCGGAAGAAGACGAAACGCCGCCGCCGCTGACCCGCGCGCAGGCCGTGAGAAAGAAGCTCGCCGATGTCTGGACTTCAGTCGCTGGAGTTTGACTTGCGAAGAGGAACTGCCACCAAATCGCCGCAACCGCCGAAGTTTTGCGCGGCTTCGTGACATCCGGATCCGGAACGCTCCGCATTGCCTCTCGTTCTAAGCTGTATAGAACTTTGGACTGACAGGAGTACGCCAATGCGAAAGTTCGCCCTTCCGATCGCGACTGTCCTCGTGCTGGGCGCAGCGGCGCCGGCTATGGCCTACGACACCGGCGATCAGATCTCGATGCAGGTTGCGCTTGACGTCGCGACCGATCTTGGCGTTGCGACGGTGTCGCACACGAACTTCCTCGGCGACGAATGGCAGATTGAGGGCCGCGACCGCGCCGGCCGCTGGATCGAGGTCGATGTGGATGCCCGGACCGGCGAAGTGCGAAACGTCGACCGCGGCTGGTAGCGGGGGTTGGCCCGATCACGTCAGCACCTTCACCCCGCCGAACGACGTCACCCGTCCCTGCTTCAGCATCACGATCTGCGTCGCGAGCTGGCGCAGCTCGGCGACGTCGTGGCTGACATAGACCATCGGCACATTGGCCTCGTCGCGCAGTCGCACCAGGTAGGGCAGGATCTCGAGCTTGCGGCCCTCGTCGAGCGCGCCGAGCGGCTCGTCGAGCAGCAGGAGGCGCGGCTTCGACAGCAGCGCGCGGCCGAGCGCGACGCGCTGGCGCTCGCCGCCGGACAGCTTCCCGGGACGGCGATCCCTGAGCGCGCCGATGTCGAGCAGGTCGATGATGCGCTTGTGCTGCGCCGGATCGGGCGCAAGCCCGTTCATTCGCCGTCCGTAGTCGAGGTTCTGCGCCACGCTCAGATGCGGAAACAGCCGCGCATCTTGGAACACGTAGCCGATGCGGCGGCGGTAAGTGGGCACGTGAATGCCGGCCGCGGTGTCGTCGACGATCTCGCCGTCGATCGCGATGGTGCCGCGATCGGGCCGCAGCAGGCCGGCGATCATGTTGACCAGCGAGCTCTTGCCGGCGCCCGAGGCGCCGAACAGCCCGATGACGCGCCCCTCGCTGCTGAAGGAAGCGGACAGCGAGAATTCACCGAGCTGTTTTTCGACGTCGACGCGCAGCATGGTCAATTCCCGTGCAGCCGCTGCGTGGCGCGGCGGGCGAACCATTCGGCCGCGATCAGCGCACCGATCGCGAGCACGATCGAGACGATCACGAGCCTTCCCGCAGCGGCGTCGCCGTCGGGGGTCTGGATCAGCGAATAGATCGCGGACGAAATCGTCTGGGTCTCTCCTGGAATGTTGGAGACGAAGGTGATGGTGGCGCCGAACTCGCCGATCGCCTTGGCAAAGCCCAGCACCATGCCGGCGAGCACGCCCGGCAGCGCCAGCGGCAGCGTCACCGTGAAGAACACTTTCCACGGCGCTGCGCCGAGGGTCTCCGCAGCCTGCTCAAGCCGGCGGTCGATCGCCTCGATCGACAGTCGCATCGGCCGCACCAGCAGCGGAAACGCCATCACGCCGCAGGCGAGCGCAGCACCGGTCCAGCGGAACGCGAAGACGATGCCGAGATGGTTGGCGAGAAAGCTGCCAATGAGGCCTTTGCGACCGAAGCTGAGCAGCAGCAGATAACCGGTGACGACGGGCGGTAGCACCAGGGGCAGATGCACGAGTGCGTCGAGCACCGACTTGCCCCAGAAATCACGCCGCGCGAGCAGCCACGCCAGCGCAATGCCGAACGGCGTCGCGACCAGCGTGGCAATGACGGCGACCCTGAGCGAAAGCAGGATCGCCGTCCATTCGGCGGGAGAGATGTCGAACATCAAGCCGTCATATCAGGTCGCAGAAACAGGTTGCAAAATCAGGTTTGCAGGAATCAGGTCGCAACAATCAGGTTGTGGGGCTGATCAGGAACTTGAAGCCGTATTTTTCCAAGATGGCCTTGGCCGCCGCCGAGCGCAGGAAGGCGAGATAGCCGTTCGCCTCCGGCTTGGCAGTGCTGGTCGCCGCGACCGGATAGATGATCGCAGGATGCGAATCCGCCGGGAAGGTGCCGACGATCTTCACGCCCGGCTCGATCTTGGCGTCGGTCGAATAGACAATGCCGAGCACGGCCTCGCCGCGGGCGACCAGTGTCAGCGCCGCGCGCACGCTCTCGGCCATGGCGAATTTCGGCTCTGCCGCCTGCCAGGCCCCGAGCTTTTCCAGCGCTGCCTTGGCGTATTTGCCTGCCGGTACCGACCTGACGTCACCGGTCGCGATCCTGCCGTCGCCGGCGAGCTTGGCGAGATCGAAACCTGGCGCGATCGTCACGCTGTCGAGCTTGGAATCCTTCGGCGCGATCAGCACGATGCTGTTGCCGAGCAGATTCACTCTGGAAGGCTCGTTGATGGTCTTCTTGGCGATCGCGTAGTCCATCCAGTCGGTGTCGGCCGAGACGAACACGTCGGCCGGCGCGCCCTGCTCGATCTGCTTGGCCAGCACCGAGCTAGCGGCATAGCTGACGCTGAACTTGACCCCGGTCCTGGCGGTGTAGGCGGCGTCGATCTCGTCCAGCGCGTTCTTCATCGAGGCGGCGGCGAACACGGTGATGGTCTTGTCCTCGGCCGCGGCGGGCGCGACGGCCGTGCCGGCGAGAATGACGAAGGCGGTGAAAAGTCCTGACAGACGAAACATGGATGCGCTCCGTGCGGGCTCGCGCGCGCAAGGTTGCACGCGCGAAATCTGGCGTTGGCTGGTCAGATGCGACGGGCGGACGCGCTGTTCCACGGTCCCTGGCGACGGCTTACGGCCGGCGGGGATATCGCAGTGCAAACATAGCAGGCCGTGGCCGCAGGTCAAAGCCGGCCGTTTGTCGGCCAGCTTCTATCGGGCCGGCGAGTTCGTCATCCCGGGGCGCGCGTAGCGCGAGCCCGGGATCCATAACCACAGGATTGCGTTGGGCGAAGACTCGGAGTGACCTGCTTCGCGCAAGTATCACTCCCTGTGGTTATGGGTCCCGGGCTCGCTTCGCGCCCCGGGACGACGTCCGTGGGCGAGCCCTTACGGCTTCACATCCCCTGCATGCAGCACCGCCTTGCAGGCTGCCGGCATCTGCGCAAGCGTCATCGGCGGCTTCGGCTTGGGCGGCTCGGGCGGCGGCTTGGGGTGCAGCACCGCATCGGAGAACCAGTAGGCGAGATCGGCGGGCTTGCAGCCTTCGTCCTCGGCCTGTGACGGCTGGCCCTCGCATTCGCCGGCCCCGGCCGGGCAGTGCATGCGGATGTGGAAGTGGTAGTCGTGGCCCCACCAGGGGCGGATCTTCGACAGCCAGGCGCGGTCGCCCTTGGCCTCGCGGCACAGCGCCTTCTTGATCGCGGCGTTGACGAAGATGCGCTGCACGGCGGGCTCTCGCGCCGCGGCGCGCAGCACCAGGACGTGGCCTGGCGTGAACACCTTGGGATCGATGTCGAGCCGGTCCTGGCGCACCATCATCACCGCCGACATTTCCTCGCGCTCCTCGCGCGAGAGCCGGCGGTCCGGCATCGGCGTCAGCCAGATGTCGGCGTCGAGACCGATCTGGTGGCTGGCATGGCCTGACAGCGCCGGCCCGCCGCGCGGCTGGGCGATGTCGCCGACCAGGATGCCGGGCCAGCCTGCGTCCTTGTGCGCCTTCGCGGCAAGCCGCCTGATCAGCGCGATCATGTCGGGATGACCGTAGCTGCGATTGCGCGACAGCCGCATCACCTGCCAATTGTCGCCGTTGACCGGCATCTGCGCGGCGCCGCCGATGCAGCCCCTGGTGTAGGAGCCGATGATATGGGCCGGCCCCTTCGATGGCAGCAGCTTGCGCGCGAACAATTCCTTGGCGGCGAGATCGGGGTCGTTGGGATTGGCGAGCGACGGCAGCGGCTTCGGGTTGATGCTGCCACGGTCCTGGGCCAGCGCGCCACCGGCGCCCAGGCAGACGAACGAGAGCAGGAGGAGGGTGATGCCGCGGCGACTCATGCTGACGCTCTTATAACCCAATGCTGCACCAGGGTTAAGAACGAGGCGACGAGCCCGCCGCCGGCTCATCGCAGCGCGCCCCGAATCGCGTCTCGACCCGCCGTTTCTTAAGGGTGTAATAACCGTATCCTGCATTGACCAAAATTCGTGCGCAGCGCGCAGAAAATTTTGCGGTTCGCATGCAATCGCGCGCAATTTCGGAACCGATTCAGGCGCGCGCGCAATTTTGCGCCAGATCGCTCATTGATTGCGGCGCCGCACTCAGTCTGATGGCGCCTGCCGCCGCCCGCCACGCCGCGCAAACAGGCAGTAAGCGCGCCGCGCGCGGACCGCGGCTGGCTAAGATTACTTTTTTTTCAGACACTTGCCTCAAAACTTGCGGCCGCTGGACGCGACTGGGACGAGTGAAGTTGAGTTTGGGGTCTCGAAGAACAAGAAAGCGAAAGCAAAGCGTGCTTGCCCGCGCCGGCCAAAAGGCGCGCAAGCCGCGCTTTGCGCGCGCGCACCGTGCCCTTTCCGAACACGACGAAATCCTGCGCAGCCGTGCCGAGGCGGAAGCCGCGATCGCGGAGGCGCGCAAATCCCATGAGCGCCTGCGCCAGGCCATCGACATCCTGCCGCAGGGCATCGTGTTTCTCGACGCCGAAGGCCGCTACGTCCTCTGGAACAAGAAATACGCCGAGATCTACAGCAAGACCGCCGATCTGTTCGAGGAAGGCGCGCGGCTCGAGGACACGCTGCGTATCGGCGTCGCCCGCGGCGACTATCCCGAGGCCATCGGCAATGAAGAAGCCTGGATCGCCGAGCGCCTGCAAAAGCTCTACAAGCCCGGCGCGCGCCACGAGCAGAAGCTGTCGGACGGCCGCGTCATCCTGATCGACGAGCGCTTGACCGATGACGGCGGCGTCGTCGGCCTGCGCGTCGACATCACCGAGCTCAAGCAGCGCGAGGCCTCGTTCCGCCTGCTGTTCGACGGCAATCCCGTGCCCATGATCGTCTGCGCGCTGGACGACGAGCGCATCCTCGGCGTCAACGATGCCGCGGTCGCGCATTATGGCTACAGCCGCACCGAGTTCGAGCGATTGAAGATCCGGTCCTTGCAGGCGTTCGAAAGCGTGCCGCCCTGGACCGTCGATGGGACCGGCGAGGATCAGGCCGGCCGCACCTGGAAGCACGTCAAGGCCGACGGCGCGCTGATCGACCTTGCGATCTATTCCCGCGAATTGACTTATGCCGAGCGGCCCGCGGTGCTGCTCGCGCTGATGGACATCACCGAGCGCAAGCGCGCGGAGGCGCGACTCGCCTTCATGGCCCAGCATGACGGGCTGACCGGTCTGCCCAATCGCAACCTGCTGCGGCAGCAGATGGACGAGATGCTGCTGCACACGCGCCGCGGCTCCGAGAAGGTCGCGCTGCTGATACTAGGGCTCGACAATTTCAAGGCGGTCAACGACACGCTGGGGCATGCGGTCGGCGACAAGCTGCTGCGCGGCGTCGCCAAGCGACTACGCTCCACCTTGCGTGACGAGGATGGGCTGGCCCGCCTCAACTCCGACGAGTTCGCGGTTCTGCAGAGCGGATTGGCTCGGCCGGAAGATGCGGTGGGTCTCGCAAAACGCCTCCTGGCGGCCATTGCCGATCCCTATCTGCTCGACGGTCATTCCGTGGTGATCGGTGCCTCGATCGGCATTGCGATGGCGCCGGGCGACGGCGAGGATTCCGAAAAGCTGCTCAAGAGCGCCGACATGGCGCTGTCGCGCGCCAAGCTGGATGCGCGTGGCAGCTTCGCCTTCTTCGAGGCCGCGCTCGATGCGAAGGCGCAGAGCCGCCGCAAGATCGAGGTCGAGCTGCGCGATGCGATCCAGAATGACGTGCTGCGGCCGTACTACCAGCCGCTGATCGACCTCGCGAGCGGCCGCATCACCGGCTTCGAGGCGCTGGTGCGCTGGCTGCATGCCGAGCGCGGCATGGTGTCGCCGGCCGAGTTCATTCCGGTCGCCGAAGACACCGGCCTGATCAATCCGCTCGGCGGGCTGATGCTGCGCCGGGCCTGCCTCGACGCCGCGGCCTGGCCCGACGACGTCCGCGTCGCGGTCAACCTGTCGCCACTCCAGTTCCGCAGCGGCAATCTGCTCTCGATGGTTACTGACGCGCTGAAACATTCCGGCCTGGCGCCGCGGCGGCTCGAGCTCGAGATCACCGAGACGCTGCTCCTGGAGAAGAGCGCGCAGGTGCTGGCGACACTGCATGCGCTGCGCGCGCTCGGCGTGCGCATCTCCATGGACGATTTCGGCACCGGCTATTCCAGCCTCAGCTACCTACGCAGCTTCCCGTTCGACAAGATCAAGATCGACCAGTCCTTCGTGCGCGATCTCGCGGCCAACCGCGAGGCCCAGGCGATCATCCGCTCGATCGTCAGCCTCGGCAAGGGCCTTGGCGTCACCATCACCGCCGAAGGCGTCGAGACCGAAGCCGAGCTCAGCTGCCTCCGCGCCGAAGGCTGCCATGAGGGCCAGGGCTTCCTGTTCAGCAAGGCCCGGCCGAATGCGGAGATCGTCAGCCTGCTGGCCGCACAGCGCGGCATCGACCGCAACGAGGACGCCGCGCTGGTGGCGTGACCGCTCGCCTCCACGATATCTAAGAACGCACCGCTTCGCCCATCGGCCTCTCCCGCCTTGCCCGGCGCCAGCAGCCTTGATCTGCCTCAACAACGAGGCCAAAGGCCGGGGCGCATGACAGCGCGGCGTCGGTCAATTTCCGTTTGGAGGTTCGGACGGATAATGGCCCGGGCGCGCCACCCGTAAATTTCCCAAGTGCGGACCGTCAGCTGCCGTCGTTAAGTCGTGCGGTCGTGGGGTCGCACCATGAAGACACCGAAGCCGAAGCAATGGGCCGAGCAGGAGGTTCGACGGCTGGTCACGCTGGCCCGGCAGGGCATTGGGGTATCGAAGATTGCCGCCGAACTGGGCCGCCACGCCGGATCAGTCAGGCGAATGGCGCGAGCGAAAGGAATATTGTTGAAGAAATAGTCGCCGGTAGGGCAGGCGCTGCCTGATCGACGAGGCGCGTGGACGGCGCCCTACAGCCCGAAGCCTCGGCCGATGTCCCGCACAAGGCTGAGCGCAGCCTCAGTATTGCGACCATGGGAGAGCGCTCGATCGAGCCGAGACAAGATGCCTTTTCCGAAGAGCGCTATAGCGATGCTTCTGAGCATGGATCGGGTTTGAACGATGCTGCGAAAGTTCAAAACGGCCCCAGCCGCAGGATGGGGTAACAGCCGGGGCCGGCATTCCCATTCCAATGTGCCGCATCGGCGGTGGGCGGCACTCTTCAGGTTAGGCACACAGAAGCTAACAAATTATTCTGTTTCGCTCTCACCTCGCGTCGGCCGTGGCCGATTGTATCATAGCGTGCTCACGGTGAAGCGGTGAGCGAACCGAGCAATGGTCGACATGCTCGAGCGGCGCATCATTGGCCAAGTGCTCCCAATATTCAGCTTCCGCGAGTAGTTTCCAACCTCGATCCGGATGACGCGCGGCTGTCTGACGGCACAATAATGCCATCGCGCGCAGGCGACCCGCAGTATCCATCTGCTCCTCCCATTATATTCTTGTTGATTGCACCCTATTTTCTTTTTTTGCGTCGGAGTCATTACGATTATGTCGCAAAACTAATTTCCACTTTTCGAAGCGCGACTCGACTTTCGTTCCGGCTACAAATCGCGCATCGAACACAACTGGCGCAATTCAGCTCGTATCGGTAGATCGAGACCGGACCATCAGGCTTCGTGCTTACTAATCAAAACTGGCAAGAACGGCGAGATACTCGCGCCCGTCCGTCGGCGATGGGTTCCGCAAGAGCTCGAACTACCACCACGCGTCGGGCTCTCCGCGGCGATTGCCATGGTGTGGACCAGGTCTAGGTCCGCTCGATGAGCACCCGCTCCATGATGATCGTGCGTTCGTCCCCATAATAGCTGTCGCGCACGGCATTGAACCCCAGTCGCGCATAGAAGGTCTCTGCAGTGACCGATGAAGGGACCGTCAAGGACGAAATGTTCCGCTCGCGCGCTGTGCGCTCGATCTCGGCCATCAGCAGCTTGCCGATCCCGCGGGCCTGAACGTCCGGAGCAACGAAGACTGTGCGGACGACGCTTCCGTCGAGGCTTGCCGTTCCGACCAGGCGGCCGCCGATCGTGGCGACGAAAACGGTACGCTGCCCGATCAGCCGGCGCACGGCATCCGGGCCGAAGCTGGGCTCGATCCGCGCGATGATCTCCGCCGTATAGTCCTTCGCATTCGTTTCGCGCAGCGCACGCAAGATGACCTGATGGCCGCGGCGTCATCGTCGAGCGCGGGCCGGATGCTGCATTCCATGAACTGCTCCGCCGAAGCTTCGCGAATGACTGGATTTGAGCCCGCCTCACGGCGCGGCAATCGGCGGATTTTCAACGACCCGTCACTCGATCACGTCGTCCGTCAGCACGAGGATGGTGGGCGGGATCGTCACGCCAAGCGCCCGCGCGGTCTTGAGATTGACGGCCAGTTCGAATTTGGTTGGCAGCTGGATTGGCATATTTGCCGGCTTTTGTCCCTTCAGGATCAGATCAACATAGCCCGCGGCGCGACGAAACAGGTCGCTGATGTCGGCGCCATAGCTGATCAGAGCGCCGGCATGCGCGAACTCCTTCTGCTGGCCGATGACGGCGATCTTCATGTCGATGCCGATACGGCAAATTGCGTCCTGCATCGCGGCGGTCATGTAGTCGCGAATGACAATCACGGCGTTGCCGCCGGCGCCCGCGAGCACGTTGAATTGCTCGGCAACCGCCGCCGGCGACGCGCTCGTCAGTCCGAGGCGCACCGGTTCCAGCCCGGCGCGTCGTGCTTCCTCGATGGTTTGCGCGCCCCAGGCGCTGAAGGTCGGGTCCGTCGCATTGTTCAAGACGCCGATCCGCTTCAGCGAGGGCAGGATCTCCCGGATCATCTCGATGCGCTTGGCCGACATCTCCTCGCCGAACGCGGCGAAGCCGGTGAGACTGCCGCCCGGCCGCGCGAGGCTCTGAAACAATTCAGGGTCGCTTTGCACCGCAGGCAGCGCCACGGCGACGACGGGAATATTGGTTTTCCTGATGATCGCGCGTGCTGCGGCCGGGCCGGGCGAAAGCAGCACGTCCACCTGTCTGGCCACGAGGTCGTCGATCAATGCAAGGCCCCGCGACACATCGCCGGCCGTCGAGTGGGCCTCGATGACGATGGTGCGGCCCTCCACGTAACCCAGCTCGGCCAGCGCCTTCCGGAACGGAACGAGCACCGCATTGTCGATTTCCGGCGTGGCAAATCCGACGAATCCCACGACCGGAACGCGCTTTTGGGCCAAGGCTTCGCGCGCCGATATCGCCGTCATTCCCAAGAAGCTCAGAAACGTCCGCCGCCTCATTTGGCCTCTCGCGATGCCAGAACGATCTGATCACAAGGGCAATGGTACACGAAGATAATCGGTGCCAGAAGGCAGGAAGTAGGATGACCGAGGGAGGCGAAATCCATCAAACTTACATTTATGCAAAGTCAGATCCGGTATTCGCCACTGTCCGGTGTCACGCCGTCGCGCGGCTAAGATCGAGCGATGGCCTGCGCCGCGTCGGAAAACTCAGCGCCACCGCGACCGCCGCAAGCCCGATCGCGAAGGAGCCAGCGTGCAGCCAGGTGTATTGCTGGAACGTGTCGAACACGATCCCGCCGGCCCAGGGCCCGAGCGCCATGCCGAGGCTGGCGAAGGCCGACACGGCACCGAACACCGTGCCCATAATGCGCGCGCCGAAGAACTCGCGGACCAGCACCGCATAGAGCGGCATCACCCCACCATAGGCGAGGCCGAACACGACCGAGAGCGCGTAGAACTCGCCGAGCTGCGCCACGGCCAGATAGGTCGCGATGCACATCGCCTGCACGAACAGCCCGCCGACAAGGACCGGTTTCGCCCCGATGCGATCGGCCAGCGCGCCCAGCAGCAGGCGTCCGCCGAGGCCTGAGACGCCGGCGACGCTATAGACCGTCACTGCCGTGAGCGGAGCGATGCCGCAGACCATCGCATAGGACACCATGTGGAAGATCGGGCCGGAATGCGCCGCGCAGCAGGCGAAATGCGCCGCTGCGAGCGCGATGAATTGCGGCGTGCGCAGCGCCTGCGCCGCGCCCATCTCGACCTCTGGCGCCGCGTCCGTCGTTGCGGAGCCAGCGGCTGGCGGCGCCGGACGTACCAGGAAGCAGGCGGGGATCAACAGCGCCCACGAAGCGATGCCGATCGTCAGCATCGCGGTGCGCCAATCATAGGCCGTGATCAGCCAGCTCGCGGCCGGCGCGACCGTCACCGGCGACACGCCCATGCCGGCCGAGACCAGCGCCACGGCGAGGCTGCGGTTCTTTTCGATCCAGGCGCTCGCGAGCGCCATCATCGGTGCGTAGAAGCTGCCCACGGCGATCCCGATCAGCACGCCGAAGCAAAGCTGGAATTGCCACAGGCTTGCTGCCTGGCTCGCTGTGACGAGACCTAGTCCCAGCAGAACGCTTCCCGAGAGCACCACGATGCGGGTGCCGAACCGGTCCGACAGCGTGCCCCATAGGAATGCGGCGAATCCCATAAAGAGGAAATCCAGCGTCGCGGCAGCCGACACCCCGGCGCGCGACCAGCCCATCGCCTCCGAGATCGGCTGCAGGAACACCGCCAGCGACAGCATCGTGCCGAACCCGATGCAGGTCATCAGCGCGCCCGCGGCGACAACGACCCAGCCATAGTCGAAACGTGACGGCTTGCTCATGCGTTTCCTTGGCGCTTTTGCTCTTGTTGATGGTGCGCGGCAGGGATGGTGACTGATCCGCGGGGCGAGAGCAAGGCGGGTTGCCACCGCAGGCTGACACGGCCCGCCCGCAATGATAGCATGCCGCGCGTCACCAGCCTGCGACGTTGTTCTCGTGAAGCGCACACCCACCAACGTGCGGGGAGGCAAGTGCAATGAACTGGGGAGCGTCGTTTAGGCCGCGTGGGTGCCGCCGGCTTTTCCTGCCCGTCATTTTTGCCTCTGCGCTCTCGGCGCCGCTCGCATGCGCGCAGGACGTCCGAAGCGTGCCCGCCGCGCCGGGACCGGTCTTTTCGGAGAGCGGTCCCGATGCCGAGCTCTACGGTGCGGCTGAGGGCTATCCGGTCGGCACGCGCGGAGCCGCTCCCCCGCTCGACAAGCTCGTCGGCAGCTACAGCCATTTCGGCGAGATCTATCCCTCGCGCCGGGTCGCTCGCGCGACGACGCCCTGGCAATTCAAGCGCGCGCCGGAGCCACAGGTCACCTACAGTTTTGGCACCGAAAAGCTCGGCATCGCCGACTACCTCAAGCGCAACCCGGTGACGGGACTGCTGATCGCCAGGGACGACACCATCCTGTACGAGCACTACCAATATGCGCGGACCGACCATCACCGCTTTGTCTCGCAGTCCATGGCGAAGACGCTGGTGGCCACGCTGGTCGGGATCGCGGTCTCGGAGGGACGGATCAAGTCGATCGACGACCTTGTCTCGACCTATGTCGGCGGCCTTGCAGGCACGGAATATGGCGACACGTCCATCCGCGCCTTGTTGAACATGTCGTCAGGCGTCGAATTCTCGGAAGTCTATGACGGGAACGACGACATCGCCCGGCTTGGGCGGGCCTTGTTCGCCGGCCCGCCGAAAGATCCCGCCGCCATCGTCGCGCAGTTCAACACGCGGACCGCGCCGCCAGGCACCAAATTCCACTATGCCAGCGTTGAAACGGAGATACTCGGCTTGGTCCTGCGCGCCGCCACGGGCACGCCGGTCGCTGACTATCTCCACGACCGGATCTGGGACCCCATCGGCACCGAGGCGGACGCCTCCTGGGTGATCGACGGCACCGGGCAGGAGATCGCCTATTGCTGCTTCAACGCAACCTTGCGCGATTATGCGCGCCTGGCCCGGTTGCTCGCCCATGACGGCGCCTGGGAAGGCCGGCAGCTGATCCCCCGGCAGTGGCTGCTGGATGCCACGACCGTCAGGCCAGAGGACGGTCATCTCGCTCCGCGCGTGGCCACGCGCTATTTCGGCTACGGCTATCAGGTGTGGCTCCTCCCCGGCGAGCAGCGCCGATTTGCCCTCATCGGCATTCGCGGTCAGCTCATCCTGGTTGATCCCGCGTCCAAGCTCGTCATGGTGCACACGGCCGTTCGTCAGAAGCCGTCCGAGCCTGGCGCGCTCCGGGAGCCGCTTGCGTTATGGTCTGCTGTGCTGCAGCAGCTCGGGCAATGATCAATTGCTGATGCCTGCCAATGGCATATAGCCACGCAGGCGCGGTCGGTCGCGTCGGAAAGCCGCGGTTGCATTGAACCTGTCCGGCTTCCGGGAGCACCAATGGCGCGTAAGTCCCAATAGCCGCGACGAGGGAAGGCGCGATGAGGACCTTGACAGCATCGATCTGCGTTGCAGTTGCTGCGCTTGCCTTGAGTCTGTCGTTCGGCGTGCCGTCCCATGCCGAAGAGGACGAGGCGGGCACGCTGGCCCGGCAGATGAAGCAGCTTTATCGGGCCGGGAAGTACATGGAAGCACTGCCTATGGCCCAGAAGTCGCTGGCCCTTCGCGAGAAGGAGTTCGGCCCCGATGATGCGCACGTCGCGATGCCGCTGAACGACCTCGGCACGATCCATTATAATCTCGGCCAATACGCCGTTGCCGAACCGCTGTACAAGCGCGCGCTGGCCATTGACGAGAAGACGCTCGGCCCGAATCACTCCGAAGTCGCGATGGTGCTGAACAATCTCGGCGACCTCTACCGTGCGGAAGAGCGTTACGCCGAAGCGGAGCCGGTGCTCAAGCGGTCGATCGCCATTCACGAGAAAAGCGGTGATCCATCGATCGTGATGGCGTTGAGCAATCTGGGCGCCGTCTACAGCCATCAAGGCCGATACGATGAGGCCATACCGCTGTTCAAGCGAGGCCTCGCCGTGCTGCAGAAGGCGCTCGGTCCCAACGACCCCGAAGCGACGGTGCTGATGAACAATCTGGCCGACGCCTATATCAATCGCCATCGCTATGCCGATGCCGAGCGCCTGCTGAAGCGGTCGATGGCGGTGACCGAGAAGGCGTTCGGCCCGGATCATCCCGACATCGCGCAGGCACAGAACAATCTGGCTGCGCTCTATGGGCGTCAGGGCCGTAACGCGGAGGCCGAGCGGCTGTTCAAGCGGTCGGCGGCCACTTTCGAGAAAACCCTCGGCCCTGACCATCCGGATCTCGCCGGCGTTCTGGAAAACCTCGCCGGTCTCTACAAGTATCAAGGCCGCTATGCCGATGCCCAGCAGGTCCTGAAACGGTCGATGGCCATTCGAGGGAAGACCAGGCCGATCTGAAGACCAGCGCGGGACGGTAGTGCGATCTGTCCGCCGCAGCCCGAAGAGCGAAGCTGGCGGGCAGGGCTATCGCATTAGAGAGTTTTTCCCTGCGGCCATCCTTCGAGACGCCCGCTTGAGCAGTCTCCTCACAGGATGAGGGCGGAGTCCGCGGCAGCAGTTTCAACAGGCACCGACGCCCAATGAGCCTCATCCTGAGGAGACGCGTCAGCGCCGTCTCGAAGGACGAGGCGTGCGCGCAGGCACACTTCGCTTGCCCACACCACAACTTCTCCAACTTTTTTGGCACATTGACGCCGGACCATGTCGGCATGGGCCGGTCTCGATCGTCCTCGGGTCGACACGTCCCGGACGTGCTGGAAATGGACCCGGCACACGTGGCGAGAATTCCGTCAATTCGAGCGTCAAAGTCGCAACTGGAGCAATGCCCATGAGGATCACCGTCGAAACCAGCGTCGCCGCCCCGATCGATCAGGTCTGGCGTGCCTATACGACGCCAGCCGACATCGTGAAGTGGAATGCCGCGTCCGACGACTGGCATACGACCAAGGCGACGGTCGACCTGCGGGAAGGCGGCGTCTTCTCGTCGCGGATGGAGGCCAAGGACGGCAGCATGGGCTTCGACTTCGCCGGCACCTACACCAAGATCGTCGAGCACAAGCGGATCGAATATGCGTTCGGCGATCGAAAGGCCGAAGTCGAGTTCGTGCCCGGCCCGAACGGCGTTGTCGTGCGTGTCGTCTTCGACGCCGAAACCACGCACTCGGTCGAGCAGCAGCAGGGCGGCTGGCAGGCGATCCTCGACAATTTTGCGCGATACGTCGAGGCAAAGGGGAAATCGTGATCGATTAGCAGCGAACGTGGATGCCTGCATCGCACACGCTGCGATGCAGGTGCCATGCTTCAGCGCGGCCATGAAGCTTCCTGCGGCATGTCGACCTTGCCGAATTGCCGCATCTTCTTCTTGCCTTCGCGTGCCGCTAAGGTCGAACTATTTCTTGTTGCCCATGTGATGAGGCGACGACGTGCCGGGGCCGCCCGTGTAGTGATGACCGCCTGATTGAGCGTTGGCAGAGGTGCCGGTCTTTTCTTTCTTGCCCATGTGGTGCGGAACTTCTGTCTTGGGTCCGCCGCTGTAGTGATGGCCGTTCTTTTCCTTGTCGGTGGATTGAGCCGTGGCGGGTACGGCCAGCAGGGAAACAATGCCGATTGTGGCGAGAAGCGTCTTGGTGATCATGTTCGGTCCTCCAGGTTGCGAAGGTCCACGATACGCATCGGCGCAACGTCGGTCTTGACGAATCTCAAGGTACGATCGGTTGCTAATTGTCTCGCGCGCTCAGCTCCCGCGAGCCTTTGATCTGCGTCAAAAGCGATGGTGGCGGTGCTACTATGCTGCGGGGATCGAGAGGAGCGCGCCCATGCCGGTGCAGGATCATTCCGCTTATCGACAGCGGCATGCCGCGGGCATGTCCATGAGAGCCAAGGCTGGCCTGGTCCTGATCGGATTCCTGGCCATCGCCGGCGTGCTGCTGTTCAGCGAGCACAGGGCTCACGTGCTGGGGCTCCTGGTCTGGCTGCCGCTCCTTGCCTGTCCGCTGATGCATTTCTTCATGCATGGCGACCATGGTCACCGTCACGGTGGCGGCCGGCCAAACGATTCGAGGAGCGCGTGATGCACGACATTCCGCCTGCTTACGGCCTCTGGAGCCTCGTCACCGTCAACTCGGCGGTGTTCATCCTGTTTTCCTACAGCTTCTTCAAGCCGCAGACCTCGCGCGACTGGCGCTCCTTCGGCGCCTTCAGCGCGTTCCTGGTGGCGCTGTTCGCGGAGATGTACGGTTTTCCGCTCACCATCTATTTCCTGTCGGGTTGGCTGCAGTCGCGCTACCCGAACGTCGACTGGTTCTCGCACGACGCCGGTCATCTGCTCGAGATGATGTTCGGCTGGAAGACCAATCCCCACACGGGGCCGTTCCATGTCGTCAGCTTCATCTTCATCGGCGCCGGGTTCATCCTGATCTCCCTCGCCTGGAGGACGCTGTACGAGGCGCAGCAGACCCGGAGCCTCGCCACCACCGGTCCTTACAGCTACGTCCGGCATCCGCAATATGTCGGCTTCGTGCTGGTGATGTTCGGCTTCCTGTTGCAATGGCCGACGATTCTGACCTTGGCGATGTTTCCGGTGTTGACCGTCATGTACGTGAAGCTCGCCAGGGACGAGGAGCGTGAGGCCCGGAGCGAGTTCGGCGAGGCCTATGCCCGGTATGCCGCGCAGGTGCCGGCCTTCATTCCCCATCTCAACCGGCGATCCGGTCATAGCTCTTCTGGCGGCTATCGTCACGGCTGACCTTCGCGAGGAGATGCCTGCAAACGGCGCTAGCTTTAAAGGACGTCAATGAGCGTTCCCGTCTTCACCGCAAAGGCGCTGACTAAGATCTATGTCTCCGGCGAGGTGATGGTGCATGCCCTCAACGAGGTCGACCTCGACATTCCCGAGAAGGAAGTGGTCGTGCTGCTCGGCCCCTCCGGCAGCGGCAAGACGACGTTGCTCAACATCATGGGCGGCCTCGACCGTCCGACCAGCGGCCGGCTGTTCTTCCGCGATCTGGACCTAACGGACCTGGAGGACCGCGAACTCACGAAGTACCGCCGCGATCACGTCGGCTTCGTCTTCCAGTTCTACAATCTGGTGCCCAGCCTCACGGCCTACGAAAACGTCGCGCTGGTCACCGAAGTCGCCAAGAATCCGATGCGGCCGGCCGACGCCCTCGCGCTGGTCGGACTCGAAGCGAGGATGCATCACTTTCCCGCCCAGCTCTCCGGCGGCGAGCAGCAGCGCGTCGCCATCGCCCGCGCGATCGCGAAGCGGCCGGCGGTGCTGCTCTGCGACGAGCCGACCGGGGCGTTGGATTCGAAGACCGGCATCCGCGTCATCGAGGCGCTGCTTGGCGTCAACCGGCAGCTCGGGACCACTACAGTCATCATCACCCACAACGCCAGCATCCAGGAGGTCGCCGACCGAGTGCTGTTCTTCGCCGACGGTCGCATCTCCCGCATCCGGACCAACGAGGCCCGGCGGGAGGCCGCCGAGCTCACCTGGTGACGACATGAAGGTGCTAGACATCAAGCTGCTTCGTGACGTCAGACGGCTCTGGGCGCAGGTGCTCGCGGTCGCGCTGGTCGTCGGCGGCGGGGTTGCGACGCTGGTGCTCGCGGTGGGCTCGCACCGATCGCTGGAGGAGACCCGGATCGCTTATTACGAGCGTTACGGCTTTGCCGATGTGTTCGCGCAGGCGAAGCGGGCACCGAAGGCGCTCACCGACAGGATCGGCGAGATCCCAGGAGTCGCCGCCATCGACACCCGTATCGCCAAGCCGGCGCTACTCGACATTCCCGGTTTCTCCGCGCCGGCCAGCGCGCAGTTCGTTTCGCTGGCCGACACGGGTGAGCAGCATCTCAACCGGCTCTACATGCGCTCCGGGCGGTTCCCGGCGCCGGGACGGACCGAAGAGGTCGTCGTCAACGAGCCGTTCGCTCGGGCGCACGGTTTCGCCGAGGGGGCGCGGTTCTCCGCCATCCTCAACGGCAGGAAGCGCGAGCTCGTCATCGTCGGCATCGCGCTGTCGCCCGAGTTCGTTTACACGGTCGGACCGGGCGACCTGATGCCGGACGATCGCCGCTATGCCATCGTCTGGATGTCGGAGAAGGTGCTTAGCGCTGCCTACGATCTCGACGGCGCCTTCTCGGCGGTCGCGGTCAAGCTGCAGCCCGGCGCCTCCGAGCGCGATGTGGTCCGGCGACTGGACGCCCTGCTCGATCCTTATGGCGGGCAGGCGGCGCATGGCCGCAAGGACCAGACCTCGCACGCCTGGCTCGATCATGAACTCGACATGCTCAACAACATGAGCCGCACGTTGCCGCCGATCTTCCTGCTGGTCGCGGCCTTCCTCGTCAATCTCACCTTGACCCGGCTGGTCGCGCTCGAGCGCGAGCAGATCGGCCTGCTGAAGGCGCTGGGTTATTCAGACGGCAGCATCGTGCTGCACTATTTCAAGTTCGTTGCCTTCATCGTCGTGGTCGGCATCGTGTTGGGCGGCATCGTGGGCACCTGGCTCGGTTTGCACGTCACCGCGCTGTTCGGCGACTTCTTCCACTTTCCGTTCCTGGTGTTCGCGAAGGCACCGGACGTTTATCTCACGGCAGGTGCGCTTAGCGCGGCGGCTGCGGCGATCGGCGCATTCCGTGCGTTGCGCGAGGTGGTGAAGCTGCCCCCGGCCGTCGCCATGCAGGCGCCGGCCCCGCCGGTCTATCGCCGGCTGCTTTCGGCGCGCATCCAGCTCGACCGGATCGTGTCGCAGCCGACGCTGATGATGATCCGCAACATCGCCCGGCATCCGGTACGGGCCTTCTTCACGGCGCTCGGCATGGCGCTGGCCACCGCGATCCTAGTCGTCTCGCTGTTCACGCGGGACAGCATGGAGCATCTGACCGATGTGACCTACTTCCTCGCCGACCGGCAGGACGCAACCATCGGCTTTGCCGAGAAGCGGATCGCAAATGTCGTGGAGCAGGTGAGCCGGCTTCCGGGCGTTCTCGCCGCCGAGCCGTTCCGCGAGGTGCCGGTCCGGATCCGCCACGGCAACGTCGAACGGCGCATCGTCATCAGCGGCCGACCGGCTGCTGCCCACCTCAGGCGCATCATCGACGTCGAGCTTCGGCCGGTCATCCTGCCGGAGACGGGCCTCGCCATCTCCGGCATGCTCGCGCATATCCTCGGCGTCGGACCAGGCGATAGCGTCGAGGTCGATCTGTTGGAGGGCGCCAGGCGATCCGTGACGGTGCCGGTCGTCGCGACCGTCGAGGACTACTTCGGGATTAGGGGCATGATGGAGATCGAGGCGTTGCACAAGCTGATGCGCGAGGCGCCCGTCGTCACTAGCGTCAATCTCAGCCTCGACGAGAACCGGACGGAGGACTTCTACACGGCGGTGAAGTCCATACCGACGGTCGGCGGCGTGGCGCTGCAGCGCGTTTCGCTGGCGAACTTCCGCAAGACCGTCGCGCTGCTCGTCACCACGATGGCGAGTATCTACACGGGCCTTGCCGGCGTGATCGCGTTCGGCGTCGTCTACAACAATGCGCGCATTTCGCTGTCCGAACGGGCGCGCGAACTGGCCAGCCTGCGCGTGCTCGGCTTCACGCGCGGCGAGGTGCTGCGCATCCTGCTGCTTGAGCTCGCCATCCTCACCCTGATCGCCCAACCGCCCGGTTGGCTGATGGGCTACGGCCTCGCCTGGGTAATGAAAACGAACCTTGCCGGCGAGTTGATGCGCGTCCGCCTCGTCGTCGAGCACTCGACTTACGTGATCGCCACGTCCGTCGTGGTGCTGGCCGCCATCGTTTCCGCCGCTGTGATCCGAGAACGCATCGACAGATTGGACCTTGTTGCGGTCCTCAAGACGCGAGATTAGCCATGCCCGCCAACTGGACCAAACGCATCATCGGCGCCGCGCTCGCTGCTGCGATCCTCGCAGGGCTCGCTTGGTTCGCCTGGCCCCGACCGGTTCTGGTCGATCTCGCGACCGTCGCGAAGGGGCCGATCGAGGTCACGGCGGACGACGACGGCAAGACCCGCGTGCGCCACGTCTACACGGTGTCGGCGCCGATCGCGGGCAAGGTCTTGAGAATCTCGCATCCGCTCGGCGAGCAGGGGCCTTCGCTCCATGTCGGCGACGACGTCGTCGCTAACCAGACCGTCGCCCTGATGCAACCGACGCTGCCCGGCTTCATCGATGCGCGATCGCGCGATCAGCTGCAGGCGGAGGTCCTGGCCGCAGACGCCGCGATCCAGCAGCAGGAAGCTGAAGTGCAGCGGATCGAAGCCGCGCTGGATTTTTCGCGGACCGAGTTCCAGCGGGTGCAGACGCTGTTGCGGACGCAATCCACCTCGGCCCAGGCCTACGACAAGGCGAAATTCGAGGTCGCCACCAACGAGGCCGCCCTGAGAGGTGCCAAGGCCCAGGTCGAGATGCGCCGCGCAGTGCGGACCAGCCTGGCGGCCCGGCTGATGGACCCGGCAAGCGCTATCCCTCCCGCGGAGCCGACCTGCTGCATCCGTGTGCTGGCGCCGACAAGCGGACGGGTATTGAAGATCATCCAGGACAGCGAGACGACGGTTCTGCCCGGGACGCCGCTGGTTGATATCGGCGACCCGTTCGATCTCGAGGTCGTGGCCGACCTGCTCTCGACTGACGCGGTCCAGATCAAGGTCGGCGCGCCGGTCCGGATCGATGGCTGGGGCGGTCAGCCCATCGCGGGAAAGGTGGTCCGGGTCGACCCGGCCGGTTTCCTGAAAGTCTCCGCACTCGGCACCGAGGAGCAGCGGGTCCGCGTGACCATCGATTTCACCGACCCGCCCGAGAAGTGGGGCACGCTCGGGCACGACTATCGTGTTATCGTTCACGTGACGACATGGAGCGCGACCGAGTCGCTGACCGTGCCGGTGAGCGCTTTGTTCCGAAAAGGCGACCAATGGGCGGTTTTCGCCGACGAGAACGGCCGTGCAAGAACTGTCCCGGTCCGCATCGGCCACCGGAATAACCGCGTGGCCGAAGTTCTCTCCGGACTAGCTGCAGGTGATCGCGTCGTGTTGCACCCGAGCGACCGGATCATCGAGGGCATCAGGATCGCGAAGAGGGGCGAGGAATAGATACACGGCTGAGAGGCAAGCGTTCGATGATGCCACCATACCCCTGTTTTGCCCGACGGGTCAAACCGACTTCGTAAAATCGAAAAAGCACAATGCCGCCAAGAGGGCGGCTACTGTGCATGGGGTTGTTTTCGCACTTTTTTGTTTGCCGTCGGGAGAGCGCCTGTTTGCCGGCCACGGCGACCCGGCTGGCCCGTCCTGAGCCTCGCCTCAGCTGTCGACCTTCAGCGCGGCAATAAAAGCTTCCTGCGGGATGTCGACCTTGCCGAACTGCCGCATCTTCTTCTTGCCCTCCTTCTGCTTCTCCAGAAGTTTTCGTTTACGCGTGATGTCGCCGCCGTAGCATTTCGCGGTGACGTCCTTGCGCAGCGCGCGCACCGTCTCGCGCGCGATCACCTTGCCGCCGATCGCCGCCTGGATCGGGATCTGGAACATGTGCGGCGGGATCAGCTCCTTCATCTTCTCGACCATGGCGCGGCCGCGCCCTTCCGCGCGGGTGCGGTGGACCAGCATCGAGAGCGCATCGACCGGCTCGGCATTGACCAGGATCTGCATCTTGACGAGATCGGCCGGCTTGTAGTCGGTGAGATGATAGTCGAACGAGGCGTAGCCCTTGGAGACCGATTTGAGGCGGTCGTAGAAGTCGAACACGACCTCGTTGAGCGGCAGGTCGTACTTCACCATGGCGCGGGAGCCGACGTAAGTGAGCTCCTTCTGCGCGCCGCGGCGGTCCTGGCACAGCTTCAGGACGCTGCCGAGATATTCGTCGGGCGTGAGGATCGTCGCCTCGATCCAGGGCTCGTCGATCTCGGCGATCTTGACCACGTCGGGCATGTCGACGGGATTGTGGATCTCGATCTCCTGGCCGTCGGTGAGCTTCATCTTGTAGATCACGCTCGGCGCGGTCGCGATCAGGTTGAGGTCGAACTCGCGGGACAGGCGCTCCTGGATGATCTCGAGGTGGAGCAGCCCGAGGAAGCCGCAGCGGAAGCCGAAGCCGAGCGCAGCCGACGTCTCCATCTCGAAGGAGAAGCTGGCGTCGTTGAGGCGCAGCTTGCCCATCGCGGCGCGCAGCGTCTCGAAGTCGTCGGCGTCGACCGGGAAAAGGCCGCAGAACACTACCGGGATCGCCGGCTTGAAGCCCGGCAGCATCTCGGCGACCGGCTTCCTGTCGTCGGTGATGGTGTCGCCGACGCGGGTGTCGGCGACTTCCTTGATCGCGGCGGTGATGAAGCCGATCTCGCCGGGACCGAGCTCCTCGACCTGCTGCATCTTCGGCGTGAAGAAGCCGACGCGCTCGACGTCATAGGCCGCGCCCGTGCCCATCATGCGCACGCGCTGGCCCTTCTTCATCGTGCCATCGACGATGCGCACCAGCACGACGACGCCGAGATAGACGTCGTACCAGCTGTCGACCAAGAGCGCCTTCAAGGTCGCGTCGCGGTCGCCCTTCGGCGGCGGCAGGCGGGTGACGATGGCTTCCAGCACATCAGGAATGCCGAGGCCGGTCTTGGCCGAGATCATCACCGCATCCGAGGCGTCGATGCCGATGACGTCCTCGATCTGCTGCTTGACCTTCTCGGGCTCCGCCGCGGGCAGGTCGACCTTGTTCAGGACCGGGACAATCTCGTGATTGTTGTCGAGCGCCTGGTAGACGTTGGCGAGCGTCTGCGCCTCGACGCCCTGGCTGGCGTCGACCACGAGCAGGGAACCCTCGCACGCCGCCAGCGACCGCGAGACCTCGTAGGCGAAGTCGACATGGCCGGGCGTGTCCATCAGGTTGAAGATGTAGTCCTTGCCGTCCTTGGCGCGGTAGGCGAGGCGCACCGTCTGCGCCTTGATCGTGATGCCGCGCTCGCGCTCGATGTCCATGGAATCGAGCACCTGTTCCTTGCCCGCCATCTCGCGGTCGGAGAGGCCGCCGGTCATCTGGATCAGGCGGTCGGCCAGCGTCGATTTGCCATGGTCGATATGGGCGACGATGGAGAAATTGCGGATGTTGGAAATAGGGACGGTCGTCATGGGCGCGGGATACCACTCACATCCCCGTGCGGCAACCATATTGCTGTATTTTCAGGGCCTTTGTTCACGCCAAGCTGATTCCATGACGGGCCAAAACGCGCTACGCACGGCCATGTCCACGACCTCTCTTCCCACTGCCGGAGCGCGGGCAAAGGCCCGCTTGAGTTACAACCGCTTCCGGGCCTTCCTGGTTGCCTGTGCGGTCCGCCCCGAGGCGCGCCTGTGGCTGGTGATCCAATTTGCCATCCTGCATGCAGTGCTCTGGACCTTCATCCTGATCAATCTTAAGGCGGCGCAGGACGTTCATATGGACGTCGCAGAAGCCTGGGGCTGGGGCCAGAAATTCCTCTGGGGCTATGGCAAGCACCCGCCGTTGTCGGGCTGGGTGGCCGGCCTCTGGTTCAAGGCGCTCCCGGCGGCGGACTGGGCGACCTATGCGCTGGCGATGACGACGGTGAGCGTCGGCATGGTGATCTGCTGGCTGATCGCCTTGCGCGTGGTGGATGCGCGCCGCGCGTTCCTGGTCGTGGTGATGATCGCGCTCTACCCGATCTTCAATTTCAAGGGCTTCAAGTACAACCCGGACCTCTTGCAGCTCGTCACGCTGCCGCTCCTGGTGCTGGCTTATCTCAACGCCTTCGAGAAGCGGAGCTGGCAATCCGGAATCCTGCTCGGGCTTGCCGGCGCGCTGGCGCTGATGACCAAATATTGGGTGCTGACCATGATCGGCGCGATCGGCCTCGCCGCGCTGATCCATCCCGACCGGTTGCGCTTCCTGTCGTCGCCCGCGCCGTGGGTCGCGATTGCCACGATGGTCGCGGCGATGATCCCGCACCTCGTCTGGCTGGCGGATGCGCATTTCGTGCCGCTGACCTATGCCGGCGACACCTACAGCCTTCAGGACAAGGCCCAGGTGCATCAGCTCGTCGCGGGCTATGTGCTGCACAACTTCGCGCTGCTGGCATTGCCGGTGGCGCTCGCGGCGCTGGCCATGGCGCTGGTGCCGCCATGGGGCAGATTGCTGCTGGCTGCGCCGTTGCGCATCGTCACGCGCGCCTGGGCGCGTGGCGCCAATGCAGGGGTCAATGTCTCGCAGGCGCTGAATGTCTGGATCGTCCAGGTCATCGTCGCAGTCGGCCCGCCGCTCGGCGCGCTCGCCTTCAGCATCTACATGAAGACGGATTGGGGCATCTCGCTGTTCTTCCTGGTGCCGCTCGCACTGGTCGCGATCCCGACGCTGCGCGTGCAGAGCGCCGCGCTGTTCAACATCGCCGCGATCTGGCTCGTGCTCAGCGCCGCGACGCTCGCCGCTTCGCCCTGGATCGCCGCGCGCGAGATGGCGGCCAATGCCGGCAATGCCCAGATCTATGGCGCGCGCTCGGAGCTCGCGCGCGAACTGACCCAGGCCTGGCACACCCGCTTCGGCTCGCGCTGGGCCGTTGTTGCCGGCACGATGGAGCAGATCCAGCCGCTGGTGTTCTACAGCCCGGATCATCCGTCCGCGCTGCTGCCGTTGGAGGCCTGGGATTCCGGACTGACCTCGCGCGACGACGCCAGGAAGTACGGCTTCATCGGCGTGTTCGATCCGACCGACGGCCGCTTGCCTGCGTTCGAGAAATGGGTGTCGGACGTCGCGCCCAATGCCGAGCGCATCGTGATGACCACGCGCCGCTTCACGGGCGGCAAGGCCGGCCCGTCGATGAGCTGGAACATCTACTTCGCGGCGCCGGGGAAATAGCTGAGCTGCCGTAGGGTGGGCAAAGGCGCGAAGCGCCGACAGACTTGGTGGGCACGCTTCGCTTTGCCCACCCTACGGCAGCTTCATTGACGAAGCGCCTAAACCCCTTCCTCGTTGAACTTGCTTTCAACGAGCTCCGTGATCGCCGCGAGCGCGGCTTCGGCGTCGGTCCCTGCCGCCGCCACCGTGATCGTCGTGCCGGGACCCGCGGCGAGCATCATCAGGCCCATGATCGAGGTGCCGCCGACGGTCTCGCCGCCGCGCGTCACCCACACCTGCGCATCGAAGCGCTCGACCGCCTGGACGAATTTCGCCGAGGCGCGGGCGTGCAGGCCGCGCTTGTTGATGATCAGGAGATCCTTGGAGATCGCGCCCGCGGGCACGCCGGTCGCGGCTTGTGGCGCCTCCTCGCTCATTTGCCGGCGAGCACCCGGCTGGCGATGGTGACGTATTTGCGGCCAGCTTCCTGCGCCATCGCGATCGCGTCGGGCAGCGGTCGCTCCTCGCGCACCTTGGCAAGCTTGACCAGCATGGGCAGGTTGATGCCCGCGAGCACTTCGACCTTGGGCCGGCTCATGCAGGATATTGCCAGGTTCGACGGCGTGCCGCCGAACATGTCGGTGAGGATCGCAACGCCGTCGCCGGAATCGACGCGGTTGACCGCCTCGATGATGTCGCTTCGGCAGAGATCGGAATCATCTTCGGCGCCGATCGTGATCGCTTCGATTTGCTTTTGTGGGCCCATGACATGCTCAAGCGCTGCCTTGAATTCGTCGGCAAGGCGCCCGTGGGTCACAAGTACTAGACCAATCATCGGAAAACTCCTCGCGGGCGCTTTTGGTGCACCGCACGAACGCGCCACTTTGACCATCCAGAGCCCCCGCGCAAGAGGGGATGTTGCGTATCTCCCTGAATCTAGACGGATGGATGAGGGGAGCTGCGCCGGTCTATTCGGTCGCGATAGTGGGGTTCATATGGTTACCATTTCCCTTCAAACAATCGCCTGATGGGATAACGGAAGATGAACTCTTGGTAGTGGTCAAGGCCGCAACAACCAGGGGAAGGGGCGAATAGTCGCGGGCAACAGGGATTCGCGGTATTTCGACACCAAAAATGCTGGTTTTCAGGGCTTCAGCCGGCGGCAGGCGCTCCGCGTCGACTGCGGCCAGATCGACCACGAGACCGACAGTCGCATGCTCCACGAAGTCGCAGCGGCGGATTCCGAGGCCCCGGATCTCGATCAGGCCCGCCAGGCGAGGCGCGGGGCGGACCTCAATTTCGTGGCCGAGTGTCGCCAGATGGACACGGTCGTCACCGACCAGAACGGCCCTTTCCACGATGCCCGAGCGCCCCGCCATGATCAGATCGAAGGCAAGCCGCGACTTGCCGGACCCCGAGGGCCCGCGGATCAGCACGGCGTAAGGCCCGACCTTGACGGCAGAGGCGTGAACGCTGGGCCCGCCTTCGTTCATAGCGCCGGCAGCCTCACCACGAAGCGCGCACCGGCAATTGTCGGAGTGCCGTCGGCGTCCGGCGGGCCAGGGCGGTTCTCTGCCCAGATCCGTCCGCCATGGGCGTCGACGATCTGCTTGGAGATCGACAGGCCGAGGCCGGAGTTCTGGCCAAAGCCCTGATGCGGGCGGTCGGTGTAGAAGCGCTCGAAGATGCGCTCCAGCGCGTCCTCGCGAATGCCGGGGCCGTCGTCGTCGACCACGATCTCGATCTCGGAGCGGACGCGGCGGCAGGTGAGGCGCACCTTGCTGCCGCGTTCGGAGAAGGATTGCGCGTTGGAGAGCAGGTTGGAGACGACCTGTCCGAGCCGGGAATCGTGGCCGCTCACGGCGAAAGTGTCGGTCGGGCTGCGGCCCTCGAAGCGCGTTTCGACCGCGACGTCGTGGCCGAGCTTGGTTTCGTTGGCGACGGACACCAGCGTCGTCAGCAGCCGGCGCAAATCGACCGGGATCGCATCCTGGCGCTGCAGCTCGGCATCGAGGCGGCTGGCGTCGGAGATGTCGGAGATCAGCCGGTCGAGCCGCTTGACGTCGTGCTCGATCACCTCGAGCAGGCGGGCGCGGCTGTTCTCGTTGCGCGCCAGCGGCAGCGTCTCGACCGCCGAGCGCAGCGAGGTCAGCGGGTTCTTCAATTCATGGGCAACGTCGGCAGCGAACATCTCGATCGCCTCGATGCGGCTGTAGAGCGCGCTGGTCATGTCGCGCAGCGCGCCGGAGAGGTGGCCGATCTCGTCGCGGCGGCGGGTGAAATCGGGAATCTCGATGCGGGCCTTGATGCGGCGGCGGACGCGTTCGGCGCTGTCGGCGAGCCGGCGCACTGGACCTGCGATCGTGCTCGCCAGCAGCAGTGACAGCATGATCATGACGGCGGCGGCGACGCCGCCGACCTTCAGGATGGCGAGGCGCTCGGCGGTGACCATCTGGTCGATGTCGTCGCCTTGCGTCGACAGCATCAAGGCGCCGTGGATCGCACGCGAGCGCAGCACGGGGACGGCGACCGAGACGATCACCTCGCCGCGTGCATTGACCCGCACCATCGAGCGTTTCTGGCCCTGGAGGGCGTCGCCCACTTCGGCATAGCCGTTGCCGTTCTCGGGCCCGAGCTCGCGATAGAGCGGCAGGTCGCCGCGGTTCAGCCAGGTGCGCACCGCGACCTTGCCGCGCTCGATGATGCCGGGTTGCTCGGCCGGCGGCGGCAGCGGAAAGCGCAGCACGTTTTCGAGGTTGCGGCTGTCGAGCAGCAGGCTGCCGTTCGGATCGTAGATGCGGGCGCGCGTCTTGGTCGGCGAGATCAAGGTGCGCAGCACCGGCGCGACGCGCTCCGGATTGATCGGGAAGTCCAGCGGCGAATACTCGTCCGAGCCGCCATAGGTCTCGCCCGGCTTGAGGTCGAGCAGCCTGTCGGGGTCGATGGTAATGGCGTTGGTCTGCACCGTCGCGGAGGCCGCGATCGCCCCGGCGATGATCTCGGCCTGCACCAGCAGGCTCTGCGCGCGCGCATCGATCAGGCCGGCACGGAATTGCGACAGGTACAGGATGCTCGCCACCAGTGCGACGAGGCCGGCGAGGTTGAGCGAGACGATGCGGCGGGTCAGGCTCGAGAAGGACAGCGCGAAGAAGAACTGCCCGGCGCGTTTCAACCAGTTCAGCGGCCGGAAGCCCTGCGGCTTGTTGTCGGCAACGTGCTCCTGAACGCCGTCGGATGCGATATCCCCGGCGCTCTGGTTAGGGTCAGGCTGCGTTCGGTCAAGCAATGCTTACGCCCGCGTTAGGACGGCCCGTGCGAAGGTCCCCGCATCCTAGAGCGATCCTCGTCCCGATGGAACGAGAACCGGAGATGCTCTCGATCGCCGTGGAGGAGGCGCCCTCAGGCTTCCTTGAAACGGTAGCCGACGCCGTAGAGCGTCTCGATCATCTCGAACTCGTTGTCGACCACCTTGAACTTCTTGCGCAGCCGCTTGATGTGGCTGTCGATGGTGCGGTCGTCGACATAGACCTGGTCGTCATAGGCGGCGTCCATCAGCGCGTTGCGGCTCTTCACCACGCCGGGCCGGGTCGCGAGCGCTTGCAGGATGAGGAATTCGGTCACGGTGAGCGTCACCGGCTCGTTCTTCCAGGTGCAGGTATGGCGCTCGGGGTCCATGCGCAGCAGACCGCGGTCGAGCGCCTTGGCGTCGTTCTCCTTCGGCGCAACGGTCGGATCCTTCGGCGCCGAGCGCCGCAGCACCGCCTTGACGCGCTCGACCAGCAGACGCTGCGAGAACGGTTTGCGGATGAAGTCGTCGGCGCCCATCTTGAGGCCGAACAGCTCGTCGATCTCCTCGTCCTTGGAGGTGAGGAAGATCACCGGCAGGTCGGACTTTTGCCTGAGACGGCGCAGCGTCTCCATGCCGTCCATGCGCGGCATCTTGATGTCGAGGATGGCGAGATCGGGCTGGGTGGTACGGAAACCGTCGAGCGCGGAAGCGCCGTCGGTGTAGGTCATGATACGGTAGCCTTCGGCTTCCAGCGCGATCGAGACGGATGTGAGAATGTTGCGGTCGTCGTCGACCAAAGCGATTGTGGGCATGAGCCTCTCTGCTTTCTGCTTTCCGTTTGGGTCGTGGCTTGAAACGGCGAGCAATCAGTGATGCGCCGCATACATGGGTGCCGAAGTGGCGTTCGAACCTTGTCACCGAGCAATGCAAGCTGGGCTGAAGTGTGACCAAGTTCCACGAAACACGGCAGATTCGCCGCATCTCGACCCATAACCGGGCCCCCGTTTACCCGAAAAAAGACCCTCCTTGCAACCACCTGAGCCGAGAAAGCCGATGCAACCGACCCCCGATTTCGACCCCGCAAAGCTCGCCAAATCGCTGCTGAGGCGGTCCCGGCAGGGGGCTCTGGCGACGCTGATGGCCGGCAGCGGCGATCCCTATTGTTCCCTGGTCAATCTGGCCAGCCATCCCGACGGCTCGCCGATCCTGTTGATCTCGCGCCTCGCCGTGCACACCAAGAACGTCCTCGCGGACTCCAGGGTCTCGCTGATGCTGGACGAGCGCGCGGCCGGCGATCCCCTGGAAGGCGCCCGGATCATGCTGTCCGGCCGGGCCGAGGAGGCCGATTCCAACAAGGATCTGCTCCAGCGACGGTATCTGAGTGCTCATCCCTCGGCAGAAGGCTTTGTTTCCTTTAAGGATTTCTCCTTCTTCCGGATCCGGCCCACGGGAACCCATCTGGTCGCCGGCTTTGGCCGGATCGTCGACCTCAAGCCGGAGCAATTCCTGACGGACCTCACCGGCGCCGAGGACCTGCTGGCGGCGGAGGAGGGCGCCGTCGAGCACATGAACGCCGACCATCGCGACGCCCTCAATCTTTATGCCACGAAGCTGCTCGGCGCCACCGAGGGCGACTGGCGCTGTACCGGCTGTGATCCTGAAGGCCTCGACATGCAGGTCGGCCAGGCAACGCTGCGGCTGGACTTCCCGGAGCGGGTGACGGATGGCACGGCGCTTCGCAAGATGCTGGTCCGTCTCGCTGGCGAAGCGCGCACGAAGGTGGACCAGGGCGCAACCGCTTGAACGCGGCTACCGATCGCCGCGACCCATGACCGTGATGGTTTTCGGGCTCGCAGCGAGAGGGGTCATGACGCGTCAACGTTTGGCATGGACGGCGGCTCTCGCGCTCGCCATCACCACCTTGCTCGCCACGCCAGCTCTTGCGCAGAAAGGTCTCGCCGCGGAGAGCGCGCGGCTCAACGCGCTCATTGGTGCCGGAAAATATTCGGAAGCGCTGCCGTTGGCGCAGGCGATGGTCGCCAGCCTGGAGAAGGACAACGGCCGCGATCTCTCGGCCGCGTTGAACAATCTCGGCCAGGTCCATGCCGGTCAGGGGCGGGACGATCTGGCTGAGCCGCTCTACAAGCGCGCGATCGCACTCATGGAAAAATCGCTCGGCTCCGACAACGCCCTGGTTGCGGCCGAGCTGACCAATCTTGCCGCGCTCTATCAGCGGCAGGGTCGCTTCGCAGAGGCCGAGCCGCTGTTCAAGCGTGCACTTGCCGTGCGCGAGAAGGCGCTGCCGCGCGAGCATCCCGACGTCGGTCAATCCCTCAACAATATCGCCACGCTCTACGCCAAGCAGCAGCGTCCGGCCGATGCCGAGCCACTGTTCCGCCGTGCGCTCGCGATCTATCAGAAGGCTGCCGGTCCCGAGCATCCCGCGGTCGCCACGGTCCTGAACAACATCGGACAGGTCGAGCGCGACCTCAATCGCGACGCCGGTGCCGAAGCGCCGATCAAGCGCTCGCTCGCGATCCGCGAAAAGGTGCTGGGGCCTGAACACCCCGACGTCGCGCGCTCGCTCAATAATCTCGCCGGGCTCTACCAGCACCAGCAGCGTTTTGCCGATGCCGAGCCGCTGTATCGTCGCGCGCTGGCGATCCGCGAACGCGCGCTCGGGCCGGATCACCCTGATGTTGCGACTTCGACGAGCAATCTTGCCGACTTTCTGCAGGCGACGGGGCGGACGGCGGATGCCTTGCCGTTGGCGCAGAAGACGCTTGCGGCCAATCGTGCGCAGCTGCGCGTCGTGCTGCCGATCCTGTTCGCGGCACGGCAGCAATCGCTGCTGGCGAGCGAGAAGGCGCTCGACGATGCGCTTGCTGCGATCCAGCGCGGCACGCAATCCTCTGCCGCTTCTGCCGTGAACAAGCTCGCGGTGCGGCTCGCCGCCGGCAGCGACCGGCTCGCCGAGCTCGTGCGCAAGGATCAGGATCTCGCGGCCGAGTCGGAAGCGCTCGACAAGGCGATCATCGCTGCGGTGTCGAAGCCATCGGCGCAGCGCGACGTCGCGGCCGAGCAGCGCAGCCGCGTGCGGATTGCGGCGATCGCGGGCGCGCGCAATGGATTGCAGAAGACGCTCGCCGTCGAGTTTCCCGACTATTCCTCGCTATCCAACCCGCTGCCGCTGACCATCAAGGACATCCAGCCGCTGCTGGCGTCCGACGAGGCGATGGTGGTCTATTCCGTCGTCGACAGGCGGAGCTATGTCGTCGCGATCACGCGCGAGAGCGTCGACTGGAAGGAGATTCCGCTCGGAGCGGACGCGGTCGCACAGAAGGTCACGGCCTTCCGCAGGGGGCTCGATGTCGGCAAGGCGCGCGATGCATCCGGCAAATCGGGATTGTTCGACCTCGGTCTTGCCAACGAGCTCTATGTCGCGCTGCTCGGCCCGGTTGAGGCGCTGACCAAGGACAAGCGCAACCTGCTGGTCGTGCCGTCGGCGGCATTGACCGCATTGCCGTTTCATCTGCTGGTCACGGAGAAGCCACAGGCTGCGATCCCGGACCGGCTCGAGGGCTATCGCAGTGCTGCCTGGCTGCTGCGGCGTCAGGCCGTTTCGGTCCTGCCGTCAGTGATCAGCCTGAAATCGCTGCGCGCTTTTGCCCGCAGGGATCAAAGCGTCAAGCCGATGACCGGTTTCGGCGATCCCGTGTTCAACCCTGCAGCCGAAGGGCCTGCCGACCGGCGTGCCGCGAACGGCAAGGTCGCCGCACGCAGCATCGCGACGATCGCCTATGCCGACTTCTGGCGCGGCGCGGGCGTGGATCGTGCGCGGCTGGCCCAGGCGCTGCCGCAGCTGCCCGATACCGCCGACGAATTGAACGCGGTGGCGAGGGACGTCGGCGCTGCCGAGGCTGACATCCATCTCGGCCGCGACGCCAGCGAAACGACGCTCAAGCGTGCAGCGCTTGCCCAATACGGCATCATCTACTTTGCCACCCACGGCCTCGTCGCCGGCGATGTCAAGGGATTGGGGGAGCCCTCGCTGGCGCTCTCCATCCCCAACCAGCCGACGGAGCTCGACGATGGTCTTCTCACCGCGAGCGAAGTGGCCCAGCTCAAGCTCAATGCCGATTGGGTTGTGCTGTCCGCCTGCAACACCATCGCGGGCGACAAGCCCGGTGCCGAGGCGTTGTCGGGATTGGCGCGCTCGTTCTTCTACGCAGGTGCTCGCGCGCTCCTGGTGTCGCATTGGGCCGTGGATTCGGAGGCTGCGACCCGCTTGACCACGTCGACGTTCGAGCTGCTGAAGAACGAGCCAAAGCTCGGCCGCGCCGAAGCCTTGCGCCGCGCGATGTTAACCTACCTCGACGACGCCTCGTCGCCGCGCAACGCTTATCCCGCGATGTGGGGACCGTTCGCGTTGATCGGAGAGGGCGAGGTAAGATAGGGGTGTTGACGCAGTGATTGTGCGTCGCAATAACCGGACATAACGCGCAGATGTGCATTTGGTTGCGCGATCATCCGCACATTCTCGATGCGGCCTTTCAGAGCTGACATGCGCGGCGTTTGGCGCGGTCCTTGAATAAACCAAATCCTGCGGGATCAGCTTGGCAACGCCGGCGTTCATCATTATTAGGTCGTTCAGCCGAGGCCGAACGGCCCATATTCACGGTGATCGCGACGGCGCCAAACTTGGCCGCGCTTGATGTCGCGGGTTCTAGGAGGGATTTTTCGTGCAAGAGACGGGCGTGCGCAACGGTGCCTTCGGCGCCGACAAATTCGGCTTAAAGAATCTCAAGCAGGTTCACTGGAATCTGGGTGCGCCACAACTCTATCAATACTCGCTGGCAGCGGGTGAGGCGGTGCTCTCCGCCGACGGCGCGCTCTGCGCCGACACCGGCGAGTTCACCGGGCGCAGCCCGAAGGACAAGTTCACGGTGCGCGACGCCACCACCGACAAGAAGATGTGGTGGGCCGGCAACCAGTCGATCACCGCAGAGCAATTCGAGACGCTCTACCAGGACTTCCTCAAGCACGCCGAAGGCAAGCGCCTGTTCGCGCAGGACCTCTATGGCGGCGCCGACCCGGCCTACCGGATCAAGACGCGCGTCTTCACCGAGCTTGCCTGGCACTCGCTGTTCATCCGCACGCTGCTGATCCGCCCCGAGGCGATCGAGCTGCCGACCTTCGTGCCGGAGCTCACCATCATCGACATGCCGAGCTTCCGCGCCGATCCTAAACGCCATGGCTGCCGCTCGGAGAACGTGGTCGCGATCGATTTCGCCCGCAAGATCGTCCTGATCGGCGGGTCTTATTATGCCGGCGAGATGAAGAAGTCGGTCTTCACGACGCTGAATTATTATCTGCCCGAGCGCGGTGTGATGCCGATGCACTGCTCGGCGAATGTCGGCGCCAAGGGCGACACCGCGATCTTCTTCGGCCTGTCGGGCACCGGCAAGACGACGCTGTCGGCCGATCCCAACCGCACGCTGATCGGCGACGACGAGCACGGCTGGGGCCCGAACGGCGTCTTCAATTTCGAAGGCGGCTGCTACGCCAAGTGCATCAAGCTGTCGCAGGAAGCCGAACCGGAGATCTATGCCGCCTCGACCCGCTTCGGCGCGGTGCTCGAGAACTGCGTGCTCGATGAGGACACCCGCGTCGTCGATTTCGACGACGGCTCCAAGACCGAGAACACGCGTTCGGCCTATCCGCTCGACTTCATCCCGAACGCCTCGCGCACCGGCCGCGCGCCGCAGCCGAAGAACGTGGTGATGCTGGCCGCCGACGCCTTCGGCGTGCTGCCGCCGATCGCCAAGCTCTCGCCGGCGCAGGCGATGTATCACTTCCTGTCCGGCTACACCGCCAAGGTCGCCGGCACCGAGCGCGGCCTCGGCAACGAGCCGCAGCCGGAATTCTCGACCTGCTTCGGCTCGCCCTTCCTGCCGCTCGATCCATCCGTCTACGGCAACATGCTGCGCGACCTCATCGCCCAGCACAATGTCGATTGCTGGCTGGTCAACACCGGGTGGACCGGCGGCAAGTATGGTGTCGGCTCGCGCATGCCGATCAAGGTGACGCGCGCGCTGCTCACCGCCGCGCTCGACGGCTCGCTTCGCAACGTCGAATTCCGCACCGACAAGTATTTCGGCTTTGCGGTCCCGACCGCGCTGCCGGGCGTGCCGGCCGAGATCCTCAACCCGGTCAACACCTGGAAGGACAAGGACGAGTTCGACAAGACCGCCCGCGCGCTGGTCGGCATGTTCCAGAAGAATTTTGCCAAGTTCGAAGCACAGGTGGACGCCGAGGTGCGCGCGGCTGCCCCGGACGTGAAGCTGGCCGCGGAGTAAGGTCGCTCGGTCTTGGATGCGAAGAGGGCGGCCTCGCGGCCGCCCTTTTTGCTTGTGGCGAGATCCCTCCACCGTCATTGCGAGGAGCCCTTGCGACGAAGCAATCCAGACCGCCTCCGCGGAAAGATCTCTGGATTGCTTCGCTGCGCTCGCAATGACGAGTTCGCGGAAGCAGCTACGCCTTGAAATACGCGATCTGCGTCGTGGTCGCGAGCAGCCGCCCGTTCGGCGACCACAGCTCGGCGTTCTGGTCGGCGTAGCTCTTGTGCATGATCTTCGAATCCGCCGTCGCCAGCACGCGCGTGATGTCTTCAGCCGCGAGCTCCTCGGCGTCGGTGTGGAAATAGGTCGTCAGCGACACCGTGCCGAACGGCACCAGCTCGCGCCGGGCGTGGAAAATGCGGCCGAAGAAGGCGTCCGACATCGACATCAGCGATAGCATGTCGAGCTTGCGCGGCGTGCGGTCGCTGATCCAGATCTTCGAGTAGGTGCTGGCGGGCTCGGCCTGCGGCGGGCCGATCCGCATCTCGCCCTCGACGAAGCGGAATTCATACTGGTTGGCCCAGGATGCCGAGATCTTCGGGAATGGCAGCGTCTGCTCGAACGGCTTGGCATCCGGATATTGCGCCACCCTGTGCTCCCAGGACGGACGGCGCTCGGCGAACACCGCGGTGGCGAGCGTTGCGACCTCGCCGCCGCCCTGGCTGAGCTCGACGCTCCAGTGCTGGCTGGAGCGGTTGGCCTTGACGAGGCGCACGTCGAGATCGAACGGACCCTTGGCGATCGGCGCGCAATAATTGACGGTGAGGGCGAGCGGATCGCCGGCGGCTTGCGGATGCTCGATCAGCGCCCGCAAAATGGTCGCGGCGGTGGCGCCGCCGAACGGGCCGACAAAGGCCCAGTAATCGTCGCTGGTGTGCCCCTGCCAGCTAGAGTCACCGGCGGTGACGCGCGTGGCCTCGTCGAACGGGTGCGGGAGCTTGGCGTGCATTGTTGGTCCTCGATGCCTCCACAGCCGTCATTGAGCGTAGCGAAGCAATCCAGACTGTCTCCGCGGAAAGATTCTGGATTGCTTCGCTGCGCTCGCAATGACGGCGGTTGAGGTTGCGGCGTCGTGTCACAACGCCGCTTAGGGGATGATGACGATCATATCATCATCCCTCGCGAAGGATGCAATAACCTCGCAGGTAACGCCGCTTCCACGCCGCGGAAAAATCAGCCCGCGGCGTCGCGCAAATTCGGCAGCAGCGGCGTGGTGGGATTGACCGGCACGTTCCAGATCTCCTCGGCATATTCGCGAATGGTGCGGTCGGACGAGAACCAGGCCATGCGCGCGACATTGAGGATCGAGGCGCGGGTCCAGGCCGGCGCCACCTGCCAGCGCGCATCGACCGCGCGCTGCGCCTCGTAGTAGGAATCGAAATCGGCGCTGACCATGTAATGGTCGAGATAACGCAGCGCGTGCGCGATGGATTCGAAACGGCCGGGGTCGCCGGGCGAGAACTCGCCGGCGCCGATCGCGTTGATGGCACGCTGCAGCTTCGGCGACCGGCGGATCACGTCGGAAGCATCCAACCCCTGCTTGCGCCGGATCATCACGTCGCCGGCTTCCATGCCGAAGATCGCGATGTTCTCGGTGCCGACATGGTCGCGGATCTCGATATTGGCGCCGTCCAGCGTGCCGATGGTGATGGCCCCGTTCAGCGCCAGCTTCATGTTGCCAGTGCCGGAGGCTTCCATGCCCGCGGTCGAGATCTGCTCGGACAGATCGGCCGCGGGAATGATCACCTCGGCGAGGCTGACATTGTAGTCGGGCAGGAACACGACCTTGAGCTTGCCGCCAATCGCGGGATCGTTGTTGACGATTTCGGCGACGTCGTTGATCAGCTTGATGATCAGCTTGGCGTAGCGATAGCTCGCCGCCGCCTTGCCGGCGAAGATCTTCACCCGCGGCACCCAATTGCCGTTGGGCTCGTCCTTGATGGCCTGGTATAGCGCGACCGTTTCGATGACGTTGAGCAGCTGGCGCTTGTATTCGTGGATGCGCTTGATCTGCACGTCGAACAATGCGCCCGGGTCGACCCTGATGCCGAGCCGTTCGCCGATCAGGCGGGCGAGCTGGGCCTTGTTGTGGTGCTTGACGCTGCGGAACTTCTTCTGGAACTCGACGTCGCTGGCGCGCGCCTCGATCAGCGAGAGCTGGGTCGGATCGTCGAGCACGGCATCGCCGCAGCTCTCGCGCAACAAATCGGTCAGCTTCGGGTTCGCCAGCATCAGCCAGCGTCGGAAGGTGATGCCGTTGGTCTTGTTGGTGATCCGTCCGGGATAGAGATGGTTGAGGTCGTGGAACACGGTCTCGCGCATCAGGTCCGAATGCATCGCCGAGACCCCGTTGATGCGATGCGAGCCGACGAAGGCGAGTTGGCCCATGCGCACGCGGCGGCCGCTCTTCTCGTCGATCAGCGACACCGAGGCGCGGAAGTCGATGTCGCCGGGGCAGCGCGCCTCGGCGAGCGCCAGATGCTGCACGTTGATGCGGTAGATGATCTCCAGATGCCGCGGCAGCAGCCGCTCGAACAGCTCGACCGGCCAGGTCTCCAGCGCCTCCGGCAGCAGCGTGTGGTTGGTGTAGGAGAGGGTGGCGACCGTGATCTTCCAGGCCTCGTCCCAGCGGAAATTGTGGAGGTCGACGAGGATGCGCATCAGCTCGGTGACGGCAAGGCTCGGATGGGTGTCGTTGAGCTGCACCGCGACCTTCCCGGCGAGGTTGCGCAGCTGGCCGTCGGAGGCGAGATGCCGCTTCACCAGGTCCTGGAGCGAGGCGGAGACGAAGAAATACTCCTGGCGCAGCCGCAGCTCGCGGCCCGCCGGGCTCTCGTCGTTCGGATAGAGGAACTTGCAGATCGCCTCCGCGCGCGCCTGCTCGGCGCTGGCGCTGACGTAATCGCCTTTGTTGAAGGCATCTAACTTGAGCGGATCGGGCGAGCGCGCCGACCACAGCCGCAGCGCGTTGACGTGGTGGCCGCGCCAGCCGACGATTGGCGTGTCATAGGCGATTGCCTGCACGGTTTCAGCAGGATGCCAGATCGAGCGGTCGCGGCCCTTGTCGTCGACATGCTCGACGCCGCCGCCGAAATTGACGTCGTAGATCACCTCGGGTCGCTGCAATTCCCAGGGGTTGCCGAAGCTCAGCCATTCGTCGGGATATTCCTGCTGCCAGCCCTGATTGATGATCTGACGGAACAGGCCGTAATCGTAGCGGATGCCGTAGCCGATCGCGGGGATCGACAGCGTCGCCATGCTCTCCATGAAGCAGGCGGCGAGCCGGCCGAGGCCGCCATTGCCGAGCGCCGCATCCGGCTCGCATTTGCGCAGCTCCGGCAGCGAGACGCCGAGATCGCCAAGCGCGACCTCGAAGATCTTGAGCAGGCCCATGTTGTTGAGCGCGTCGGTGAAGAGCCGGCCGATCAGGAATTCGAGCGAGAGATAGTAAACCCGCTTGCGGCCCGCGTCGTAGCTGTGCTTCTCGGCCGTGAGCCAGCGATGCACGATGCGGTCGCGCAGCGCGAGCGCCGCGGCCTGGTACCAATCGTGCCTGGTCGCCATGCCAGCGTCCTTGCCGATGGCAAGGCGCAGCTTTGCCAGGATTGCGCCCTTGATCTCGGCCAGCGCGAGTTCGTCGATGGGCTGCCCGGGGGCCGGATAACTGGGCTGGAACGATGAATCCTGCAAAGCCGTTACTTCCTAGGTCGAAACAACTCTTAACTCTACGCGTCCTGCCCTTGCACCGGAACTGTCGCCCGCGTGGCCGTGCACTGCGCTGGCGCAAATTTATGCAAGGAATGGGCCGAATTGGGAACCCGGAGGAGCACGGAGAAACCCAGATTCGGTGCTAGATTACGAAAGATTCAGCCATCAGTGTGGAGAAGCGGACCGTGAGACTGCTGATCGAAATCGCCACTGCGGCCCTGCTCGTCGTCTGCATCAGCGCCACCAGTGCGGCGTTTGCCGCCGGCACGACCGGTCGCAGCGCCGATGGCCTCAGCTGCGGCTTCACAGCGCCGCAGAAGGCGTCGCCCGCAGCCCGCTGCGCTGCGATCAAGCGCCAATGCGGCGGCAAGTTTTACGCAAGCGCGTGCGGCGACAAGCTGATATCCGCAGCGAATTGAGAGCCGTAGGAGGTTTGGTGAGCTTAAGCCGCCTTGCTCTGCACCGTATCGCAAAACTCCGCGAGACGGTCCGCAAGCCGCAGCGTCGCCGGGCTCGCATCCGGCGAAGCCATCAGTGCAACCTCGGTCTTGTTGATCGGCGCAAAGCCGTCCTTCGCCGTCAGCACGCGGTGGTCGGTCTGGATCGCCATCTCCGACAGGATGCTGAGGCCCATGCCGGCGGCGACCGCGGCCTGAATGCCGGCGAGGCTCGATGAGGTGTAGGCGGTGTGCCAAGCGCGGCCGGCCGTTTCCAGCGCGTGGATGGCGCCGGCGCGGTAGATGCAGCCGAGCGGAAAGCCGATCAGCGGCACCGACGGCACGTTGACGTCGACCGGGTGGCTCTTGCTGGTGACCCAGTGCACCCGCTCCGGCCACACCGCGATCGCGTCCTTCGCGCCAGCCTCGCGCTTGTAGAGCGCAAGGTCGAGCTCGCCGCGTTGGAGATCGCGGGCGAGATGCTTGCTCTGGTCGGCGCGCACGTCCAGCCGCAATCCCGGATGCGAGCGCGAGAACGCGCCCAGCAGTTTTGCCAGCCGGTACGCGGCAAAGTCCTCGGGGATGCCGAGCCGGATCGCGCCATCGCTATCAGGCTGGCGCAGCACGTCGCGCGCCTCCTCGGCCAGCGAGAGCAATCGCCGCGCATAGGACAGCAGCCGCTCGCCGGCCTCGGTCGGGCGCACGTCCTTGCCGTCGCGGTGCAGCAGCACCTGACCGACATCCTCCTCCAGCCGCTTGATCTGCTGACTCACGGTCGATTGCGTGCGGTGGACGCGCTCGCCGGCGCGGGTGAAGCCGCCGGCCTCGACCACCGAGACGAAGCTGCGCAGCAGCTCGAGATCGAGCACGGCCGCCTCCATTAAGAAATCCACTGGGCGCGAGTTAATCATTTAATTTCCAAATGGCAAGCGGCCTCCCTAGATCGAGGGCAGAAAAAAACATCCGAGAATGCCCCTCATGTCGCTCGCCAGCTCGCTTCCCGCCCCCCGCAGCCGCTTCAACACATTGCCGCTCGCGATCGGCCTTTTCTGCCTGCTCTGGAGCTACGCCTTCATCGCTGGCAAGATCGGCGTCACCCATTGCCCGCCGCTGATCCTGCTCGCCGCGCGCTTCTCGCTCGCTGGTATCTTGATCCTGGGCGCCACGTTGATCCGCGGCGAAGCCTGGTCGTTGTCGTGGCGCGATGCCGCGATCTTCGCGTTGCTCGGCATCGCCAACAATGCGCTCTATCTCGGCCTCGGCTACACCGGCCTGCAATCGGTCTCCGCCGGCCTCGGCGGCCTGATCGTGTCAGCCAATCCGGTGTTCACCGCGGGCCTTGCCGCGCTGCTGCTCGGCGAAGGCATGACCTGGCGCAAGGCGAGCGGCCTCTTGCTCGGCATCATCGGCGTGACCGCAATCGTCTGGCACCGCCTGTCGGTCGGCACCGATTCGCTGCACGGCATCGTTTTCACGCTGGCCTCGCTCGCTTCGATCGTGGCCGGCACCATCCTGTTCAAGCTGCTGGCGCCGAAGGGATCCCTGTGGATCGGCAATGGCGTGCAGAACCTCGCGGCCGGCATCGTACTGACACCGGTCGCGCTCACCTTCGCCGATGTCGACGCGATCGACTATACGCCGAGCCTGATCGGCGCCTTCGCCTTTCTCGTGCTCGGCGGCTCGATCATCGCTTCTTGGCTCTGGTTTCGTCTCTTGAAGACGTGTGGCGCCACCGCCGCCAGCGCCTATCATTTCCTGATGCCGCCGCTCGGCATGCTGTTCGCATTCCTCGTCCTCGGCGAGCACATCGAGGCGCGCGACCTGCTTGGCATCATTCCGGTCGCGCTCGGCATCTATCTGGTGACGCGGCCGGCGAAGGCGGTGGTGTAGGGTGGAGGCCCCGCTGTTCACTATCGTCATTGCGAGGAGCTCTTGCGACGAAGCAATCCAGACTGCCGCAGCGGAGGCAGTCTGGATTGCTTCGCTGCGCTCGCAATGACGGGGGGCTAGTCCTTCCTGAACACGATCGAGGCCATCCACCCCGTCATCAGCGCCATCGCCACGGTGGCGAGGCCGTAGATCAGGCCGTTCTGGCGGGCGGTGGTGGCGACGAACTGCTCGAAGCCGACCTTGACGATCTCGAACGCGGTCTCGGTCTTGCCGATGAACGCGCCATTTGCAAACAGCTTGATCTCGATCTCATAGGTGCCGATCGGCACCTCCGCGGGCAGCGGAATGCCGGTGCGGAACAGCGTCGGCGTCAGGAACGTCACCGCGCTGCCGTCTTCGCGATAGAGCCCGCGCTGGGTGCGCAGGCGAATGAAGGCCGAGCGGAACGCATCGTTCGGCACCACGTCGGCGAAGTCGCCGCTGACCCGCTGGGTCAGCAGCACGTTGTTGAGCCCGATCTGCTGCCGCCGCGCGATCTCGGGCGAGGTGATGGCGTCGAACGGGCGGTTGGCGAACAGCGCGAGATAGCTCGGCACCTGCAGGAACTGGCGGTAGTCGGTATTGATCCAGATGCCGAAGGTGCGCTCCTTCCGCCGCGTCACCATGTCGGCGCGCGGGCCCATCACGGTGACGACGAGATCGTAGGCGGTGCGGTCCGCGGGCGTCGTCGCATCCTTCTCGACCGAGCCGAACAGCACCAGCTCCTCGCCGGAATAGTTCGGCGTCACCGTGACGCGGTGATTCGAGACCGACACGATCAGCCGCTCGGCCCGCGCAGCGCCGCCGAGCAGCAGGACGAGGACGATGGCGAGAAGCATGCGCCTCATCGGCTCGCTCCGAGCTCACGGATGGTGAAGAGGTCGGAGGGCTGGATCACCAGCTCGATCGCGAAGCGTATTCCGACCGAGAGGATGAGCAAGCCCAGCAGCAGCCGCAGCTGTTCGCCCCGGATCTTCTGGCCGGCACGGGCGCCGAACTGCGCGCCGGTGACGCCGCCGACCATCAGGATCAAGGCCAGCACGGCATCGACCAGGTGATTGGTCGCCGCGTGCAGCATGGTCGCGAACAGCATGGTGACGACGGTGAGAACCATCGAGGTCCCGATCACCGTCGAGGTCGGCACCCTCAAGAGATAGATCATGATCGGCACCAGGATGAAGCCGCCGCCGATACCCATGATGGCGCCGATGAAGCCGATCACGATGCCGACGATCACCACGGGGATGACAGAGAGATAGATCTTCGAGCGCTTGAACCGCATCTTCAGCGGCAGGCCGTGGATCCAGTTGTGGGTGCGGCGCGGCGGCAGTGCGCCGCGCCGAGTCCGCATCAAGGCGCGCAATCCTTCCGAGAACATCAGGCTGCCGACCGTGGTGAGCAGCACGACGTAGGAGAGCGCGATCATCAGGTCGAGCTGGCCGAGCGCGCGCAGCTGGGTGAAGGTCCAGACGCCGAGCGTCGTGCCGGTCACGCCGCCGCATAACAACACGCTCGCCAGCGCCGGATCGATCGCGCGCCGCCGCCAATAGGAGAGGGCGCCGGAAAAGGAGGAGGCCGCGATGTGGCTCGCCACGGAGGCCACCGCGACCGCCGGCGTGATGCCGATGAAGATCAAAAGCGGCGTCATCAAGAAGCCGCCGCCGATGCCGAACATGCCGGAGACGAAGCCGACCGCCGCGCCCATGGCGAGCACCAGGAAGACGTTGACCGGAAGATCGGCGATCGGGAGGTAAAGCTGCATTGAACCTGCGCACCGGCGAGACGGATCGACGAACGCGGAATGCTCGCGGAGAGGACGGAACGATTGCCGCGTCCTTCAATAGCGGAATTCGCGGGCGGGCGGGACCGGGAATTTCAGGCGTGGTGAATGGGTATGACGCGCGCGTGATGATCTCTGCGATCGTCCGCACTCCCGCTGCAGGCGGAGGTCAGAACGGACTGACCGAGAAATACCGTAGCCAGAGATCGGTGTAGCGGCCTTTTTCCCAGATCCGGAACATCGCCCAGTTCAGGGCCTGGCGCAGCACGTCGTTGCCCTTGCGCACGGCGATGCCGATGCCCTCGCCGAAGAAACGGCTCTCGACGAACGGACCGCCGGAGAAGGCGCAGCAATCGGCCGAATCCGTGCCGTTGATCCAGAACGCCAGCGAGATGGCGTCGCCGAAGATGAAGTCGACCTCGCCCCTGCGCAGAGCTGCGCGCATCGCATCGTCATTGGGGTAGGCGTGCAGCTCGGCGTCGGTGAACATCGCCTTGAGATACGCCTCGTGCGCCGAGCCGGCGATGGCGCCGACCTTCTTGCCCTCGAGATATTCGGGGCGGATCTCCGGCATCACCGCATCCTTGCGCGAGACGAAGCGCGCCGGCACGCGGTAATAGGGATCGGTGAAGTCGACGCGGGCGCGCAGCTGCGGGCTCACCGCCATGGAGGCGATGATGGCATCGCCCCGGTTGGAGGTGAGCGCATCGACCAGCGTCTCGAAACGCCGCATCTGCACCGTGCAGGTGACCTTGATCTCCTCGCACAGGGCGCGGGCGAAATCGACGTTGAAGCCGGCCGGATTGCCGTCCGCACCGGTGTAGTTGAACGGCGGATAGTCGGTCTCGGTCAGGAAGCGGATCACGGTCAGGCGGGACAGGTCCGGCCGTTCGGGGCGCCGGCGCGGGTCCCAGAACCCGGGCACCGCCTGCGGGGCGGCCTGGGGCGCCGCCTGAGGGGTGGTCTGTGGCGCAGCCGGAGGCCGCTTGGCGGGAGCTTGCGCGTTCGCCTCGGTGAGGCCGCCGAGCAGGCAAAGGCCAGCAGCCAGCCCTGCCAGCAAGCCACGGACAGATTTGAGCGATTTCGCCTGTTGCGATGGAGCCATCGGCCGAAGGAATGAATTTCGTCGGGATCGGAGGGCCTTATAGACCATCCCGCCGGGAACGCGAGCGCCGATTGTGGCCAGCGTGAAGCTCAGAGATACCGCTTCAAATCAACCGCTGCCTCTTCCGGCGTCCGCTTCAAATTGAACGGCGAGACGAACCTGCCCTCGCGGTCCATCAGGTAGATCAGCGCGGTGTGGTCCATCGTGTAATCGCCGTCCTTGGTCGGGACCTTTTTGGCATAGACCCGGTAGGAGGAGATCACCTTGGCGGTCTCGGCGGGGTCGCCGGACAGGCCCTGGAGGTGCGGATCGAAGCTCGACAGGTAATCCTTCATCGTCGCCGGCGTGTCGCGCTCGGGATCGACCGAAATGAAGATGGCATTGACCTTGTCGGCGTCCTTGCCCAGCGCGCGCAGCACTTCCGAGATCTCGAACAGCGAGGTCGGGCAGACGTCGGGGCAATGGGTGTAGCCGAAGAAGATCAGGGTCGGCTTGCCCTTTAGGCTCTTGTCGGTGACGGCCTTGCCGTTCTGGTCGGTCAGCTGGAACGGGCCGCCGATCGCGGCCGGCTGTGCCACCTTGCCGACCCCGCCCATGGCCCAGAACATGATCAGGAGCCCGACGACGAGGCTTGTAGCGAAGGCGGTCGCGATCACCAGCGGACGGGTGGCGGAGCTCATGGGCGGAAAACTTCCTGTCGCAGGTCAGAAGCAGGCGGCAAAGCCGGTCCTGATCATTTCGAAGAACACCTGGCTGCCATAGTGGAACCAGAGCGCCAGCGCGCCGATCACGGCGAGACCGCCGATTGCAGCGCCCGCCCACAGCAGCACGGATGGCATCCGCCCGGCAGTGGGCGAATTGTCCGATAGCCGATGTGCCGGGTGCAGCGGTTGAGCCATGACAACGATCGGGACGAAGGCCCCGGTTCCCTGGCTTTCAGATAGGCTTTGCGCCGGCTGCGAGCAAGGCGCCGCCCGCAGGCAAGACGCCGCGGCGGCGCCAGAGGACGCCGCCAGCCTGTGGATGTCAGTGGAGGAGCTGGCCCCGGGCGGATTCGAGCGGCTCCGCTTGCGGGAGCGACCGGCGCGACGGCCTGGTCGTCGAGGCCTGCGCGTCCAGGTAGCACGGCTTGTACATGGCCTGGAGCTGCTTGCCCCTCAGGAAGAGCATCCGCGGGGTGAGGCCGCCCCGCTGGCCGATCCAGCGCCTGATCTGCGAGGGATACATCGCATAGAGCATCTGGGTCGCTTCGGGATTGGTGATGGCGCGGCCGTTCGCGCCGAAATCCCAGGCGGCATGGAAGCCCAGCGTCGCATGCGAGGTCACGCAGATCCGGTCGTGCGGGATAGCACCGAGAACGATGGTACAGGCCGAGGCGCAGAGGCCATCGATGATGACCGTCTCGCCCGATTGCCTGAGGTCCTGGTACTTGTCGACGTAGGTTCCGATCCGGCCGCCGCGGTCATCCGCGATCCGAACCACCGCGTGAGAAGCCCCCATGCCTGCGATCAAGAGAACCGCCGCAAGCAACCCCGTCAGAAAATTCATTTTCCCCCGCCCCAGTCGAATTCGAATCTGTGTGTCAGGTGATGATGCACGGCTAGCGTCGGTCGTAACCGAGGCTTTGTCTAGGCAGGCCTGCTGGCTCAAAACAAATTAAATCCAGTGTTGCGTCCGCGCTGCACCCGGCCGGTCTCCATCCCAAAGTGGAACAAGTTAACGAGGTCTTGCGCGCCCTACCCTTGATCTCAGTTGCAACCGCTGGCTTCAATCCGGGCAACTACAGGGGGGAACCCTTGAGGAGGAGAAAAACTTGGAGGGGGAAGCGCATGGTTGAAGAAACGGATGTCATCGTCGTCGGTGCGGGACTGTCGGGCCTCGTTGCCGCCACTGAGATCGCTGATGCGGGCAAGCGCGTGATCGTTATCGACCAGGAAGGCGAGCAGTCGCTGGGGGGCCAGGCGTTCTGGTCGTTCGGCGGATTGTTCCTGGTCGATTCGCCGGAGCAGCGCCGGCTCGGCATTAAGGACTCCTACGAGCTTGCCATGCAGGACTGGCTCGGCACCGCCGGCTTCGACCGCGACGAGGATTTCTGGCCGCGCCAATGGGCCGAAGCCTATGTGGCCTTCGCGGCCGGCGAGAAGCGCGGCTGGCTGCGCGCGATGGGCCATCGCTTCTTTCCCGTGGTCGGCTGGGCCGAGCGCGGCGGATATGATGCGATGGGCCACGGCAATTCGGTGCCGCGCTTCCACGTCACCTGGGGCACCGGCCCGGGCATCGTCGAACCGTTCGAGCGCCGCGCGCGCGAGGCGATGAAGACCGGCCGATTGATCTTCCGATTCCGCCATCGCGTCGATGCGCTCTCGGTCACCAATGGCACGGTGGATGGCGTCAGCGGCGTCGTTCTTGCGCCTGATGATGCAGAGCGCGGTAAGAGCTCCTCGCGCAACGTGGTCGGTGACTTCGCGTTGAAGGCGCAGGCCGTGATCGTCGCCTCCGGCGGCATCGGCGGCAACCACGAGCTCGTGCGGCAGAACTGGCCGGAGCGGCTCGGTGAGCCCCCGAAGTTCATGATCTCCGGCGTGCCCGAGCATGTCGACGGGCGCATGATAGGCATCACGGAAAAGACCGGCGCACGGCTGATCAACCGCGACCGCATGTGGCACTACGTCGAGGGCATCCAGAACTGGAACCCGATCTGGCCGCGCCACGGCATCCGCATCCTGCCGGGTCCTTCCTCGATGTGGTTCGACGCCACAGGCACGCGGCTGCCGGCGCCGCTATTCCCGGGCTCGGACACGCTCGGCCAGCTCAAATACATCATGTCGACCGGCTACGACTATTCCTGGTTCATCCTGACCCAGAGCATCATCAAGAAAGAGTTTGCGCTGTCGGGCTCGGAGCAGAACCCGGACCTGACCGGCAAGAGCTGGCGCATGACGCTTCGCCGCGCCACCAACAAGGGCGCGCCGGCGCCGGTGGAGGCGTTCAAGAGCCATGGTGTCGACTTCATTGTCCGCGACAAGCTCGATGAGCTCGTTGCGGCCATGAACAAGCTCGCCGGCAGCGATCTCCTCAAGCTCGAGCACATCAGGATGCAGATCGAGGCGCGCGACCGCGAGATCGCCAATCCCTACGTCAAGGATGCGCAGGTCATGAACATCCACAATGCGCGCCGCTATATCGGCGACAAGTTGATCCGCACTGCTTCTCCGCACCGCATCCTCGATCCCGCGCATGGGCCGCTGATCGCGGTGAAGCTCAACATTCTCACCCGCAAGACGCTGGGCGGCTTCGAGACCGATCTCGACTCCCGCGTGTTCGGGGAGGAGGGCCGCGTCATTCCCGGCCTTTACGCCGTCGGCGAGGCCGCCGGCTTCGGTGGCGGCGGCGTGCATGGCTATCGCTCGCTGGAAGGCACCTTTCTGGGCGGCTGCCTGTTCTCGGGCCGCAATGCGGGCCGTGCCGCCGCCAAGGCAGTGGGCTAGACCATGCGGCGGCGGATGCGCATCGCCACGCTGATCGCTGCTTTGACGGCAGCTTCGGCTGCGTCCGCCGATACGGTCGATGTCAACGGGGTGAAGCGCTCCTACACCGCGCAACTGCCGGCCAAGCGGCCCGCACCGCTCGTCATCGTGCTGCATGGCAAGACCCAGCGCGGCGCCGACATGGTCACACGGACGGCCTGGCCGCAGGTCGCCAAGCGCGAGGGCCTCGCCGTGGTGTTTCCGGACGGGCTCAACAACGCATGGGCGGACGCGCGCACCAAGGCGGGGCCGGCCCTGCGCGGACCACCGGTCGGCACCGATGACGTCGCCTTCATCGCAAGGCTGGTCGAGAAGCTGGTGGGCGACGGCACGGCCGATGCGAAGCGCGTCTACGTCGCCGGCGTCTCGAATGGCGGTGCCATGGCGATGACCATGGCCTGCGCGCGGGCCGATCTGTTTGCGGCGGCTGCGAGTGTGATCATGAACCTCAACGATGAAGCCGCCGTCACCTGTCATCCGTCGCGGCCGCTGCCGATGCTGCTCATGAACGGGACCGAAGATCCGCTGGTCCCTTATGAGGGCGGGCGCGGATCGAGCTATTTTGCCGCAGAGGGATTCTGGTCGACGGACGAGACGCTGGCGTTCTGGCGCAGGCTCAATGGCTGCGAGACCGACGACGCCGGGATCACCGACATGCCCGACGCGACGCCGGCGGACCAGTCCACGGTGACGCGGATCAGCTCGCGCTGTCCGGCTGGGCACGACGTCGTGCTCTATCGCATCAACCACGGCGGCCACCGCATGCCAGGCTTTGCTCCGGATGCCCGATTCCCGAAGGTCGCCAGGAACCTGCTCGGACCGCAGAACGGCGACATCGACGGCGCCGAAACGATCTGGACGTTCTTCAGCCGGTTTCCGTAAACGGCGTTGCTGCCCCACGCATGCGTGCCGGGCAACGCATGCGTGGCAGGCAACGCACGCGTGCCAAGGGGTGGCACAGTGCAAACCGCTGGGCTAGACAGGGCCGCCATTCCAGCCAGGAGATCCAGATGAGCATTCAGCGTTTTGAAACCGGCCCGCGCATGAGCCAGGTCGTCGTGCACGGCAACACCGTCTATCTCGCCGGTGTCGTCGCCAACAAGGCGGCCGGCGAAAGCGTGACGAAGCAGACCCAGGACATCCTGGCGACCATCGACGGTCACCTCGCCAAGGCCGGCACCGACAAGTCGAAGCTGCTCTCGGCCACGATCTACATCACCGACATGAAGACCTTCGCAGAGATGAACGCTGTGTGGGACGCCTGGGTCTCGCCCGGCAATACGCCTGCGCGCGCCACCGTCGAAGCCAAGCTGGCCGCCCCGCAATACACCGTCGAGATCATGGTGACGGCGGCGAAGTAATTTTTGCGAAAACCTCACGCGCGTTGATGACCTCCGAGGTAATCGATCAACGCGCGTGAACCTTCGATAGTCACGGTCAGCCGGACAACACGGCGCCATCGAAGGAGAGAACCATGACCGACCCCGTCACCATCGCCCGCCGCTACATCGAGCTCTGGAACGAGCGCAGCGCCGGCCGCCGCCGCGAGCTGCTGAGCGAAAGCTGGACGACGGATGCGAGCTACGTCGACCCCGTGATGAAGGGCGACGGCCAGGACGGCATCGAGGCGCTGATCGCAGGTGTGCAGCAGCGCTTTCCCGATTTCACATTCAAGCTGATCGGCGAGCCCAACGGCTACGGCGATCACATCCGCTTCTCGTGGGGACTTGGCCCTGACGGCGCCGACAGCCCGATCAAGGGCACCGATTTCGCCGTGCTGAAGGACGGCCGGATCAGAAGCGTGACCGGATTTCTCGATCAGGTCCCGGCCGGGGCGTGAGAGCGCTGGCCCTCGACACGCAGGCGAGGAGAGGACCGAAATTTGGACCTCACAAGCGGTCGTCATGCCCGGGCTTGTCCCGGGCATCCACGTTCTTCGTGCCGCGGGTAAGACGTGGATGGCCGGGACAAGCCCGGCCATGACGATGTCGAGTCTATCGTGCTTCAAATGGACAGCGCGTGTTCGATCGCCCTGTCGCAGGCCATAGCCCCCTCGACGAAGCCATCCCTACGGCTTACCTGTCATGCCGTGCCGCCCCGTATCCTCCAAACATCGACCGAGCCGGCCGCGCTGCTGCCGGATCGCTTCCAGGCCTGGTTCGCAGCCCGCGGCTGGTCGCCGCGCGCGCATCAATTGGCGCTGCTGGAGAAGGCGCGCGAGGACCGGTCGGCGCTGCTGATTGCGCCGACCGGCGCCGGCAAGACGCTGGCCGGATTTCTGCCGACGCTGGTCGAGCTGTCGGCGCAGCCGCTGACGCGCAACGCGGGCGCGAAGAAGAACCTCGTCTCCACCGGCCGCAGCGTGCAGCGCAGCGGTGGCCTGCACACCCTCTACATCTCGCCGCTCAAGGCGCTCGCCGTCGACATCGCGCGCAATCTCGAGCGTCCGATCGCCGAGATGGACTTGCCCATCAAGGTCGAGACCCGCACCGGCGATACGCCGGTGTCGCGCCGTCAGCGGCAGCGGCGCTATCCGCCCGACGTGTTGCTGACGACGCCCGAGCAGCTCGCGCTGCTGCTCTCCTCCGACGACGCACCGTTCCTGTTTTCCTCTCTAAAGCGCATCGTGCTCGACGAGCTGCACGCGCTGGTCACGTCCAAGCGGGGCGATCTGCTCTCCCTCGGGCTGGCGCGATTGTGGCGCCTCTCGCCGCAGATGCGCGCGATCGGCTTGTCCGCGACCGTAGCCGAGCCAGAGCAGCTCGCGCGCTTCCTGGTGCCGCAGCCCGACGGCAAGGAGCGGGCAGCCGACATCGTCGTCGCTGGCGGCGCCGCGCCGCCCGTGGTCGAGATGCTCGATACGCGCGAGCGGCTGCCCTGGGCCGGTCACAGCGCGCGTCACGCGCTCCCTGAAATCTACGAGCTGATCAAGGCCAACAAGACCACGCTGGTCTTCGTCAACACCCGCAGCCAGGCCGAGATGCTGTTCCAGAATCTCTGGAGCATGAACGACGATGGCCTTGCCATCGCGCTGCATCACGGCTCGCTCGACGTCGCCCAGCGCCGCAAGGTCGAAGACGCCATGTCGGCGGGCCGGCTGCGCGGCGTGGTCTGCACCTCCTCGCTCGACCTCGGCGTCGACTGGGGTGACGTCGATCTCGTCGTCAATATCGGCGCGCCAAAAGGCTCCTCGCGTCTGATGCAGCGCATCGGCCGCGCCAATCACCGCCTCGACGAGGCCTCCCGCGCGGTGCTGGTGCCCGCCAACCGTTTTGAAGTGCTGGAGTGCCGCGTCGCCATCGACGCCATCGCCGAGAATGCGCAGGATACGCCGCCCTTGCGCACTGGCGCTCTCGACGTGCTGGCTCAGCATGTTCTGGGCTGTGCCTGTGGCGAGCCGTTCTTCAGCGACGAGCTCTATGGCGAGGTTCGCACCGCCGCGCCCTACGCAAGCCTGTCGCGGCAGGATTTCGACGACGTCGTCGATTTCGTCGCCTCCGGCGGCTATGCGCTGAAGACCTATGAGCGCTTTGCTCGCATCAAGCAGGACAAGGAGGGACGCTGGCGCGTCGCCAATCCCAAGGTGCGGCAGAGCTACCGCATGAATGTCGGCACCATCGTCGAGGACGACATGCTGAAGGTGCGGCTGGTGCGTTCGCGCGGCAGCGGTGCAGGATCCACAGGCGTGATCGCACGCGGCGGCCGACTGCTCGGCGAGATCGAGGAAGCCTTCATCGAGGGCCTCTCCCCCGGCGACACATTCGTGTTCTCGGGCGAAGTGGTGCGCTACGAGACCCTGGTCGAGGACCAGGTCTATGTCTCGCGCGCGCATGACAAGGACCCGAAGGTGCCGTCCTACATGGGCGGCAAGTTTCCGCTTTCGACCTATCTCGCCGAGCGCGTGCGCCGCCTGCTCGATGATGGCCGCGCCTGGGGCGGCTTGCCGGAGCAGGTGCGCGACTGGCTGTCGCTGCAGAAGGATGTCAGCAGAGTGCCGGCGGTCCGCGAGCTGCTGGTCGAGAGCTTTCCGCGGGCCAACAAGCATTATCTCGTTTGCTACCCCTTCGAGGGCCGTCTCGCGCATCAGACCTTGGGCATGCTGCTGACGCGCCGGCTGGAGCGCGCTCGCGCGCGTCCGCTCGGCTTCGTCGCCAATGAATATGCCGTGGCGATCTGGGGGCTCGGTGATCTCTCCTTCATGATCCGCGATGGGCGGGTCGACCTCAACGCGCTGTTCGATCCTGACATGCTCGGCGATGATCTCGAAGCCTGGCTCGCCGAATCCGCGCTGATGAAGCGAACCTTCCGCAACTGCGCCATCATCTCCGGCCTGATCGCGCGCCGTCACACCGGCGAAGAGAAGAGCCGCCGTCAGGTGCTGTTCTCGACAGATCTCGTCTACGACGTGTTGCGCAAGCACCAGGCCGATCACGTCCTGCTCCGCGCTGCGCGCGCCGATGCCGCCACCGGCCTGCTCGATTTGCGCCGGCTCGGCGACATGCTGATGCGCATCCACGGCCGCATCACGCACCGGGAACTCGACCGCGTCTCCCCGCTCGCCGTGCCCGTGATGCTGGAAATCGGCCGCGAGTCAGTTTATGGCGAAGCTGCAGACGAGCTTTTGGCGGAAGCCGCCGACGAGCTCGTCAAAGAGGCGATGGATCGAAGCGGGTAAGACGTGACGGCAGGCGCGCTGATTTCGGGAGATGTCGAGGACATGCGCGTTTCCAGAGTCACGATCAGCGATGTGACCTTTGCGGCCGATCTCTCCGGCGCGCTGTTCTGGGACGAGCAGCGCCTGCTCGTCGTCTCCGACCTGCATCTCGAGAAAGGCTCGAGCTTCGCTACGCGCGGCGTATTGCTGCCGCCTTACGATACCATTGCGACGCTCGGCCGGCTCGCTGCTGTCATCTCCCGCCATGATCCGCGAGTGGTCATCGCGCTCGGCGACAGTTTTCACGACCGCAGCGCGCATGAGCGCCTGTCCGCCGAGGACCGCGACGCCTTGGCCGCACTCCAGACCGGCCGCGACTGGATCTGGATTTCCGGCAATCACGACCCCATGCTGCCGCGCGATCTCGGCGGCACCATCGCGGACGAAGTCGCAATCGGCCCGATCACCTTCCGCCACGAGCCGACCGGCGCCCACGGCGAGATCGCCGGCCATCTGCATCCGAAGGCGCGTGTCTCGGCGCGTGGCCGCTCGATGGAGCGCCGCTGCTTCGCCAGCGACGGGATGCGGGCGGTGATGCCGGCATTCGGTGCTTACGCGGGGGGCCTCAGCGTCCGCGATCCAGCCTTCGCAAAGATCTTTCCGGCGAATGGCTTTGTCGCCCATCTCCTCGGCGACCGCCGCGTCCACGCCATTGCGGCCTCGCGCTGCCATTGAGGCGCCGGCTGCATTAGGACAGCACTACGACCGGTATTTTTCCGGAATCGCGCAAAGCCCGCTGTCGGTATTAACGTCCGCGCTTGCCGGGGCTGGATTTCATCCCGAACAAGATTGCAACCGGCAAAGGGGTCGCCTCGGGCGGCCCCTTTCGATTCCACGCGCGCCCAGAACAAATTAAGAACACTTTAGCAAGTCTTTGATATATCATTGTGATTCGGCGTCTCGCCGATACAATATCTAGCGTCTGTCCGACTTTGCGAGGACTACATGTCCACCATTGCCTTCGACCAGTTTGCCCTCACCCGGATCGCCGATTTCGCGCGCTCGCTGTCACGGCTGCATCAGGCCGCGCGGCGCCAGAGGGTCGATGACGACCAGTTCGACCGCGAGTTCAACGCGGTGTGCCAGTCGATCTGGGGCTACACCATCGACGATGTCAGCGACGATCTGTTCTCGTCCGAGGATCATCTGTTTCTCGACACGCTGGACGAAGCGCATGCGCGCATCTTCGCGGCGGAGCAGGGCTATGACCTCGTCGGCGATCAGGGCATGCTGACCGATTGGTGGGGCTTCTGCTGGATGATCCTGGCCGAGAAGCGCGGCCTCCTGACGCCGGAGAACCGCGCCTCCGCGCGCGCCGCGATCGAGGAGAAATATCTGGCGGCGCCGAATGTGATCGGCGTGATCATCGGGAGGTAGTGCCGCAAATTCCGTCATTGCTTCGCTACGCTCGCAATGACGGTGTGGTTACAGGTGAGGCTTAATCCAACCCCGCCCGCTTCGCCGGCTTCGCGGCGGTCTTCGGCACTGTCACGTCCGGCAGCGGCTCGCGCACGATCTCGTTTGACGCTGGCGCATCTGCCGACACCGTCTCGGCGCGCACCGGCGCCACCTTCATCTCGCCGAGCCGCGCTCGAACCTGCGCGGTGAGGCCGGGATAGGAGGCAACCGGGGTGAAATCCGCAGCCTGGTCGTTGCCGACGCGGACGCCGGTATAGGCGACGAGGCCGTCGCTGGTGGCGATCACGTCGCCGGCCTTCAGGGAGGAATCCAGCGCAAGGTCGACCGGGGCAAGACCGACGGGTTCACGGCCGTTGCAGGTGCAGTCGGCGCGCAGCGCCTTGCGGTAGGCGAACGCGTTCTCGCTGTCGGCGTAGCGCTCGCCGGTCTGTGAATAGGCACCGTCGATCGACGAGCCGAAATAGACCTTGGTCGCGCTGGCAGGACAGAACGCCTGACACATCTGCGCGGGTGAGACGAGACCGCGCATCAGCGGAAAGTATTTCCCGTCGCAACTGCGTACGCAGAAGGCCGGTCCCGAGCCACCGGCCGCGGCCGAGCGGGTCGGCGGCACATATTGCGGCGTGGCGCCATTCTGCTGGCTGCTGAAGGGATCGACGTGGGAGTTCGCCGGCGGCACCTCGCGCTGCGGCCGCTGCTGCATTCCGCCGAAGAGGAAATCGAACAGGCCTTCGGCTGCAACCGAGGTCGGCGCCGCCAGCAGCGGCGCTGCCAGCATGGCGGCCACAAGCGAAGCGCGACGCCGCCGGCGCGCATGGGACATGACTGTACGCAATGCTTACTCCACCCGACGCTACTGAATCGGCTGGGACCGAGCGATCTCAGCACACGATTCACCATAAAGCGGGATGGTAAATGAGCAGTTGAGCGTAGGCGGTTTCAAGACGAGGCGGTGGCCTCTTTAAGGCTGGGCGCAGCTTTGGACGGGTGGTTGCTACCGGGACACATTGAGGCATGACGGCGGAGAAATTTCCGCCACTTCACCCCTTCAAGAATTCCGACGCCTTGTACAGCGAGCGGAACGGCAGGCCAGCCGCACCGAACGTGTCGGTGGCGCCTTCCTCGCGATCGACCATGGTCAGCACCAGCACGACATTGGCCCCGGCCTCGCGCACCGATTCCACCGCCTTCATCGCCGAGCCGCCCGTGGTGGTGACGTCCTCGACGATCACGACGCGCTTGCCCGCCAGCGTCTCGCCCTTGGGCAGGCCCTCGATCGCGAGCTTCGCGCCGTGCTCCTTCGGCTTCTTGCGCACGAAGAAGGCCGCGATCGGATGACCCTTGATCCAGGAGATCTGCGCCAGCGCGCCGGCGAGCGGCACCGCGCCCATCTCGAGACCGCCGATGAAATCGAGCTGGTCGTCCTTGAGCGCCTCGTAAGTCAGCTCGGCGAGCAGCGTTGCGCCCTCGGGGTCGAGCATGGTCGGCTTGAGGTTGAAGTAGAAATCGCTCTTGCGGCCCGACGCGAGCGTCACCTCGCCGCGGCCGAATGAGCGCCGGCGGATGATCTCGAACAGGCGGGCGCGGGAGGCGGATTTCGACACGGCGGTCCCTCAAACAGCGTTTTTGGTGGGGGCGGAATTTATCCGCGACCGACGCGACATTCCAGAGGGGGCGTCTCCCGTCAACAGGGATCGGCCATCCCGGCCCAAAGGTTGTGAGGGCGCAACCTTCTGGAGTAGGTGAGGGGGCAAGCCTTCGGGCAAGCCTCTTGGGGAAGGACACGGAATGACCATCGAGCTCTATACCTGGAACACGCCGAACGGCCGCAAGATCTCGGTCGCGCTGGAGGAGATGGGGCTGCCCTATAAGGTGATCCCGGTGAACATCACCAAGGGCGAGCAGATGGCGCCCGAGTTCCTCAACCTCTCGCCCAACAACAAGATCCCCGCGATCGTCGACCCCGAGGGGCCTGAGGGCAAGCCCGTCAGCATCTTCGAATCCGGCGCGATCCTGCTCTATCTCGGCGAAAAGACCGGCAAATTCCTGCCGAAATCGCTTATCCAGCGCATTCCGGTCTACGAATGGCTGATGTGGCAGATGGGCGGCTTCGGCCCGATGCCCGGCCAGGTACACCATTTCATCGCACTCGAGAACGAGCAGGACCGGGCCTACGGCCTGAAGCGCTTCATGGCCGAGACCCGCCGGCTCTACGGCGTGCTCGACCGCCGCCTGGAGGGGCGCGACTTCGTCGCCGGCGAGCTCTCGGTTGCCGATTTTGCCATCCTGGGCTGGGCCTGGCGCCATCCTCGCCACAAGGTTGATCTGGCCGACTTCCCCAACGTCAAGCGCTGGTACGAGGCCCTGATGGCGCGCCCGGCCGTGAAGCGGGGGATGGAGGCGAAGCTGGATTGAGCTCTCTTCTCCCTCTCCCCGTTCTTACGGGGAGAGGGTTGGGGTGAGGGGCCTCTCTCCCCATGCGAGATGGTCGAGAGACCTGTACCCCCTCACCCGAATTCGATCTGCGATCGAATTCGACCTCTCCCCGCAGGCGGGGAGAGGTGAAGACCATCCTCACACCCTCTTCGCTTCGACCGCCATCCGCACCGCGAGCCCGGCCAGCACGGTGCCCATCAGCCAGCGTTGCACCAGCATCCAGCTCGGCCGGTTCGCCAGGAACAGCGCGATCGATCCGGCCGCGAGCGCGATCATCGCGTTGACGCTGACGCTGATCGCGATCTGGATCGCGCCCAGCACCACCGACTGCGTGAGCACGCTGCCCGCTGTGGGATCGATGAACTGCGGCAGCAGCGCCAGATACAGCATCGCGATCTTCGGGTTGAGCAGGTTGGTGATGAAGCCCATCACGAACAATTTGCGCGGGCTGTCGACCGCGAGCTTCCTCACCTGGAACGGCGAGCGTCCGCCCGGCTTCACCGCCTGCCAGGCGAGCCACAGCAAATAGCCGGCACCGGCAAAGCGCAGCGCGTCATAGGCGAAAGGAATGGCGAGCAACAGCGCCGTGATACCGAACGCCGCGCACAGCATGTAGAACACGAAGCCGAGCGCCACGCCGCCGAGCGAGACGATGCCGGCCGCGCCGCCTTGCGTGATCGAGCGCGAGATCAGGTAGATCATGTTCGGTCCCGGCGTGAGCACGAGGCCGAGGCTGACGAGGGCGAAGCCGAGCAAGGCGTAGGTGTGGGGCATGGTTGAACCGGTGCGGGAGATGCAAAGGTTCTAATACGCGCGGGATCGCGCTGCCATCGCGCAATTGCTCGGAGGACAATCGAGGTCTTGCGCCGGTGTGCTCCCTCGCCCCGGTTCTTACGGGGCCGGGACGAGCTTCGCTCGCCCTGAGAGGGTTGGGGTGAGGGGCTTTCTCCACACGGGCGGTCGTCGATAGACCTGCACCCCCTCACCCGGATCGGAAGGGCGATCCGACCTCTCCCCGCAAGCGGGGAGAGGTAAGGAAGTGCGCTAATGCGCCTCGTCCCAATTGTTCGCGGCGCGGGCGTCGACATGCAGCGGCACCGAGAGCAGCACGGCCGGGAACGGCGCATCCTGCATCACCTTCTGCACGACGGGGAGCGTTGCCTCGACCTCGTCGTCCGGCACCTCGAAGATCAATTCGTCGTGCACCTGGAGCAGCATTTGCGCCGAGAGCTTCTTCTCGGTGAGCGCATCCTCCACGCGCGTCATGGCGCGGCGGATGATGTCGGCGGCGGTGCCCTGAAGCCGCGCGTTGATCGCGGCGCGCTCGTTGAAGGCGCGCACCGAGGCATTCGAAGCCTTGATGTCGGGGTAGTGGCACTTGCGGCCGAACAGCGTGGTGACGTAGCCGTGGTTGCGGCAGAAATCGCGCGTCTCGTCCATATAGGCGCGGATGCCGGGGAACCGCTCGAAATACTTCTTGATGTAGGCGGAGGCTTCCTCGCGCGCGATGCCGAGCTGGTTGGCGAGGCCGAAGGCGGAGATGCCGTAGATGATGCCAAAATTGATCGCTTTCGCGCGGCGGCGGATCTCGCTCGGCATGCCCTTGATCGGCACACCGAACATTTCCGACGCGGTCATGGCGTGAATGTCGAGCCCATCGCGGAACGCCTGCTTCAGCACCGGAATGTCGGCGATCTCGGCCAGCAGCCGCAGCTCGATCTGTGAATAATCGGCCGAGACCAGCTTGTGCCCGGGCGTGGCGATGAAGGCGCGGCGGATCTTGCGGCCGTCCTCGGTACGCACCGGAATGTTCTGCAGGTTCGGCTCGTTCGACGACAAGCGCCCCGTCGTGGTCGCAGCCAGCGCGTAGGTGGTGTGCACGCGGTGGGTCTGCGGGTTGACGTAGGTCGGCAGCGCGTCGGTGTAGGTCGATTTCAGCTTGGAGACCTGGCGCCACTCCAGAATCTTCTTCGGGAAGTCGTGGCCCTGCTCGGCGAGCTCGTCGAGCACCTGTGCGGTGGTCGACCACGCGCCGGTCTTGGTCTTGGTGCCGCCAGGCAATCCCATCTTACCGAACAGGATGTCGCCGATCTGCTTGGGGCTGCCGACATTGACCGGCTCGCCCGCGATCTCCTGGATCTCGGCCTCGACGCGCGCTGCGGTCTGGGCGAAGTCGCCGGACAGACGCGACAGCACCTGGCGATCGATCGAGATGCCGCGCCGCTCCATACGCGCAAGCACGGAGACCAGCGGCCGCTCCAGCGTCTCGTAGACCGCACTCATGTGCTCGGAAACCAGGCGCGGCTTCAGCACGCGCCACACCCGCAACGCGATGTCGACGCTTTCGGCTGACAGCGGTGCGGCCTTGTCGATCGGCACCTGGTCGAAGGTGATCTTGCCCTTGCCGCTGCCGAGCAGCTCGCTGTCCTTCAGCATGGCATGGCCGAACCAGCGCTCCGACAACGATTCCAGCGCATGCGAGCCGCGGCCGGCATCGAGCACGTAGGAGATCAGCAGCGCATCGTCGATGTTGCGCAGGGTGATGCCGTGCTGCGCCAGCATCACGGCCGTGAACTTGACGTCGAAGCCGATCTTGAGGATGCCCGCCGATTCCAGCACCGGCCGCAGCGCTTGCAGCGCGTCGTCATGCTTGACCTGGTCCGGCGCGAGGCCGGCATCGAACAGGCCGGCGCCGCCGCCGGATTGCTTGTGCGCCAGCGGCACGTAGCAGGCCTCGTTCGGCGCCAGTGCCAGCGCGATGCCGCAGAGATCGGCCTGCATCGGATCGATCGAGCTCGCTCTTGTCTCGATCGCGACATGGCCGGCGTCATGGATGCGCGCAATGAAGGCGTCGAGCTCCTTCAGCGTCTTGATGGTCTGGTATTTGCCTCGATCGACCGGAAGCTTGCGCAGCGCCTCTTCGCGCGCGGCGGCGAGGGAGATCGGTGCCCCCTTCGGGCTCGCAGCCTTGTCCTCCTTGCCTGCCGACTTGTTGGGCTGGTTCGGCCGGGCCGGCGCCGGAGTTCCCGTGCCCGGTGTGGGCACCACGTCCGAGGGCGGCAACGTCGTGAATACGCTGGCGCCGCTGGCATAGCCGGGATCGGCATCGATATTGGCGGGATCGATCTGCGCATATTCGGCGACGCGCCGCGTCAGCGTCGTGAACTCCATCGCCTTGAGGAAGGCGATCAGCTTGCGCGCGTCGGGCTCGTGGACGGCGAGGTCGTCCAGCGGCACCTCCAGCTCGACCTTGTCGTCGAGCAGCACGAGCTGCCGCGAGATGCGCGCCTTCTCCGCGTTCTCGAGCAGCGCCTCGCGCCGCTTGGGCTGCTTGATCTCGCCGGCGCGGAACAGCAATTGGTCGAGATCGCCATATTCGGTGATCAGTTGCGCCGCGGTCTTGATGCCGATGCCGGGTACGCCCGGCACGTTGTCGGTGGAATCGCCCGCGAGCGCCTGCACCTCGACCACCTTGTTCGGCGGCACGCCGAACTTCTCGATCACCTCTGATATGCCGATGCGGCGGTCCTTCATGGTGTCGTACATCGTGACGCAATCGGTGACGAGCTGCATCAGGTCCTTATCTGACGACACGATGGTGGCGCTGGCGCCGCGCTCGCAGGCTTGGCGCACATAGGTCGCGATGAGATCGTCGGCCTCGAAGCCGATCTGTTCCAGGCAGGGCAGGTCGAAGGCGCGCACGGCTTCGCGGATCAGCGCGAATTGCGGAATGAGATCGTCGGGGGCCGGCGGCCGGTGCGCCTTGTAGTCCGGATAGATCTTGTTGCGGAAGGTGATCTCCGACTTATCGAAGATGATGGCCAGATGCGTCGGCCGATTGTCCTCGGGCATCTCGCGGAGCAGCTTCCACAGCATGTTGCAGAAGCCGAGCACGGCGTTGACCTGGAGCCCGTCGGATTTGCGGTTCAGCGGCGGCAGCGCGTGATAGGCGCGGAAGATGTAGGAGGAACCATCGACCAGGAAGACGTGGTCGCCCTTTCCGGCCGCCTTTGCCGCGACCGGTTTGGCAGCAGCCTTGGCAACAGCGGGCTTGGTCTCTGCGGCAGCTTTCGGCGCGGCCTTGGTGTCAGCTTTGGCGGTGGTCTTCGGAGATGTCTTGGGCATGGCCGCAATGTATGAATTTTTGCGGACTTTGACAGCCTTGGGAGGCGGATTTTTGGGCCGGTAGCGCGACTATCCCCCGCTGTCATTCCCCGCGACCCGGCTACGCCAAGGCTTCGCCGAGGTCTCGGTCTTGGGCACGCCGAAGCTCTAGCGTAGGCGGCAAGCGGGGAATCCAGTACGCCGCGGCTTCTCGGCTCAATCAATGCTCTCGGCGTACTGGGTCGCCCGGTCGAGCCGGGCGACGACACCGAGAGGGCAGCTACTCCGCTGCCTGCAACCGCGCGCCCGCCTTCCTCGGCGCGATCCAGAACGCATCGGGCCGCTCGAACAGGAAGCGCGCATTGAGGCGGAGCGCGACCTGCCAGATCACAAGCGATCCGAGCACGCCAGCGACGGTAACGAGCAGCGACACCGTGCCGATATCAGGGATGACGCCGGTGCGCAGCAGCAGCGTTCGCGTCGCCGCCATCGGCAGGAAGAAGGCGAGATAGATCACGATCGAATGCTCGCCGCAGAAGCGGAGGAAGTTGAGCCAGTGCGCCCGCGCGAGCAGCGTGCCCGCCGCGATGATGGCGCAGGCGCCGGCGAAGCCGAGCGCGAGCGAGACGATCGCCCACTCGCTGGCGCCCGCTGCGACGAGGCCGGCATTGATCAGCGCCCAGGCAGCGAGCGCTGCAAGCGCCAGCGCCGGATGCTTCCGCGCCTGATCCGACAGGGCGAACACGTAGGGCGCGAACAAATAGCCCGAATAGAAATAGACGAAGCGTGCGCAGAACTCGTCGATGGCGGTCCAGCCGGTCGTGATGTGCGCGGTCTCCAGCGCGGCGGCGACGAGCCAGACCGCGAGCGATGGGACCTTGCGTGTCAGTTTCGTGACGACGAAGAAGACCGGCAACAGATAGATGAACCACAGCGTGCCGAACGGCTCGATGAAGGATTCGAGATACAGCAGGCCAACATGCTGCCAGCTGGTCTCGGCCGCAAAGGCCGGGGCCTTGAAGCCGAATTGGATTGTCACCCAGACGACATAAAAATAGGCGAAATGCACCACCTTGCGGTCGAGATAGGTTCGCCAGTCCCGATCGATCACCAGAGACAGGAACAAGCCCGAAATCAGGAAGAAATCCGGCATCCGGAACGGCTTTGCGAAGGCTACGAGCACGTGCATGAACCCGGTCTGCCCGGCGGCAAGCTCCACCCCCAGCACCGAATGCATCATCACCACCATGACGATGCAGATACCCTTGGCGTAGTCGACCCAGTCGATACGCGCGCCCGAAGCGGCCGTGGAGGGGCTGGCCGCCGCGATTGTGCCTGATCGTGCCATGGTGTCCCTTTTCGAGGCGCGTTCCGCCCGTGCCTGTGCGGGCCTGGGGCAGTTTGGAGCCCAGTAGTTTCCGACTTCTTTACCGGTTCAAATCGCGGGCCGGTTTTTGCATGCGGACTGTTCCATGGCCTCGGGAAAATGCTAAACCGCCCCGGATTGGGCCGAGTTGGACGTCCGTTAACCAAGCTGGAACAGGATTTTTCATGCGAATTGCGATGATCGGCACGGGCTATGTGGGATTGGTGTCCGGCGCCTGCTTTGCGGATTTCGGCCACGACGTCACCTGCGTCGACAAGGACGAGAGGAAGATCGCGGCACTCCATCGCGGCGAGATCCCGATCTACGAGCCCGGGCTCGACGAGCTGGTCGCGAACAACGTGAAAGCCAAGCGGCTCGACTTCACCACCGACCTGAAGCAGCCGGTCGCCGATGCTGATGCCGTGTTCATCGCGGTCGGCACGCCCTCGCGCCGCGGCGACGGACACGCCGACCTGTCTTACGTCTATGCCGCCGCGAAAGAGATCGCGCAGTCGCTGCAGGGCTTCACCGTGGTGGTGACGAAATCGACCGTGCCGGTCGGCACCGGCGATGAGGTCGAGCGCATCATCCGCGAGGCCAATCCCAAGGCCGACGTGGTTGTCGCCTCGAACCCTGAGTTCCTTCGCGAGGGCGCGGCGATCCGCGATTTCAAATTCCCGGATCGCATCGTGGTCGGCACCTCCGACGAGCGCGGCCGCAAGGTGATGGGCGACATCTACCGTCCGCTGTCGCTGAACCAGGCGCCGCTGATGTTCACCGCGCGCCGGACCGCCGAGATGATCAAATATGCCGCCAACGCGTTCCTCGCGACCAAGATCACCTTCATCAACGAGATCGCCGACCTGTCCGAGAAGGCCGGCGCCAACGTGCAGGAGGTCGCGCGCGGCATCGGTCTCGACAACCGCATCGGCACCAAATTCCTGCATGCCGGTCCCGGTTTCGGCGGCTCGTGCTTCCCGAAGGACACGAAGGCCCTGATCAAGATCGCGCAGGACTACGACGTCTCCCTGCGCATCGTCGAATCGGTACTGGCGGTCAACGAGAACCGCAAGCGCGCGATGGCGCGCAAGGTGAGCCAGGCGCTCGGCGGCAATCTGCGCGGCAAGACCGTCGCGGTGCTCGGCCTCACCTTCAAGCCCGACACCGACGACATGCGCGATGCGCCGTCGATCCCGCTGGTAACGGGCCTGATCGACATGGGCGCGAAGGTGAAGGCGTTCGATCCCGTCGGCATGGAGCAGGCCAAGGGCGAATTGCCCGATATCACCTATTGCGAGGACGCCTATGCCTGCGCGCAAGGCGCCGACGCTCTCGTCATCGTCACCGAATGGGTCCAGTTCCGCGCGCTCGATCTCGACCGGTTGAAGGCGACCATGGCGCAGCCGGTCGTCGTCGACCTCCGCAACATCTACCGCCCCGAAGACATGGAAGCCGCCGGCTTCGTCTACGAGAGCGTCGGTCGGCCGGCGGTGCAGGGCTGATCGTTCCCAGCTCCACATAAATTCGTCATGGCCGGGCTTGTCCCGGCCATCCACGTCTGTTTTCTGGTCGAGGACGTGGATGCCCGGGACAAGCCCGGGCATGACGAGTGGATAGATCTTGCCCCGCAGTTTCGACACGCCCCTCCCGATCGATGCCGTGCTCGACGATTTGTCGCGTACGCTGGAGGCTAGCAACGCCGCAGTGCTGGTGGCCCCTCCCGGCGCCGGCAAGACCACGCGCGTGCCGCTGGCCTTGCTCGATGCGCCCTGGGCCAAGGACAAGAAGATCATCGTGCTGGAGCCGCGCCGCATCGCCGCGCGCGCCAGTGCCGACCGCATGGCCAAATCGCTCGGCGAGCGCGCCGGCGAAACCGTCGGCTATCGGGTCCGCTTCGGCTCGAAGATCTCGCGCGCGACGCGCATCGAGGTGGTGACCGAGGGCATCTTCACCCGCCAGATCCTCGACGATCCCGAACTAACAGGCGTTGCCGCGATCCTGTTCGACGAATTCCATGAACGCTCGCTCGACGCCGACATGGGCCTGGCGCTGGCGCGTGATGCGCAAACCGGCTTGCGCGAGGATTTGCGCATCCTGGTGATGTCGGCGACGCTCGACGGTGCGCGGGTGGCAAGGCTGCTCGGCGATGCCCCCGTCGTCGAGAGCGAGGGCCGTGCGTTTCCGGTCGAGACACGCTATCTCGGCCGCAAGGCGGACGCGCCGATCGAGCGGCAGATGGCGGATGCGATCGCATCTGCGCTGCGCGCCGATAGCGGCTCGGTGCTGGCCTTCCTGCCAGGCGCCGCCGAGATCCGCCGCACGCAGAATTTCCTCTCCGAGCGCGTGCAGGACGCCTCCGTCGAGATCGTGCCGCTGTTCGGCGCGCTCGATGCCGCCGTGCAGGATCGCGCCATCGCGCCGGCACCCAAGGGCACGCGCAAGGTGGTGCTGGCAACCTCGATCGCGGAGACCTCGCTCACCATCGAGGGCGTGCGTATCGTCGTCGATAGCGGTCTTGCCCGCGTGCCGCGCTATGAGCCCGATATCGGCCTGACCCGGCTCGAGACCGTGCGCGCCTCGCGCGCGGCGGTGGACCAGCGCCGCGGCCGTGCCGGCCGCACCGAGCCCGGCGTCTGCTACCGGCTCTGGGACGAGCCGCAGACCGCATCGCTCGCGCCGTACACCCAGCCGGAAATCCTCAGCGCCGACCTGTCCTCGCTGGTGCTCGATCTGGCGCAATGGGGCGTCAGCGATCCCGCGGCTCTATCGTTCCTCGATCCGCCGCCGCAGCCGGCCTGGAAGGAAGCCAAGAGCCTGCTGAGCGAGCTCAACGCGCTCGACGGCGACGGCCGCATCACCGCCGAAGGCAAGAGTTTGCGTGCGCTGGCGCTGCCGCCTCGGCTGGCGCGCATGATCGTGGATTCGCATCGCGCCGGCGAGGGCCAGGCCGCCGCCGAGATCGCGGCCATCATCACCGAGCGCGGCCTTGGCGGCGACAGCGTCGATCTCGAGCACCGCCGCGACCAGTTCCACCGCGACCGCTCACCACGCGCGGCAAGCGCGCGCGATCTCGCGCACCGCTGGGCTTCGCAGGTCGCGGCGTCGGAGAAGGTGGCGCAGCAGGAGGATCTGTCGACCGGCCTGATGCTCGCCTATGCGTTCCCGGACCGCGTCGCGCGCACTCGCGGCAATGGCAGCTTCGTGCTGGCCAACGGTCGCGGCGCCTCTGTCGAGCAGACCTCCTCGCTCGCCCGTGCGCCCTACATCGCGATCGGTGAGATGACCGGGACGGCGGCGAGCGGACGCATCCTGCTCGCTGCACAAATCACCGAGGACGAGATCGAGCAACATTTCGCCGAGCATATCGAGACCGCCGACGAGATCTCCTTTGATCGCGGCGCGATGGCGCTGCGGGCGCGGCGCAAGCGCGTGCTGCACGCGATCACTCTGTCTGAGGCAACGCTTTCAGTATCGCCCTCGGAGGAGACCGCGCGCATCTTTGCCGACGGACTGATTGCGGCCGGCCTCGACCGGCTGCCCTGGTCGAAAGCCGCCAAGCAATGGCGTGATCGCGTGATGTTCCTGCGCAAGGCCGAGGGCGACAGCTGGCCCGATTTGTCCGACGACGGTCTGATCGCGCGGCGCGACGACTGGCTGGTGCCGGCGCTCTCCGACAAGATCGCGCTCAAGGACATCTCCGCGGGCGATCTCTCCGACGCCCTGATGGCGCTCTTGCCCTGGGAGATGCGCACGCGGCTCGACCGCGAGGCGCCGACGCATTTCGAGGCGCCGACCGGCACTATGCTCGCGATCGACTACGAGGCCGAGCAGGGACCGACCATCGCGGTGCGGCTGCAGGAATTGTTCGGCCTCAACACCCATCCCTCGATCGCCGCCGGCAAGGTGCCGCTGGTGCTGGAATTGCTGTCGCCGGCCCAGCGTCCGGTGCAGGTGACGCGCGATCTGCCCGGCTTCTGGCGCGGCAGCTACGCCGCCGTCCGCTCCGACCTGCGCGGCCGCTACCCGCGTCACCCCTGGCCCGACGATCCCGCGAGCGCCGTGCCGACAAGGCGGGCGAAGCCGCGCGGGACGTGAGAACTCGCAACCGGCATTAACCCTCCGCTCATCCTTTTCGTCAAAATGACAGGAGCCCCGGCGTGCCTTCGCTCGCCGCCGGCCTCGTCGCGTGATGAAATCGAGCTTTCGGCTCGGAAGTGGTGTGATGCGTAACATTATGATCATCGCGGCCGTCATGATCGGCCTCGGCACCTTCATGGCGCAGATGGCGGACAAGATGAGCTCGGCTTCCGCCACGTCAGTGCCGCGCACGACGGTCGCAGTCGCGGCCACAGCGCCGGCCGGCGGCCGCAGCCTGGCCATTGCCCGTGACGCCCGCGGTCATTTCCAGACCGAGGGCCGGATTGACGGCCAGCGCATCGGCTTCATGATCGATACCGGCGCCTCCGTCGTTGCGCTGAACGAGACCTCGGCCGCCCGGTTTGGTCTCCGTCCCTCGCGCGGCGAGTACAACGCCACCGTCTCCACCGCCAACGGCACCATCAAGGCCGCGCGCACCCGCATCGCCATGCTCGACGTCGGCGGTCTCATCGTGCGCGACGTCGATGCCATGGTCCTGCCAGACGAGGCGCTGTCGGAGAACCTGCTTGGCCTCTCCTTTCTGTCCCGCCTGAAGCGTTTTGAGTACGCCAACGGGCAGATGGTGCTGGAGCAGTAGAGGCGCGCCTCCCGCGCGATCGCGCGGTCGCCAATTTCAAGAAGATGATATCCTTGCTCCGGCCGCCCTCCCGGTAACGTTTCTTCGTTACCAAACTGCCGCAATTATCGGCCATAAGCCTTCATTCCCGCCTTTCGCTGCGGTTTGGCATTCGCTAAGCCTGCAGCAACTCCCGCCCCCCCTTTCACGAGACCGACTCAATGTTCCCGAAGCCGAAATCCGTATTGTTGCCCAACACCTACGCCTTCGAATCCGAGCCGATGGTGAAGCCGACGGGCTTTCGCGAATACGACGCGCGCTGGTTGTTCCAGAAGGAAATCAACCTGATGGGTGTGCAGGCGCTCGGCATGGGGCTCGGCGCGCTGATCGCCGAGCTCGGCGTCAAACAGGAGATCATCACCGGCCACGATTTCCGCGGCTACTCGGCCTCGATCAAATACGCGCTGATCTCCGGCCTGATGGCGGCGGGCTGCAAGGTGCACGATATCGGTCTTGCGGTGACGCCGATGGCCTATTTCGCGCAGTTCGATCTCGACGTGCCCGCCGTTGCGATGGTTACGGCCTCCCACAACGACAATGGCTGGACCGGCGTGAAGATGGGCGCCAACCGCCCGCTGACCTTCGGCCCTGACGAGATGACGCGGCTGAAGGAGATCGTCCTGAACGCGGAATTCAAGAACAAGGCCGGGGGCTCCTACCAGTTCCACGAGAACTATCCGGCGCGCTACATCGCCGACCTCACCTCTCGTCCGAAGCTCAAGCGCAAGCTCAAGGTGGTCGCGGCCTGCGGCAACGGCACCGCCGGTGCGTTCGCGCCGCAGGTGCTGGAAGCGATCGGCTGCGAGGTGATCCCGCTCGACACCGAGCTCGACCACACCTTCCCGAAATACAATCCGAATCCGGAAGACATGGAGATGCTGCACGCGATCCGCGACGCGGTGTTGCAGCACAAGGCCGATGTCGGCCTTGGTTTCGACGGTGACGGCGACCGCTGCGGCGTGGTCGACAACACCGGTGAGGAGATCTTTGCCGACAAGGTCGGCGTGATGCTGGCGCGAGACATGTCGGCGATCCACAAGGACGCGCAGTTCATCGTCGACGTGAAGTCCACCGGCCTGTTCATCACCGATCCCGTGCTGCAGAAGCAGGGCGCAAAGACCGCCTATTGGAAGACCGGTCATTCCTACATGAAGCGCCGCACCAACGAGACCGGCGCGCTCGCGGGCTTCGAGAAGTCCGGCCACTTCTTCTTCAACAAGCCCTATGGCCGCGGCTATGACGACGGCCTGGTCTCGGCGCTCGCGATCTGCGACATGCTCGACCGCGCGCCCGGCAAGTCGATGGCCGATCTGAAGAACGCGCTGCCGAAGACCTGGTCGTCGCCGACCATGTCGCCGCATTGCGCCGACGAGACCAAATACGGCGTCATCGACAAGGTGGTGAAGCACTTCGAAGGCCTGCAAGCAAAGGGTGCGAAGATCGGGGGGCAGGCGATCCGCGATCTCGTCACCGTCAACGGCGTGCGCGTCACGGTCGAGGACGGCAGCTGGGGCCTGGTGCGCGCCTCGTCCAACAAGCCCGAGCTCGTCGTCGTGGTCGAAAGCCCGGTCTCGGAGCAGCGCATGCACGACATGTTCGAGATGGTGAACAGCGTGCTGCGCACGCATCCCGAAGTCGGCGAGTACAATCAGAAGATTTGAGGAGCACCTGAGAGAGGCGATCCGTCCCTCTCGCTCCGCTGTCATGCCCCGGCTTGACCGGGGCATCCAGTACCCCGCGGCTTCTCGATTCTATCACCGGCGTCTCTGGAATACTGGATCGCCCGATTAAATCGGGCGATGACACTTTCCGTGTGGCGTAAATTAAGCCGCCACCACCGCCGGGATCGGTAGCGCCGTCACCGACTTGATCTTCTCCATCGCGAAGCGCGAGGTGACGTTCTTCAGCGGCACGGCGCTGATCAGCTTCTTGTAGAACACGTCATAGGCCTGCATGTCCGCGACCACGACGCGCAGCATGTAATCGACGTCGCCGGCCATGCGATAGAACTCCATCACCTCCGGCATCGCGCTGACGGCCTCGGCGAATCGCTTCAGCCAAGCATCCGAATGGTCGGAGCTCTCGACCGACACGAACACGGAGATGCCGAGCCCGATCTTGTTCTGGTCGACGAGGGCGACGCGCTTGATGATCACGCCGTCGGCCTCCAGGCGCTGGATGCGCTTCCAGCAGGGGGTCGAGGACAGGCCGACTCGGTCGCCGATCTCGGCGACGGAGAGGGAGGCGTCTTCCTGGAGCACCATCAGGATCTTGCGGTCGATGGCGTCGAGGCGGCGGCTGGTCTCGGGAATCTGGACGGCGACATCAGTCATTTGAAGAACTTTGTTTCATTTCAGGGGCAGATTTCCCTGATATAGAGAAAATCTTTCCACGGCAAGCCCATAATCTCGGCGCGTCAGTGGAATCGCTCTAGAGCTTGCCTTGTAAAAGCTCTTCAACTTCAGCGCGTTGCGGGGCGGCCAGCCCGCCGCCATGGCGAGTGCATTTCAGCGCCGCGGCGGCTGCGGCGAATCGCATCGCTTCCCGCAACCCCTTGCCCTCGGCGAGGCCGAGAGCGAATGCGCCATGGAAGACGTCGCCGGCGCCGAGCGTATCGACCGCCTGGACCGGGAAGGCTGGTGTTTCCTCCAGCGTGCCCGCCTGGTTCAGCCAGATCGCGCCGCGCGGGCCCCTTGTGGCCGCGAGGAAGGCGGGCGTCAGCTCCGCCAGGCGCTTCAAGGCCGCGCCGTCGTCAGCGATGCCGGCCGTCTCCTGCAGCTGGGCGCTGGCGAACAGCAGATGCGAGGCGGCCGTGAGCAGGCCGTCCTCCAGCGCCATCGCGCGGTCGACGCCGACGATGACGGGAATGCCGCGCCGGCGTGCCTCGGCGCAAAGCGAGGTGGCGAACGCCGCGCAGCGGCTCTCGACGAGCACCGCCTGACAATCGGCGACAAGCGCATCGGCCTCGGGCAGCCTCACGGTCCACAGCGCGGGATCGCGATAGATGGTGAGCGTCCGCTCGCCGGAGGGCTCGATCATGATCGCCGAGACCGGCGTGCTCAGGCCAGGCATGCGCACGATGTGCGTGGTCTCGATGCTCTCTTGCGCCATCTGCGCGAGAATGAAAGCGCTCGACGTCTCCCGCGCATCACCCATCGGCCCTGCGAAGGCGACGCGGCCGCCGAGCCGCGCCATCGCGATCGCGGCGTTGAGCGCGTTGCCGCCGCAGATCTCGGCGAGATGGCTGGCGTTCGCCTTGCCGCCGCGTTCGGGCAAGGCCTCGACGCGCAGGATGAGGTCGCGCACCGGCATGCCGATGCAGAGGATGCGCGGCGCGATCCCGGCCATCGTCGGCTCGGCTCAGGCGCTGCTCTTGTCGTGCACCCAGCGGCCGAGCAGATGATGGGCGATGGCGAAGGGATGCGGACCGGCGAGCCCGTCAGGATGCGTCCGCGTCAGCATCTTCGCCGCCTCCTCGCGCGTGAACCAGCGCGCGTCTTCCAGCTCCATCCGATCGACGACGATGTCCTCGTTCAACGCCCGCGCGCTGCAGCCGATCATCAGCGACGACGGATAGGGCCAGGGCTGGGTCATGTAGTATTGCACGTCGGTGCAGCGGATCCCGGACTCCTCAAAGATCTCGCGGCGCACCGCGTCCTCGATGGTCTCGGCCGCCTCGACGAAGCCGGCGAGGCAGGAATACATCCCTGCCGGAAACTGCTTCTGGCGTCCGAGCAGGCACTTGTCGCCGGACGCCACCAGCATGATCACGACCGGATCGGTGCGCGGAAAATGCTCGGCCTTGCAACTCGGGCAGTCGCGCTTCCAGCCGCCTTCCTTCATGCTGGTGCGTACGCCGCAATTGGCGCAATAGCCGTGGCGCTGATGCCATCCCACCATCGACTTCGCCATCGCGACGGCCGAGAGCTCCTCGGGCGGGATCGCGCCCTGCATCGCCATGCCGCGCAGCTCGGTCACGGTATAATCCTCGCGGCCGACCAGCTTCTCGGCGGCGGCCTGCGACAGGCCCATGCCGAACACGGCCGCACCGTCGCGAAGCCCGAGGAACACCGTGCCGGGATTGGCGCCGCATTTCAGCGCTTCGTCGATTCCGAGCAGCGCGCGCACCTTGTCGCCCTCGCGCTTTACCAGCAGCGAGTCGCGATAGACCACGTAGGCGCGCGAGGACGGCTTCTGCTCCAGCGCGAACAGCTTTTCGTCGTCGCGGCGCAGATGCGCGGCGCGGTCGAGGACGTTGGTGACGAAGGCCGGCTGCCCCAGCGGAAACGCGTTGAATGCTGACATTATTGTTCTTTCAACCCAACCAGATCTTGCGGCGAAGCGCGCTGATGAAATTCTGAACCTCCGCGGCGTCGTGTGCCAGCGGCGGCATCACGCCCCACACCGGCCGCGGCCAGGCGGCGTCACTGGTGCGGCGTGCGATGATGTGGACATGCAGCTGCGGCACGAGGTTGCCGAGCGCGGCGATGTTGAGCTTGTCGCATTTGCTGATCTCCTTCAGCGCGCGCGAGACGCGGGAGATCTCCGTCATCAGCTGCGCCTGCTGCACCTCGTCGAGATCGATGATCTCGACCGTGTCGGCGCGCCGCGGCACCAGCAGCAGCCAGGGATAATGCGCGTCCTTGATGACCAGCACCTTCGACAGCGGCAGGTCGCCGATATCGATGGTGTCCTCTTTCAGGCGGGAGTGCAGCGACCAGGCGGGTTCGGGCATGAAGGCTTCTCTGGATTGATTCTTACCGTCGCAGAGACCACGCCCCCAGACAACATCCGTATGCGCCGTGGTCCTTATGCGTCGGACCCGGTGGGGCAGGCCGAATGAGGGCGAATTCGGCGCCGGAAGTCCCCAAGCGCCGTCGGAACAGCCCCAGACCCCGCTTGCTTTCCGCTCCCTTTGGCCCCAAATAGGGACCGGGAGATTGGCGGTGGACGAGCCACTCGCCAACCGGGTCAGGTCCGGAAGGAAGCAGCCCTAACGAGGTCCGGATCGGGTCGCTCGTCAGTCTCCTACCTGTTTTTCGAGCGAACCAGCGCCGGCGGCACCAGCCGCCAGCGCGCTCCTTTCCGCAAAAGCCGGCCAAGAGACATTTCATTGCGGATCGACCGATGACCGACGCTGGCGCCCCTCCCGATCCCGATAGCGCCGGCCAGGCCGGCAATGCGCCCTACCGGGTGCTGGCGCGCAAATACCGCCCATCCTCGTTCGACGACCTGATCGGCCAGGAGGCCGTGGTCCGTACCGTCTCCAATGCGTTCGAGACCGGCCGCATTCCGCAGGCCTGGATTCTCACCGGCGTCCGCGGGGTCGGTAAGACCACCACCGCGCGCATTCTCGCCCGCGCACTCAACTACGAGATGCCGGATGGATCGGTGAAGGGGCCGACCATCCACATGCCGTCCTTGGGCGTGCATTGCCAGGCGATCATGGAAAGCCGGCACATGGACGTGCTGGAGATGGACGCGGCCTCGCATACCGGCGTCGACGACGTCCGCCAGATCAATGACAGCGTGCGCTATGCCCCGGCCAGCGCCCGCTACAAGGTCTACATCATCGACGAAGTCCACATGCTGTCGACGGCGGCGTTCAACGCCTTCCTGAAGACGCTGGAGGAGCCGCCGGAGCACGCCAAGTTCGTGTTCGCGACCACCGAGATCCGCAAGGTTCCGGTCACCGTGCTGTCGCGCTGCCAGCGCTTCGACCTGCGCCGCGTCGAGGCCGACGTGCTGATGAAGCACCTCGCCAGCATTGCGGCGAAGGAAAACGTCGAGATCGAGCCGGAAGCGCTCGGCATCATTGCGCGCGCCGCGGAGGGCTCGGTGCGCGATTCGCTGTCGCTGCTCGACCAGGCGATCGCGCATGCGGCGGGGCAGGTGAAGGCCGATGCCGTCAGGCAGATGCTGGGCCTTGCCGACCGCACCCGGGTCATCGACCTGTTCGAGTCGCTGGCGCGCGGCGACATCGCGTCCGCCTTCAAGGAGTTCCGCGACCAATACGATGTCGGCGCCGATCCCATCGTCGTGCTCTCGGACCTCGCCGAGTTCGTCAATTTCGTCACCCGTGTGAAGGTCATCCCGGCGACCGCCGACAACGTCGCCTATGGCGAGACCGAGCGGGTGCGCGCCAAGGAGTTCGCCTCCAAGATCTCGATGCGCGTGCTGTCGCGGATGTGGCAGATGCTGCTTAAGGGCATCGCCGAGGTGCAGGCCGCAACGCGTCCCGCAGCCGCGGCCGAAATGGTTCTGGTGCGCATCGCCTATGTCGCCGACCTGCCGACGCCCGACGAAGCGATCAGAATGCTCGAGCAGAACGGCGGCGGCTCGCCGGTCGTGAACGGCGGAAGTAGCGCGCGCAACGGCGCGCCGGCCGCGCCGGTTGCCTCCGCAGCGCCGATGTCAGCTGCGCCCGTGCGCATGCCGATAGCCTCGGCTCCAGCGTTTGGCGGTGGCGCCCGGCCGCAGATGGCGGCCCCCGCGCCGGATACGCAAGGGGCGGCGCCCCAGCTGCGCATCGCGAGCTTCACCCAGCTGGTTGCGCTCGCAGGGCAGAAGCGCGACATCATGACCAAGAGCGCGCTCGAAGGCGACATGCGCCTCGTCCGTTTCGAGGAGGGGCGGCTGGAAGTCGCGCTCGAGCCCAACGCTTCCAAGACCATGATCTCGGAACTTGCGAAGAAGTTCGAGCTGTGGACCGGCCGCCGCTGGACCGTGATCGTCTCCAACGAGCAGGGCCAGCCGACTTTGCGTTCGGTGAACCAGGCGGCCAAGCAGGAGCATGCCCGTACCGCGGAAGCCGATCCGCGCGTGCAGGAGGTGCTGTCGCGTTTCCCCGGCGCCAAGGTCGTCGAGGTCCGCAGGCTTGCTCCCGAGACGCCGGAAACCGATATTAACGCCGACTATGGCAGCGACGATCCGCCCGACGGTTCCGACGGCGACGATCTCTGAACCATTCTTTCCAAGGACACGCACCCATGGCTGATTTTCTCGGCATGATGAAACAGGCGGCGCAGCTGCAATCCAAGATGCAGGAGATGCAGGACCAGCTCGCCAACGTCGAGGTCGAAGGCATTTCCGGCGGCGGTCTCGTCGCCGTGCGCATGACCGCGAAGATGGACGTCAAGAGCATCAAGATCGATCCTTCGCTGATGAAGGCCGAGGAGCGCGAGGTGCTGGAAGACCTGCTCGTCACCGCCCTCGCTGATGCGCGCCGCAAGGCCGAGACCGCCATGCAGGAGAAGATGCAGGCCCTCACCGGCGGGCTCGGCCTGCCGCCGGGGCTGTTCGGCCAATAAAATGGGCGCTGTTGCAGGTCCCGAGATCGAGCGGCTGGTCCAGCTGCTCGCGCGGCTGCCGGGCCTCGGTCCGCGCTCGGCGCGGCGCGCGGCCCTGCATCTGATCAAGAAGCGCGAAGCACTGATGATGCCGTTGTCGAGCGCCTTGCAGGTGGCGCTGGACAAGGTCCAGGTCTGCAAGACCTGCGGCAACATCGACACGCAAAATCCCTGCACCGTCTGCACCGATCCGAAGCGCGATCCTGCGATCATCGTCGTCGTCGCCGATGTCGCCGACCTCTGGGCGCTGGAGCGCGCCAATGCCACCCAGGGGCGCTATCACGTGCTGGGCGCGACATTGTCGCCGCTCGACGGCGTCGGCCCGCAGGACCTCACCATCGACGCGCTGGTGGCGCGCGCGCATGATTCGCAAGTGCATGAAATCATCCTAGCGCTGAATGCGACGGTGGACGGCCAGACCACGGCGCATTACATCACCGACCTGCTTCAGGACGCCAATGTGAAGGTGACGCGGCTCGCCCACGGGGTTCCCGTCGGCGGCGAGCTTGATTATCTCGATGAAGGTACGCTATCGGCTGCGATGCGGCAGCGCACCCTGTTCTAGAGCGTTTTCGAGCGAAGTGGATACCGGTTCGCGTGAAGAAAACGCGTCAAAACAGGAATCTCCATCCAGACTTTACGGAACGGACGACATGACGAAACTTTTCGCCACGCGATGGGCTTTGGTCGCGACGATGCTGATGCTGGTGACCCCGGCCATCTCCGCGCAGCAGGGCGACGCGGCGCTGCCGCCGTCCAAGCCCGGCAAGCCGATCAACACTGGGGACGTGCTCTCCGGCGAGCTCAACGCGATGAAGGTGCGCGACGCCAAGAACGGCAAGCGCGTCGCGACCTACCAGATCACGTCCGAGCCGCGCCGCCTGCCGCCGCCGAACGGGCTGTGCAATCTCGAAACCGGCCCTGAGACGTTCCAGCTCGTCACCTCCAGCGAGGCGCAGGCCGCCCAGCTGAAATCCTTCGTCGGCAAGGAGATCTCCGTGAAGGTGGACGAGGTCGCCTGCGCCAGCGATCCCGGCCAGATGAGCGAGGCCGTGATCACGAAGTGGAGCCTTATCAAGAAGCAGTAGGGGTGGAGTCGTCTCCCCGATTCCGGTGTCATCGCCCGCGAAGGCGGGCGATCCAGTACGCCGCAGCTTCTCGGTCGATCACGACTGTCTCGGAGTACTGGATGCCCCGCCTTCGCGGGGCATGACAGGGGTGCCTACACCCGCACCGGCCCCAGTGCCTCGAAATGCCCGCGCTTCTGCAAATACGCAAGCAGCATCAGGCTCGGGATGGCGACGAGGACGGAGATCGCGAAGAACATCGGCCAGCCCGTCGCTTTCGCCAGATAGCCTGCGCCCGACGACAAATAGGTCCGTCCCACCGCGGCGAGCGCCGTCAGCAGTGCATATTGGGTCGCCGTGTGCAGCGGGTTCTGGCACAGCGCCGAGAGATAGGCGACGAAGATCACGGTGCCGATGGCGTTGCAGAAATTGTCGGAGGTGATCGCGAGGGTCAGCGCCCATTCGTTGACGCCGACCAGCGCCAGCCACGAGAACGACAAATTGGACATCGCCTGCACGATGCCGCCGATCCACAGGCTGGTCGCGAGCGAATAGCGCCGGGCCACAAAGCCGCCGGCAAAGCCGCCGGCCAGGGTCGCGACGATGCCGACGCCTTTGACGATCACGGCATAATCGTTCCGCGTGAAGCCGATGTCGATGACGAACGGCACGGTCATGTTGCCGGAAAACGCGTCGGTGAACTTGAACAGCACGACGAAGGCGAGCACGACCCATGCTTCCTTGCGGCTCAGAAATTCCGAGAACGCGCCCAGCGCGGCATGGAACACGCGCGTGAGCGCGCCGTCGTCCTGCGTGGCGGCCTCGGCGCGCGCGGATTGTGCGGGCTCGGTAGCGGCGAGCGCAGTCACCGTGCCGATCAGCACCAGAGCCGCCATCACCACATAGCCCCACATCCAGGCGGCGCCACGCGGGACGATCGCCTCGAAGCCGGTGACGATGAACAGGGCGCCTGCGGTCGATACCAACATGCCGATGCGATAGGCGGCGACATAGGCGGCCATGCCGGCGGCCTGCTCGCTTTCGGGCAGGCTCTCGACGCGGAAAGCATCGACCACGATGTCCTGCGTCGAGGACATCGTCGCGACCAGCAGCGCGCCGAGCGCGACAAGCAGTGGCGAACGTGCCGGATCGGTCAGCGCCAACAGCAGGATCGCGCCGATCAGCAGCAGCTGCGCAAACACCAGCCACCCGCGGCGGCGTCCGAAGGCATGCGTGAAGAACGGCACATGCAGCGCATCGACCAGCGGCGCCCACAGGAATTTGAGCGTGTAGGGCGTTCCAACCAGCGCAAACAGCCCGATCGTTCCAAGATCAACCCCGGCCTCGGCCATCCACACCAGCAGCGTCGATCCCGACAGCGCCAGCGGTAGCCCCGAGGAGAAGCCGAGAAACAGCACGATCAGCACCCGCGGCTGCAGGTAAACGGCAAGGCTGTCGCGCCAGGAGGACGAGGCGGCAGGGGAGGTCGCGTCGGGTGCGGTCATGGGGGGCGTGTTAGCAGATTCTGGGGGAAAAGACTCTCGCGGTAGCTGGTGAGACGGGAGAGCTTCCAACACGCTCGGTGTCATCGTCCGTGAAGGCGGACGATCCAGTACTCCGCGGCGTCTCGGTTCAACCACACGGGCTGCGGAATACTGGATGCCCCGCCTTCGCGGGGCATGACATTGAGCATGACGCCATCATGATGGTCCGGCTATCCCAGGATAGAGGTCATCCCAGTTTGGGTTATGCTGCTCGATCAAGCGGACCTTCCAGGCCCTATTCCACTTCTTCAACCGCTTCTCCCGCTTGATCGCATTCTCGGGATCGTCGAACTGCTCGAAGTAGACAAGTCGGGCGACGTCGTACTTTTCCGTGAAGCTTTCGATGACCTTCAACCTGTGCTGCGCCACCCGGCGGATGAGATCGTTCGTCACGCCGATATAGAGCGTGCCGCCAATTCGGCTGGCGAGAATGTACACGTCGTACTGGCGTGGATCCATCTTCGCCTTCCATTCCGCCGTCATCGTCCGCGAAGGCGGGCGATCCAGTAAACACCGGCACGTCGGCTTAACAACGATCGTCACGGCGTACTGGATGCCCCGCCTTCGCGGGGCACGACAGTGTGCCCTAGTCTCACTCCCCCGCCTGGAGCTTGCGCGGAAACAGCTCTGCCGCTCCCGTCGCCACCAGGCGCGGCGCCTCCGGCGCATCGCTCTTGCTGAAATCGAGCTCTTCGATTCGCCCTGCGCGCTTTTCGATCTTGTCGGCGGAGATCAGCACCTGGCGGACGTCCTCGTTCACGTCGGCAAAATGCTTTTGCAGCTTGAGCACGCGGTCGCGCAGGCGCCCCAAATCGTCGCCGAGCTTGATCACCTCGGTGCGGATCTGGTCGGCGGCGTCGCGCATGCGCGCGTCTTTCATGATCTGCTGCATCACCTGGATCGCGAGCATCAGCAGCGACGGCGACACCAGCACGACGCGGGCGCGATAGGCCTTCTGGATCACGTCGTCGAAGCCGTCATGGATCTCGGCATAGACCGATTCCGACGGCACGAACATCAGCGCCATCTCCTGGGTCTCGCCGGTGACGAGGTATTTTTCCGCGATGTCGCTGACATGCTTCATCACGTCGCCGCGCAGCCGCTGCGTGGCAACGCGCCGCTCCTCGTCGGTGCGGGCGTCGTGCAGCGCCGTCATCGCCTCCAGCGGAAACTTCGCGTCGATGCAGAGCGGGCGCTGGTCGGGCAGGAACACGACGCAGTCCGGTCGTTTTCCGGTCGAGAGCGTGAACTGGAACTCGTAGGAGCCTTTGGGCAGACCGTCCTGGACGATCGCCTCCATCCGCGCCTGGCCGAAGGCGCCGCGCGACTGCTTGTTGGCGAGTACGTCGCGCAGAGTGGTCACCTGCGTGGTGAGGTCGGTGAGGTTCTTGTGCGCGTTGTCGATGATGCCGAGCCGTTCATGCAGCGCGCGCAGGCTCTCCATGGTGTTGCGGGTCGAATGTTCCATGGACTGGCCGACTCGATGCGTCACCGAATCAAGCCGCTCGTTGACCGCGCGCGCCATCTCGGCCTGGCGTCCCGCCAGCGCCTGGGTCATGGCGTCGACCCGCCCCGAGGCCTCGCTCTGGGCGTGCAGCACCTGGGCGAGCCGCTCCTCGAGCTCGTCGGCCCGGATCGCGTTCGCCATGGCGAGTTCCGCGCCACGCCGCCCCGAGCGCGCGATCACAACCGCAATCACAACCAGCAGGATGAGGACGAGCGCACCGAAGCCGATCAGCGCATCGACGATGCGCACCGGCCAGTCGCCCAGGATGACAATGATCTCGTTCATGCCGCCTTGTAGCCGATTCGCCGCGCTCTCGCGAACGAAGAGGGAACATTCTGGGTTAACCGGCCCCTAATTTTCATGGTTAATGAAAGGTGAAGTTTTATGGTTAGCGAGGGGTTAAGGGGTTCCGGGCCGCATTGACCGCATCCGGCGCGCGGCTTAAATCGCGGCCATGGCCCTCAGAGAAATCATCATCCTGCCCGACAAGCAGCTGCGCCTGGTCTCCAAGCCGATCGAGAAGGTCACGGCGGAGATCCGCAAGCTTGCCGACGACATGTTCGAGACCATGTACGACGCGCCTGGCATTGGGCTGGCGGCGATCCAGGTCGCGCAGCCGCTGCGCCTGATCACCATGGACCTCGCCAAGCGCGATGAGAACGGCGAGACCAAGCCGCTGCCGCGCGTCTTCATCAATCCAGAGATCATCGCCTCGTCCGAGGAACTGTCGGTCTACGAGGAGGGCTGCCTCTCGATCCCCGAATATTACGAGGAGGTCGAGCGTCCCGCGAAAGTGCGCGTGCGCTTCACCGATCTCGACGGTAAGGTGCACGAGGAGGATGCCGAAGGCCTCTACGCCACCTGCATCCAGCACGAGATCGACCATCTCAACGGCGTGCTGTTCGTCGACTATCTGTCGAAGCTCAAGCGCGACCGCGTCATGAAGAAGTTCGAGAAAGCCGCCAAGCGCGCGGCGGAGTGATAATTCCTCCGCCGTCATGCCCGGGCTTGTCCCGGGCATCCACGTTCTTTGCCGCCGCGAGCAGGACGAACGTGGATGGCCGGGACAAGCCCGGCCATGACGAGTACCTTGCTCGTTTCAAGGATTGTCGTCAAATGCCCCTCCGCCTCATCTTCATGGGCACGCCCGATTTCTCCGTGCCGACGCTGCTCGAGCTGGTCGCGCATGGCCACGAGATCGCGGCCGCCTACACCCGCGCGCCGAAGCCGGGCGGCCGGCGCGGCCTGCAATTGCAGCCGACCCCGGTCGAGGAGGCCGCGCGAAAGCTCGGCATTCCCGTGCTGACGCCGAAGACGCTGAAGACCGAGCAGGCGCTGGCGGAGTTCCGCGCCTTCGATGCGGACGCGGCCGTCGTCGTCGCCTATGGCATGATCCTGCCACAGGCGATCCTCGATGCGCCAAAACTCGGCTGCTACAATCTGCATGCCTCGCTGTTGCCGCGCTGGCGCGGCGCTGCGCCGATCAACCGCGCCATCATGGCAGGTGACGCCGAGAGCGGCGTGATGGTGATGAAGATGGATGTCGGCCTCGATACCGGCGACGTCGCCATGGCCGAGCGCATCGCGATCACCGACGGCATGACCGCGCTCGACCTGCACGATCGCCTGTCCCGGTTGGGGGCCGACCTGATGGTGCGCGCGATGGCCGCGCTCGAACGCGGCGGGCTCCAGCTCAAGGCGCAGAGCGCGGACGGCGTCACCTACGCCGCCAAGATCGAGAAGGCCGAGGCGCGGATCGACTGGACCAGGCCCGCGCGCGCGGTGCTGCGCCACGTCCATGGCCTCTCGCCCTTCCCCGGCGCCTGGAGCGAGCTTGACGATGCCCGCGTCAAAATCCTGCGTTGCGAGTTGGCGCAAGGCGCCGGCGCGCCTGGCGACGTGCTCGACGATCAGCTTATCGTCGCCTGCGGCGACGGCGCCATCCGCATCATCGAGCTGCAGCGCGAGGGCAAGGCCCGCATGCAGGCCGCGGACTTCCTGCGCGGCGTGCCGTTAAAGGCGGGATCCAAATTCACCTGACACTGTCATACCCCGCGAAGGCGGGGTATCCAGTACGCCGAGGCTTCTCGGTCAATCGGATAGGCTGCGGATTACTGGATTGTCCGCCCCAGTGCGCAACAGCGCACAAGGCGGGCAATGACGACGAAACTGGACACGATGCCCCGCTACAAGCTCACCATCGAATATGACGGCGCGCCGTTCTTCGGCTGGCAGGTGCAGGACACGCTGCCATCGGTGCAGGGCGCGCTCGAGGCGGCCGTGAAGGCGATGACCGGGGCGGATCTGCGCGTGCACGGTGCCGGCCGCACCGATGCCGGCGTGCATGCGCGCGGCCAGGTCGCGCATGTCGACGTCGACAAGCAGTTTCCGCCGGGTCGTTTTCGCGACGGGCTCAACGCGCATCTGCGCCCGCATCCGATCGCGGTGCTCGAGGCCGAGATCGTGCCCGACGATTTCGAGGCGCGCTTCTCGGCGGTCAAGCGCCACTACCGCTATCGCATCGTCAACACTCGCGCCAATCTCGCGCTCGATGTCGGCCACGCCTGGCGCGTGCCGCGCAAGCTCGATGCCGACGCAATGCACGCGGCGGCGCAGCGCCTGCTCGGCAAGCACGATTTCACCACCTTTCGCGACACCGAGTGCCAGGCCAAATCGCCGGAGAAGACACTCGACCAGCTGGACGTGATCCGCGATGGCCGCGAGATCAACGTCATCACCTCGGCGCGCTCGTTCCTGCACAGCCAGGTGCGCTCGATGGTGGGATCCCTGGTCTGGGTCGGCGAGGGCCGCTGGACCGCCGACGATCTCTCCGCCGCACTCAAAGCCCGCAACCGCACCGCCTGCGGCATCGTCGCCCCGCCTGAGGGGCTGTATTTGATGAAGGTGGATTATTAGGCGAGCGGCGCAGAGAGCGGGCACGCTCTCGCCAAACCTCGGTGTCATGCCCCGGCTTGACCGGGGCATCCAGTACGCCGCGGCCTCTCGGCTCAATCACTGCCGTCTCTGGAATACTGGATCGCCCGGTCAAGCCGGGCGATGACGGTCGTGTTTATGGAGGCAACACTGCCTCAAGCAAAATACCGCGCCAAAATCCCGCGATACACTTTCGTCAGCCTCTCCAGATCCGCCACCGGCACGCGCTCGTCGATCTGGTGCATGGTCTGCCCGACCAGGCCGAACTCGATCACGGGGCAATAGAAGGAGATGAATCGCGCATCCGACGTGCCGCCTGAGGTCGAGAGCTCGGGCTTGCGCCCCGTCACCTCCTCGATCGCGGAGACCGCGAGATCGGTGAACGGACCCGGCTTGGTCACGAACACGTTCGAGTTCGAGGGCTCCCAGACGATGCGGGCCTTGATGCGGTTGCCGCAGGCTTTGGCGAGACGCGTCTCCACCAATTCACGCAAGCTCGCCTGGGTGTGGTTGTCGTTGTAGCGGATGTTGAATCTTGCGCGGGCCTCGCCGGGGATGACGTTGAAGGCCTTGTTGCCGACGTCGACCGAGACGAATTCGAGATTGGACGCCTGGAATTGCGCGCTGCCATGGTCGAGCGGCTCGTCGGAGATCGCGACGATCAGCCGCGAGATATCAGGCACCGGATTGGAGGCGCGGTGCGGATAGGCGACGTGGCCCTGCACGCCGTCGACGACGAGCGTGCCGGATTGCGAGCCGCGCCGGCCGATCTTGATGGTGTCGCCGAGCGTCTCGACGTTGGAAGGCTCGCCGAGCACGCAATGGTCGAATTTCTCGCCGCGCTCGGCGACCCATTTCAGCAGCTTGATGGTGCCGTTGATGGAGACGTCTTCCTCGTCGCCCGTGATCAGGAACGAGATCGAGCCCGCACCGTCCTCGCGCGGCTTGCCGTTATTGGCGGCGAGATGCTCCAGCACCGCGGCGACCGAGCAGGCGATGCCGCCTTTCATGTCGACCGCACCGCGGCCATGCAGCACGCCGTCCTTCACCTCTCCGGAGAACGCGCCGACGCTCCAGGCGCTCTCGTCGCCGGGCGGCACCACATCGGTGTGGCCTGCGAAGGTGATGTGCGGACCGTCGGTGCCGATCCGAGCGTAGAGATTGTCGACGTCGGCGGTGCCTTCCTCGCTGAAGGTCACGCGGTGACAGGTGAAACCGGCAGCGCCCAGGATTTTTTCGAGCACCCCGAGCGCGCCGGCATCGGCCGGAGTGACTGAGGGGCAACGGATGAGGTCGCGGGCGATCGAGAGGGCATCGGTCATGCGCCCCGCTTAACATGCATGCCGCCGGGGGGGCTAGCGCTGGGCGGAACAATTTCGATCTCGCGGCCCTGGTCCCAGCTCTTCGCAGGTGGCGAGGCGGGCGTGGACTCATACGCGATCCCGGCCAGCGGATCAGGCCCGAACCGGTTCTCGCCGACAGTGCCGGGCACGCAGAGCATCTCGACGAGACCCCACAGCCACAGCATCGAAGCGGCGAGGTTGAAAAGAAGCATCACGCTGGTGTCGGGGAGCAGGTCCGAGAACTGGTTGAAAAGGCCGGGCACGAGGAAAAACGGAACGAGCCACCAGCCGCTCCTGTCACGGTCGTACAGCCGCTTGATCGCCGTTGCCAGATAGACCCACAGGAACAGCGACATGCCGAATGCCCTCAGGATCAGGGGCGCGCGGTCGGTAGACGCGAGTGAAGGGTGTTCCCGGGGATCGGCCAGCTTGAACAGATCGCCAAGGCCGAAATCGAGCTTGAGCGAGAGCTTCAACGATCCGTCGGCATTGGGCAGATGAATGATCTGACCGATCACCTCCAGCAAGCCTGCCAGCAGCGCAACGATCAGCAGCGCCTGCCACAGCAGGGCGCGATTGATGCGGCCGTCGAAGCGGAATAGGTACCAGATCCAGTCCATGCGAGTGGCTCCGGGCGGAATGGCCGCCCGGAAATTGGTCGCGATGGAGGGAGGGTGGGTTCGATCCTAGCAGCGAATGGTGAATGGTGAATGGCAAGTAGGATTGGCGCCCTATTCGCCACTGGCCATTCGCTACTCGCCTTGCATCAATCCCGCAGCAGCTCGTTGATGCTGGTCTTCGACCGCGTGCGCTCGTCGACGCGCTTGACGATCACGGCGCAAGCGGTGCTCGGGCCGATCTGGCCGTTCTTCATCGGCTTGCCGGGCAGCGCGCCGGGCACCACGACGGAATATTCGGGCACTTCGCCCATGAAGACCTCGCCGGTCTCGCGGTCGACAATTTTGGTCGAGGCTCCCAGGAACACGCCCATCGCCAGCACCGCGCCCTTGCGCACGATCACGCCTTCGGCGACTTCCGAGCGTGCGCCGATGAAGCAATCGTCCTCGATGATGACCGGCTCGGCCTGCAGCGGCTCGAGCACGCCGCCGATGCCGGCGCCGCCCGAGATGTGCACGCGCTTGCCGATCTGTGCGCAGGAGCCGACGGTGGCCCAGGTGTCGACCATCGTGCTCTCATCGACATAGGCACCGAGATTGACGAAGGACGGCATCAAGACGACGTTCTTGGCGATGAAGGCCGAGCGGCGGACGATCGCGCCGGGCACCGCGCGAAAACCGGCATCGCGGAAGCGGTTCGGGCCCCAGCCTTCGAACTTCGAGGGCACCTTGTCCCACCAGCTTGCCTTGCCGGGGCCGCCGCCAATGACGTCCATGTCGTTGAGGCGGAACGACAGCAGCACGGCCTTCTTCAGCCATTGATTGACCTTCCACTTGCCGTCGCTGCCGCGCTCGGCAACGCGCGCCTCGCCCTTGTCCAGGATCTCCAGCGACTGGTCGACGGCCTCGCGCACCTCGCCCTTGGTCGTGGTCGAGATGCCGTCACGCGCCTCGAAGGCGCTGTTGATGGTGGATTCGAGGGCTGCAAGGGACATCGTGATTTCCTCTGGGAAGCGCGTGGTTTCGCGAGAATTGGAGCGCTTTTTCGGGATTTGGCGGAGCGGAGTCAAGGCTGCGTTCTGGATCACCACCCGGGAAGACCCGTAGCCCGGATGGAGCGAAGCGCAATCCGGGACAGTCTCTCCGCAGCTACGCCAGCCCCGGATTACGCTGCGCTCCATCCAGGCTACGAAATCACCCCGACAACTTTGCCAAAAACCCCGCCAGATCATCCGTGACGTGGTCGACATGGGCGGCGTCGCGGCCTTCCAGCTCCCAGTCCTCGCGCACCACCTCCTTGGTGCCGTCGGGCACCACCAACACGGTGGTCATGCCGAGCCGGTAGGGCACGGTGAGGTTGCGGGCGAGGTCCTCGAACATGGCGGCGCGGGTCGGATCGACCGCATGCTGGCCGAGGAACTTGCGGTAGGTCTGCTCCGCCGGCTTCGGTTCGAACTCGGCGGCGATGATGTCGAACACGCCGTCGAAATGGCCGGCGAAGCCGAGCCGCGCCAGCACGGCATCGACATGGTCGACCGAGCCGTTGGTGAGGATCAGCTTGCGGCCCGGCAGCTTTGCGATGGCCGCGCCAAGCGCCGGATTCGGCTCCAGCGGAGAGTGGTCGATCTTGTGGACATAGGCGAGGTAGTCGTCGGCGGAGACGCCGTGCAGGGTCATCATGCCGCGCATCGTGGTGCCGAAGCGGCGATAATAGTCTTTCTGGATCGCCCGCGCTTCCTCCGGGCCGACATTCAGCCAGTTGCAGACGAACTCCCCGATCCGCGCATCGACCTGCTGCCACAGATTGACGTGATGCGGATAGAGCGTGTTGTCGAGGTCGAACACCCAGGTGTCGACATGGTTGAAGCTGCGGGGGAAGGTCATATCGGCATTCTCAACTTGTCGTCCCGGGGCGCGCGAAGCGCGAGCCCGGGACCCATAACCCCAGGGAGGAGTTTTGCGAAGACTCGGGGTGACCAGCTTCCCTCCGCAACCACTCCCTGGGGTTATGGGTCCCCGCCTTCGCGGGGACGACGGCGGAGCTTGTGGATGCTTGCGTGCTGATCATTGCGCCAATCTCACGGCACGGCAAAGCGCAGCGTCTTGCCGCCGCTCGACATGTCTACCGCGCCGAAGCCCGTTGGCGCAAAGCCGCGCGCGCCGCAATCGGTCTGCTCGCTGGTCTCGAACTTGGTCTCGCGTGTGCAGAGCTGCCGGTCGCCGCCCCAATTCAGCGGCTTGTCCTTCAGCTTGACGATTCGGTTGTCGGCGTCGACCGCCTCCGCGAAGCTGAAGATCTGCTTCGGCTGGCCTGATACATCGGGGTGCAGGCAGGTCTTGGGATCGACGCGATACCAGCCGCGGCTGGTCACCGCCTTGCCGTCGTCGGTCGCGATCGCCGCCATCACCTTGTGCGGCGTGTCGTTGCACCAGGTGAGGCCGGTCGCGGACGGCGTCTGCACGGCATCGACCATGGTCTTGAAGAAGTTCTGCGAGCCCACGATGTCGGACGACAAGCCCCGGCTCTTCAGGAATGCGGCCAGCGCGCTCTGCGTCTTCGGCCCGTCGACGCCATCGATCGGCGCGGCGTCGTAGCCTGCGATCACCAGGAGCCGCTGGATGCCGGCGAGGCGCGCCTGCTCGTCGTCATATTCGGAATCCTCGGCGAGATAAGCGACGAGGTTGCCGTCCGGGCTTTGCGTCGGCGTCACCTGTGTGAAGGGAACCTGCGTCTGGCCGCTGCGGCACTGCCTGGCCGCCGCGATGACGAAATTGTCCTGCGCGACGCACAGCATGTCGTTGCCGCTTTGCGGGATCGGGGACGCGCCGTAGACGCCGAGCGCGCGCGCGTTGAGCAGGATCCGGTCGGCGGTCAGCGTGCCCTGCACCACCACGCGGCAGGCGGCGGGATCGATCCTGAACCAGCCGCGCGTCGCGGTGGCCGCCTTGTCGTCGATGCCGATCGCGGCCTCGACCACATAGGACATGCGGTTGCAGATCTTGAGGTCGGCGATCGCCGGCGCCGAGGAGAAGAAGAAGGAGACAGTTGCGGCAGGCAGCGTCATCAGGAAGCGGGTGAGGGGGGAGCGGCGTGGATGACGCTCTCTCAAATCGTCATGGCCGGGCTTGACCCGGCCATCCACGTCTTTGCCGCGAGAAGAAAGGTCGTGGATGCCCGGGACAAGCCCGGGCATGACGACCTTCTTCCGCTGCTCGCGTTCCCGCATCACTTGTGGATCAGCGTGCCCGTGCCCTGGTTGGTGAAGAGCTCGAGCAGCACCGCGTGCTGCATCTTGCCGTCGATGATGACGACGCCCTCGACGCCCTGCTCCAGCGCGTAGATGCAGGTCTCGACCTTCGGGATCATGCCGCCGGAGATGGTTCCGTCGGCGATCAGTTTTCGCGCGTCCTTCACCGACAATTGCGGGATCAGCTTCTTCGACTTGTCGAGCACGCCGGGCACGTCGGTGAGCAGCAGCAGGCGCTTGGCTTTCAGCGCGCCGGCGACGGCCCCTGCAAAGGTGTCGGCGTTGATGTTCAGCGTCTGGCCCTCTTTCGAGGTTGCGAGCGGCGCCAGCACCGGGATCAGCTCGTAGCCGATCAGCTGGTTCAGCAAAGTGAGGTCGACCTTCTCGGGGTCGCCGACGAAGCCGAGATCGATCGCCTTCTCGATGTTCGAGTCGGGATCGACGATGGTGCGCGTCGTCTTGGTCGCCTTCACCATGTTGCCGTCCTTGCCGGACAGGCCCACCGCCTTGCCGCCGGCCTCGTTGATGTAGCCGACGATCTGCTTGTTGACGGAGCCGGCGAGCACCATCTCGACGATCTCGATGGTCGCGGCATCGGTGATGCGCAGGCCCGCGGCGAATTCCGAGACGATCCCAAGACGCTTGAGCATGGTCGCGATCTGCGGCCCGCCGCCATGCACCACCACCGGATTGATCGCGGTCTGCTCCAAGAGCACGATGTCGCGGGCAAAGTTCTTCGCGGTCTCCTCGTCGCCCATGGCATGGCCGCCATATTTGATGACGATGGTTTCCTCGTCATATTGCTGCATGTGCGGCAGCGCTTCGGACAGGATGCGGGCCTGGTCGAGCGGAGAGATGTCGGTCATGTCGCGGGTCTCGCTGGCGGGTCGAATGGTGCGCGTTCTATCCGATTGGCGGGGACAGCGCAAAGGTGTGGCAGCTATGTAGCCCGGATGGAGCGCAGCGTAATCCGGGATTCGTCGCCGCAGACACCGGCCCCGGATTGCGCTTCGCTCCATCCGGGCTACGGATTCAGCGCTTCGCCACCACCGCCGCCACGCTTACCGCCAGCCAGCTCGCAATCATCACCATCCCGCCCGTCGGCGCCGCCATCGGAAACAGCGCGTGCCCGGCATACTGCCGCAAGGTGAGGTCGCCTGCGAACAGCGCGGCACCGATCGCGAAGCCGAACGTCGCCACGATTCCAATTCCGCCGTGCAGAAGGCCGCGCGTGAGCAAGGCGATGGTCGCAAGTATGGCACTTGCATGAAACAGCAGCATGGCGCTGGCGGAGGCAAGACGGCTCGCGTCGGCACCATGGGCGGACGCGGCGGCCAGCGCGACGCCGGCGGCGCCCATCAAGCCGGCAAGCCCGATCAGCAGGCGGTGCGCTGCCATCACGAGGCCCGCTCTTCCAGGAGCTTCGCCATCGCGGCGCGAAGCTCGGCCATGCCGGTCGCGCTGCGCGACGAGGTCGCGAGCACGGTCGGGAACGCGGCCGGATGCTTGGCGAGCACGGCCTCGGTCTCGGCGATGCGTGCTTGCAGCTCGGCGACTTTCACCTGGTCGGCCTTGGTCAGCACGATCTGGTAGCTGACGGCGGAGCGGTCGAGCGTCTTCAGCACCTCGAGATCGACATCCTTGATCCCGTGCCGCGCATCGATCAGCACGTAGACGCGCGCGAGACTGGCGCGTCCCAGCAGGAATTTGTGGATCAGCTCGGTCCAGGACGCGACCTGGCTCTTCGGCGCCTTGGCATAGCCGTAGCCGGGCATGTCGACGAGGCGCAGGTCGTTCTTGCCGGGGACCTCGAAGAAGATCAGCTCCTGGGTGCGGCCCGGCGTATGCGAGGTGCGCGCCAGCGCGTTGCGGCCCGTGAGCGCGTTGATCAGGCTCGACTTGCCGACATTGGAGCGCCCGGCAAAGGCGATCTCCAGCCCCGCCATCGGCGGCAGCGTTTCGATCGAAGGCGAGGCCCAGATGAACTGCCAGTCACGAGCGAACAGTTTTCGCCCGGCCTCGATCAGCTTCGCATCTTTGTAGTCGGTCATGCGAAGCCTCGCTGTTTCCTTGCGTCATTGCGAGCGAAGCGAAGCAATCCAGAAATGTATCCGCCGAGGGACTCTGGATTGCTTCGTCGCAAGGGCTCCTCGCAATGACGACGCTTACGTCGCCTTCCTCGCGAACGTTGCCTTGAGATTGTCGAGTAATTCCACCTTCACGCCGTTGCGGCGCATGATGTAGCCCTGCTGGACCACCGAGAGCAGGTTGTTCCAGGCCCAGTAGATCACGAGGCCCGCCGGGAATCCCGCCAGCATGAAGGTGAAGATCAGCGGCATCCAGTTGAAGATGATCTGCTGGGTCGGATCCGGCGGCGTCGGATTCAGCTTCATCTGGATCCACATCGTGATGCCCATGATGATCGGCCAGATGCCGAGCGCGAGGTAATAGCCGAACACCGGAATCGTGGTCGGATCGAACGGGAGCAGCCCGAACAGGTTGAAGAGGTTGGTCGGGTCCGGCGCGGAGAGGTCCTTGATCCAGCCGAAGAACGGCGCGTGCCGCATCTCGATGGTGACGAACAGCACCTTGTAGAGCGCGAAGAACACCGGAATCTGGATCAGCACGGGCAGACAGCCGGCGACCGGATTGATCTTCTCCTTGCGGTAGATCTCCATCATCTCCTGCTGCTGCTTCACCTTGTCGTCGGGATAGCGCTCCTTCAGTGCCAGCAGCTGCGGCTGGATCGACTTCATCTTCGCCATCGAGGCGTAGGACTTGTTCGCCAGCGGGAAGAACAACAGCTTCACGATCACCGTGACGAGCAGGATCGAGACGCCGAAATTGCCGAAGAAGCGGAAGAAGAAGTCGAGGCCGAGGAACATCGGCTTGGTGAGGAAATAGAACCAGCCCCAGTCGATCAGCAGGTCGAACTGATTGAGGCCGAGCGCCTTGTTGTAGCCGCCGAGGCCCGCGAGCGGGAAGTTGATGCCGACCACGCCGGCTTCCTTGGCGCCTGCGAACAGCCGCGCGTTGGCCGTCGCGGTGCCGCCGATCGCGACGGTGACGGGGTCGAGCAGATAGTCGGTCTGGTAGGTATGGACCTTGCCGACCGGGTTCGACGAGAAACGTGCCTGGAGCTGGGCGTTGGTATCCGGCAGCAGCGCGGAGGCCCAGTATTTGTCGGTGATGCCGAGCCAGCCATTGGTGGCCTTGAAGTTCACCTGCTTGGCTTCGTCGATCTTGCTGTAGGCATATTCCTGCAGCCTGTGTTCGCCGAGATAGCCGATCAGGCCCTCATGCAGGATATAGTAGCCGGAGACATGCGGCGCGCCGTGGCGCGAGATCAGCGCGAACGGATAGAGCGTGACGGGCGCGTTGCCGACATTGCTCACCTCGTCCTTGATGGTGAAGAGATAATGGTCGTCGACGGCGATGGTGCGGCGGAAAGTCAGGCCGTCGCCATTGTCCCATTTCAGCACCACGGGCGTCGACGGCGTCAGGCTGCCGCTGCCCTCCTGCTGCCAGACGGTCTGGGCATCCGGCATCTTTGCCGTCACGCCCGTCGCTGCAACCCAGCCGAACTCGGCGTAATAGGGCTCCGCCGTGCCCGACGGCGAATAGAGGACGATCGGCGGCGATTTCGGATCGACCGTCTCGCGATATTGCACCAGCGCGATGTCGTCGATGCGGCCGCCCTTCAGCGAGATGCTGCCGGCGATCCGCGGCGTCTCGATCTTGACGCGCGGGCTCGCTGCAATGGCAGTCTCGCGCGAAACGACCGCTTGGGGCGGGCTCGCGGCCGGCGTCGACGGCTGGGCCGCGCCGGGCTGCGGCGCGCTGCCCGGTGTCGGGGACGCGCCCGGCTGCGGCGTGCTGCCCTTCTGGAGCTCGGACTGCGCCTGCTGCTGGGCGCGCTGCTTCTCCATCTGCGGCACATTGTAGAAGTACTGCCAGGCGATCAGCACCAGGCCGGACAGAATGACGGCGAGGATGGTATTGCGATTGTCGGTCATCTCGATTGTCTCGTCATCAATCCGGTTTGCGGCTGGTCGCTGCGGCGTGACCCGGCCTGTGGCCGCGCGCTTTGGCCGTATGCCGCGCGGGCTTCGTGAACGCTATGCGCAGATCGTCGAGCATGGTGGCGAAGTCGCGCGAGAGCGCGTCCTTTCGTCCGACCAGGACATAATCATGGTGGGGCTGCATCGATGTCGGATCGAGCCGCTTCACCAGTTCGCGCAACCGGCGCCGGATGCGATTGCGCTCGGGGGCGTTGCCGTTCTTCTTGGTGACGGTGAAGCCGATCCTGACAGGGCCGGAATCATCGCGGCGGCGGCTTTGCAGGACGAACGCGGGACTATTCACCCGCGCGCCATTGGCAACGGCGAGGAAATCCGCCCGCTGCCTCAGCCGATCCATGATGAAATCCCAAAAAGGGGGTCCGGCTCAGGCGCTCAGACGCTTGCGGCCGCGGGCGCGGCGGGCGGCGAGAACCTTGCGGCCGCCGGCAGTGGCGAGACGGGCGCGGAAGCCGTGACGGCGCTTGCGCACCAGTTTGCTGGGTTGATAAGTCCGCTTCACGGGTTTTTCTCCGCTGACCGGGCAATTTGCCTGTAGAATTGATGGTAAAGTCCGGAAGATACGGCCCAAAACGGGCCCTTTTTCGGCCCCAAGAGAGCCGCTCCCGGTGTCGCACCGGGTCATCGCGGACAATTCGCGCGGCTTATAAGGGAGCGCCTTGTCTTCGTCAACGCCGCACAAGCGCGCGATTGTGGTGAATATCGCTGTTTGCGCGGCGTTTTTAACCCTTGAGGTGGCGACTCGCGCTATCAGCGCTTACATCACACCTCGGCAGATTAGCGATCCGTAATTTGACCGGACATCGGTCGGGTCGCATCCTCCATCAGCCAAGGCCAACAGGGGCGAGTTTCGTGCCAGCCACAGATCGCCAGCCGATCCAGGATCTGGATCAGCCAGACCAGCCGGCGACGCGGCCCCGCGGCTCGCGCGGGCTCGGGTTGTCCGGCAAGCTGCTGCTGCTCACCATTCCCTTGGTGATGATCGCCGCGGTGCTGCTCTACGTGCCAGCCATCGCGAATTTCTGGGTCAACCGGCTGAATGATCGCGTCGCGGCGGCCAACACCGCGGCGCTGGTGCTGGATGCGGCGCCGCTCGGCATGGTCCCCGATTCGCTGTCGCGGCAGATCCTGAAGAGCATCAATGCCCGCGCCGTCGCCATCAAGATGGGCCAGCAGCGCCGGCTGCTCGCCAGCGACAACATTCCCGCCGCCATCGAGCACGACATCGACCTGCGCGACATGACGGCTTGGGAGGCGATCACCGGCTCGTTCCGGATGATGCTGGAAACCGGCAACCAGGCCATCCGCATCGTCGGCCCCGGGGTCGGCAATGCACAGTTCATCGAGATCGTCACCGATGAGCTGCCGCTGCGGAAGCAGATGTACCGCTTCTCCCGCAACCTCGTCGTGGTCGCGTTGATCATCGCGGTGCTGACCGCGGGCCTCGTCTATCTCGCGCTTCATTATCTCTTCGTGCGCCCGATGCGGCGGCTGACCGCGAGCCTGGTCGGCTTCCACGAGAATCCCGAGAGCTCGGCCGGCATCATCGTGCCGAGCCAGCGCAGCGACGAGATCGGGGTCGCCGAGCGCGAATTGTCCGACATGCAGCGCGACCTGATGTCGATGCTGAATCAGAAGAGCCGGCTCGCTGCCCTCGGCCTCGCGGTCTCCAAGATCAACCACGATCTGCGCAATCTGCTCGCCTCGGCCCAGCTGCTGTCGGATCAGCTCGCCAGCGTGCCGGATCCGCGCGTGCAGCGCTTTGCGCCCAAGCTCGTGCGCTCGCTCGAGCGCGCCATCGCCTTCTGCCAGTCGACATTGTCCTACGGCCGCGCCCAGGAGGCCGCACCCGACCGCCGCATGATCCTGATCGAGCCTGTTGTGATGGAGGTGCGGGAGACCGCGGGGCTCGCCAACGACGCCTCGATCGCCTGGGTCGCCGCGATCGAGCGCGGGCTCGCGGTCGACGCCGATCCCGACCAGCTGTTCCGGGTCTTGCTCAACCTCGTCCGCAACGCCGCCCAGGCGCTCGAAAGCCATGCGGCGGGTGAGGGGCGCGTGCAGCAGATCCGGATCACCGGAAAGCGCGAAGGCGCCGTCGCCATTCTCGAGGTCTCCGACACCGGCCCCGGCGTTCCCCCGAAGACCCGGGAGCGCCTGTTCGAGGCCTTCCAGACCTCGGGCCGCCCCGGCGGCAGCGGCCTTGGCCTCGCCATCGCCGCCGAGCTGGTCCGCGCCCATGGCGGCGAGATCCACCTGGTCGAGGGCACCATCGGCGCCACGTTCCGCATCGTCATCCCCGACCGTCCCGTGGAACTGCTCTCCATCCGCAACGAGCGCCAGAGGGCTTAAGGCTAGGCCAGCGGCCGACTGAAACGAGCTGGGCCATCGCCATTCCTTCCGTCATTCCGGGACGACCCGAAGGGTCGGGCCCGGAATCCATAACCCCGGCTGGTGGTTATGGATTCCGGGCTCGCGACTTCGTCGCGCCCCGGAATGACGAAGAGAAGTGCGGAAATGCCCCAAAATACCGGCGAGCCGGACCTTGCCAATCGGGACAAGAGCGGTTAGTCAGAGCGCTCTTTCGCACCCCCTCCGGCTCCGCCGGGGGCTGCTTGCGGGCCCTGCCCGCGCTGTTTGCGAAACACGCGCCCGTAGCTCAGCTGGATAGAGCATCAGACTACGAATCTGAGGGTCGGACGTTCGAATCGTTCCGGGCGCGCCAGCTAACTCCTTAAAATAACACAGGTTTCGAGATTGGCCTGGAGCAACCCCGGACTAGAATTTCCATTTAGTCTGGGATTTAGTCTGGGGATTTTATTGCGATTGCGGATCCCGTGACGGAGAACGAACCCAAGAGGAGCGCTGGATTTCCCGAGCTGCGTAACCGACCATCGAAGATCGTGCGGCGGCGCCATCAGAAAATATGGCTGGGTCGGTCTGCGAGAAGGTCCACCGGCTGAAAGTTGCTAGTACCTCGCCACTCAAGCCGCCAGCGGTTGCTTTTCACTTTCGGAAAGCCACTTCGCATCGTCGATTCCATTGCTGAGAAAGGACAGAATGACGAAGTCGAGGATTGCAGCCGGAAGAGCCTCGATGATGAACATCCATTGCCAGCCGTGCATTTCCTCAGCCTGCGAGAAGACATCCATAATCCAACCGGAGAGCGGTGCGCCAAGTATGAGGGAGATCGGCTGCGCAACGAATAGCAGGGCGGCGACGCGTCCCGGACGTTGCGAGGGATGCCAATAGTTGACGATGGGCGGGTGCCGTTGTCGATCATCGGCCGTGACAATGCTTGTATTTCCGGCCTGACTGGCACGGGCACCGCTCGTTTCGGCCGACCTTGGTTCGACGCTGCTGGGGTGGCGCCGCTGGCCCGTTGCGCGCCGCAAGAAGCTTCTGCATTGCCGGAGGAATAACAACCTTTCTCTGCGGCGGCGGGCCGGACCGGCGAAGGCGTGTAATGAGGCGGCGCCGCCCCTTGGGCAGCAGCGGGCGGATGGCTGGCGGGTTTCTGCCAATGACCTGCTCTGGCGATAGGCCAAGGAGGTCATAATACTCTTCACCGAGCCGTTCCGTTTCCTGGAGCGTGAGGTCGTAGGCCCCGAGCTTGAACATCGCCAGTGCTCGGTTGTAGCGAAAGATGCGATGGTGCTGGTCGCTTTTTGGAAGGCGCTCCTCAACCTCGGCAAGCATGTCCCCGCATTCAATACATAGTAGGGCAGCCCGCCGGTGAGACGCGACAGACGCTCGCAATCCGCGTAGTCGGCCACGCAGCCGACCTCGGCGACCACCGCCGCAATGGTGTCCTCGTCCCAACCACCCAGCGTTTCATGCTCGACGCCGAGGAGTGCCGCGATCTCCTGTGTCACGATGCCCGGCTGGCACAGCAGAAGAAAGCGGACGTTCTGCGCCTGGTCGACAATCGGTTTCAGGTCCGCCGGCGTCAGGCGATGGGCATTGTCGATCACGACATCGACACTCAGCGCGTCCTGACCGAGCTTGATGTTCAACGGCCAAGCGTCTCCATGCCCGACGCGCCCGGGAGGAGCCCTTGATGTCGCCAGCTTCCAGGAGTCCCTGGCGCGTCTTCACCTGCACATAGAAGCAGTCGGCCGCCCGATGCAGTTCTACGTCCTCGTCTCCTTCGACGACGATTTTGTCGACGCCGGCCGATCCGGCGCGCAGCAAGCAGTTCGCCAGATAGAGGTGCTGATACAGGAAGCCACGATGCACCGCTTCGATACGCACCAGTTGGCGCGGATCGAGCACGTTTGGTTTTGCCTCTTCGTTCTGCTGGGTCATTCCAACGCCTATTTCGATAGCGGCGCAATCGCGGCTGCTTGCTCGAACTCTGTAATGGAGCGCGCAGGCGGCCGACCGTAGGCGTCCATCAAAGTGTTCCAGAATCGGAACAGGAGCGCCCGCCGTTCGTTCGGCGTCCAGGACTCAAGTTCTTCGCCCACATCCGCACGCCCGCTGACAGCCGGGAAGCGTTGCGATTGGTATTGGCCAGGCAAGACAGTGTCGGTCAGATCGCCAGCACCCAGCTTGATCCCGATCCGGCCTTTACCGCCCATGGCTCTGATGGCGGCAATGCCCTTACGAAGAAACTCATCCAGCGGTGTGAACGGCAGCGCGGACGCGAAACACAGGCCGCCGCTGTTTTCAGCGAAGCAGTTGCTGTTGACCCCCCAAAGCTCGCCGTTCGACTGGAACCATTGCGTCGCATTCGTGACGTCCGTGTCGTCAGCGTTCCCCGCGATCCGCCCCCAGACTGACAGCGCGCCATCGCCATTGAGGCCCCAATCACCGTCCCGCCCCCGAATGTTCAGTCCCACGTCGGAGATGCGCTGTTCAAGCTCGACCCGGGCCGGCGCTGACCATTCGCTAGGCGCGATGCGTGCGAAGATCCGCGTCCCTTTTCCCAGTCGGACATTCCGGCGCTGCTCCTCCATTGCATTGTTGCGAAATTCGAGCTTCTTCTCAGCCGCCGGCCAAATGGTCGGATCGCTACTGCTCGACGGTTGCCAGGAAATTGGGGGTGGTGGTGCCTTTACCGGAGCCTGCTCAGCCAGGATGGGCATGATGCAGCTCTTCAGCACCTCCGCGAAGCGCTTCTGCTCGGCCTTGATCTCCTCCTTCGTGGCTCCATCCTTGAGGGTGTAGACCTTCGCGCCGCTTCGGTGACGCCAATCAAAGGGAAGCGCCACGGGACCGGGATAGTGCGCGCCGTTCGCTACGAGAATAATGCGGCCCTGTGAGAGCGCATGCTCGGCGTAGCCGAGTTCGGACATGACGTTCGGGTTCTGGAGGTATTTGGGCTCGGAACGCTTTTCGGCAGCTATGTTGGGCTGAAGTGCTACAGGGGCCGTCATGCCCACCGGGGTCATGTCCGCGACAAAGACGTTCGCGCCGGCGATCTTCTCCAGGATGGTCTTCGTGATGTCCGGCGTTCCAGCGACATTCTTGGTATCGTGATCGACCTCGGGACGCTCCGCCTCCTCATAGTCGGGATCGATGGCGATGAGCTTGCAGGCGTCCTTCAGCGCATCGCGCACAAAGTAGTGATGCAACTTCGGATCGCGATCACTCTGCCATGACCAAAATATCTTCATTGGAAAACATCACCTTCTACTATCAGCGAGCTTTGTCCCGAGCGCTCGCATTGTGTTTAATCAGGAATACCGGCAGCCATGCAAAGTGATCTGGCGTGGCGCCGCTCAATACGAGCACGCCGTCAAGAAGGAGCAGTATCCTCCCAGCGGACAGCTCGCAGAAACTCATCGCGGGTCAGGGCGCAGAGAGCGAATTCGCCGCGCTTCAAGGGGCCTCCAAGACGAGACGCTACGCCGGGGCCTGCAAGGTAGAAGATGTAAGGCCCTGCATTGAAGAGACGTGGGCTACCGCACGCTTCCACTTCTCGATGAACTGCTTGTTCGGGCCCACCCAGCGCATGATCGCGAATTCCTTGCCGTCGAGATTTACGACCCGTGATCCGAAATCGAGCGACATGTTGAAATACGTCCCAAGGAACGAGCTTTCGCTGTGAATGTGGACCAGCCAGAACATCCGGTTTCCGCGCCGATAGAAGGCCTCCCGCGCGTTTCGCTCGTCCTCGCTGATCGAGGAGTGCTGCAGCTCAAGGACGGTCGCGCGCGGGGTGCCGCTGCCGACGAGGACGTCTGCGCGGTGCAGCTCTCCTGTCGTCGGGTCGCGTAGAGCGATCTCGCGGCAGGACATATCGAAGAGTTCTTTCCAGCCGAGGTGCCAGGCTCCCTCCGGCTCGCTCCAGGGATCGCAATCACCCGCCTTGTGCCGCCAGTGGGACGTGTTCTCGACGGGCATGACGGCGGTGAGCAAGCCGCCGCAGTCGCGACACGTGGTCCGTTCACCCTTCGCGACGGGGGCGCGCTTCTGGTCGCCGACCCAGGCATAGAGCACGTTTATGGCTCCCCTTTACGCTTCGCTAAACCCAACAAGCACGACAATGGCGCTGCCGCCAGCCGATCGGCCGAGCCTTTGGTCAAAATGCATCCTCCCCCAGCAGACATCCTATCTCGCCGTCATTAGTCGACAGGCGAGCTCCTGCTCGCCCCAACGCGCAGCGAAAGTATCGGATACCTCGAACCAACTGCCGTCATTTCCGGCGCCGTGATAGAGGCCCATGCAGGAGCACTGGCACTCATGCCCAGTCGCATTCTGGCACGCAGGAGAGCATTTCTCTTGCTCACGGTAGGGCTGAATAACGTAGACTTTGCCATATTCGGCCAACGAGCGTTCGACGAAATCGTTGAACCAAGCTTTCGGCAGTTCCCAGTATTTCTTGCCGGCAATCCAAATAGGCGACGTTCGTCTACCATTCTGAAGCCACTGGCAATTCGTTTCCGCGAAGGGAAGTCGAACGCGCAAGCGCTGCCCTCTTCCCGTCCGCCGCAGTACGACCGGTATCCGCTCCTGCCCCCAGACGTAGTTCAGCGTCAGTTTGTCCATGTTCTATCGAATTTGTTTGACCGCCCGCATGACGCTCTCGGCTGTCGTCAAGCTAAGCCCCATGTCGAGGCAAAGTTTGAAGAACTCTTCTGGTGCATCCGTCTTGTCCAGACGATATTGGCGGGTGAGATCCCGAGCAAACTTTCCGATCGGAATGACATCACTAGAGGAAACCCACTGTGGGTTACCGACTTTTTCCTCAAATGCTGCAATGACGTCGTCGGGAAGATCGGCACCAAACAGAAAATATCGAAGATAACGGATAAAATGTGGATGCGTGTAAATGTCCGTACCTCTGCAACCATTTCTCTCGAATAGACCCTTGCGCGACGCTTTGATCCTCCCGTGATGGTATCGGGGGTCATTCCAGTAATTCAGCCTTTCTTGGGGAACTGCGGACCTGTCGCTCAGAGATTGGAGCAAGGTAAGGATCGGCTGCGCATTGGCTTTATAAGCTGCGTGGCCCTCATCATGATTGCAATGAGATTCCCTGAGATCGATCTTCGCGAGTGTCGCGGCCTCGCTCTCAGTCAGCTTGATATGATATTTCTCCATGTATCCCCTCTTCCGGCCTGAACACTCCGAGGCCGCTTCGCCTGATATTATTGTGCGCTACTCGTCGCAGGCCACGCGGCTCCCTTGCCACCAGAAACTCTAATCTCGGATCGACCTGCACCGCGCTTTTCCACGCGCACCTGCACGGCAATCCGCTCGATCATGGCAGCGACGTGCGTGATGACGCCAACCTTCTGACCTCTACCCTGTAAGGTCTCCAGCGCATCTACTGCTAAGTCGAGGGTCTCCGCATCGAGCGAGCCAAAGCCTTCATCGATAAACAGCGTGTCGACAAAGGACGATCGACCCTCAAGACCTGACAGCGCCAACGCCAGCGCAAGGGAGACGAGGAAACGTTCACCGCCTGACAGGCTTCGGGTGCCGCGGACCTCGTCGCCCATGTCGCGATCAATAATATGCAGCGTGAGATCGGACGCAGCCCCCCGCGCGAGCCTGTAGCGGGGTGTCAATGCATGGAGATGATCATTCGCCAATTGCACCATGTGGTCGAGCGTGATGCCCTGCACAAAGCGACGGAAACGATCACCGCTAGCCGAGCCGATGGGCATCGTCGACTGCTTGCCAGATTACGAGTTCCGCTTTCGCAGTTTCGATTTGCGCGGATAGATTTGCAGCGGCGCCGCGCGCCTCGTCGTCTCGCGCGAGCGTAGCGGCAAGTGCACCTGTCCGTTGTTGCAAGTCTCCGATTTCGGTTCCCAACGCCGCGACGACTGCGGCCAACTTCTCGACATCGGTGGTCTCGTCGAACCCTTCTAACGCCCGGTGTAAGTCATTCTGACGCGTCAGCACTGCGGTGCCCGCATCGTTCACGCCTCGATCGATCTCTCGAATTCGGACCCGTAACGCTCCGCTCAATGCTGGGTCGGTTGCGATCAGCGCCGCAACCTGATCTGGCGGGCGAGCAATATCCATGCAGGCCGCGTTGAATGCCTTTTCGGCTAAAGCGTTACGGCCTTTGGCAGTCTCCAATCCGGCGGCGGCCTCGTCGCAACGAGCGCCGGCCGCCTGGAACGCTGCATCTGTAGTGGATTTTGTCTCGCGCGCGCGAGCAAGAGCTTCACGAGTGGTCTGGCAAGCCTCGGCGATCCGAGCCCGGTGACTTGCTGTCGCCTCGCCATCGAGGAGTTCCGCTCTGGCACGCGCCTTCTCTCCTCGGCCAGGCGACGCTGATCGAGAAGAAGCGCCGCCGCCGTTACGTGGGCCTGCGCGTGCCGAAGCGAGGCGTCCGCCGCCGCACGCTCGGGCGCCAAGCGCTGGAGCGTCATTTCAAGCTGGCCAACCTGCTCGCGCAGGGCGGCATACTCCGTCGCAACTCTCGACAGCGTGACGCCAACACCCGCGGGATCGACATCGAGGTAGTCGACGGCCAGACCAGCGGCAGCAAGAAACGGCGTGATTTCACGGCTAATTGAAATGAGGCGCTCAGCAAGGCCCGCCGCCTGGACCGTGTACTCAGTTGCCTTCAATTGCGCAGCGTGGAAATCAGACGTCTTTGGTCGATGGAGCGCGCGGTCGTCTCGATCACCTCACCGAGCGCGTCATGCTCCCGCTGCAAACTGTCGATCTCTGTCCGAAGACGCCGGGAGCTTGCGAGCGGAGACGCAATGGCTGATCGTTCTGCGATCGCGACTGAGATGAGGGCCGCCAGTTTCAACGCAGCCTGGTCATCGAGAACGGGAGGTATGTTCCCCTCGATCCCAGCCTTCGTGCAGAGATCGTCCAACGACGACCACTGTTCGCCAAAAGCGCTGTTGGCAGCCAGAACTTGTCCGCGCGCCACATCGATGCCGCGATTTGTCTCCGCCTGGCGCGCTTCTCCAGCGGAGAGCGCGCGCGTTGCGGCATCCAAACGTTGGCCTGTCGCGGTCAACGCGGTATCAAGTTCTTCGCGCCGACGGCGAAGCCTAGCATTACAGTTGCAATTTTTTCCTGAGATGGGCTTTGCGCGCGTTGGCCTGATGGGCCCTACGCCAAGACGACCATGCGAGGATATGGGCGTGCGGGATGCGCCGCTGGGCAAGCTTCATGGCGAGGCGCCGGATTTCCTGGATCGACCAGCGGATCAAGAACGATGCTTCGGTCGAGGCCGCGGTCGTGTTTTTTTAAGCAACGACCCGGTGTTGGCCCGATGACGGATGACGGCCATCATGGCGAAGGCAAGCATGACGAGTGCGACATGGCGATGCCAGCCATGCCAGGAGCGGGTTTCGTTGTGATCAAGGCCGAGCTCGTTCTTGGCGGTTTCGAAGCTGTCCTCGATGGCCCAGCGATGGCCTTCCACCGACACCAGCTTCTGCATGGACGTGCCTTTGGGGCACCATGTGGAGAAGAAGGCCAAGCTGCCGTCGGCGATGTTGCGGCGGATCAGAAGACCCCGCGTCCA
>NZ_JADYVQ010000089.1:0-454 GCF_020193895.1 Bradyrhizobium sp. NBAIM14 | reverse complement strand
CAATGCCACCACTTCATCCGCCACGATTTCCTGGCGGAACTCCGCGTTCTCCGGCGTATCGGGCACCTTCTTGAGCAGCGCTTCGATCTCGGCCACTGCCTGATCGATGATGACGAAGCGTTCCGGTCCGTTGATGACCTTCAACTGCTGGCGCCCCCAGCGGATGCGCTGTGCGGCGGCGGCATGGTCGACGTGCCACGATTCGCTCTCCTTGAACCAGTCCGGATGCTCGCGCAGATGCTCTTGCGCCAGCGTGGCGGCACCTTCGCGCGACTCCCGCATGACCTCATCGTGAAAGGCCTGGCGGTCGGTCGGCATCGGGCCGACAGGCACGTTGTCGGGGGCATTGCCGGCGGCATGTGTGGCGGCGGCATTGGCGGCTTCCGGCGACACCTGTAGCGGTTCCAGGGCGCCCGGACCCTGAGCGCTCGGGCCCGACGGCATGGCTGGCGCC
>NZ_JADYVQ010000088.1:0-460 GCF_020193895.1 Bradyrhizobium sp. NBAIM14 | reverse complement strand
CGAAGACCCGCTTCCTGGCGGCGATCAGCCATGACGTGCTGCAGCCGTTGAACGCCGCACGGCTGTTTGCTTCGGCGCTGCGCGACAGCGACCATGTGAGTGACGAGCAGAAGCACCTGGCCGAGCGCGTGGATGCGTCGCTGCGTGCTGCCGAAGAGCTGCTTGATGGCCTGCTGGACGTGTCGCGGCTGGATGCCGGTGGCCTGCACCCGGTGATCGGCGAGTTCGACGTGAGCGCGCTGATGCGCGAACTGGCCGCGCAGTACACGCCGGTCGCCGCCGGCCGTGGCCTGCGCCTGGACCTGTTCACGCGTCCGGCCTGGGTGCGCAGTGATCGCCGCCTGCTGCGCCGCGTGCTGCAGAACTTCCTGGCCAATGCGCTGCGCTACACCCGTCAGGGCCGCATCGTGCTGGCGGTGCGCCAGCGTGGCAACGAAGTGGAGCTGCAGGTATGGGATAC
>NZ_JADYVQ010000087.1:0-463 GCF_020193895.1 Bradyrhizobium sp. NBAIM14 | reverse complement strand
ATCGACGCACTCAACGACAATCCGCTGCCTTCGCTGCTGGTGATCACTCCCGGCCAGGGCAAGGACGACGCACGCCTGGCGCGCGCGCTGGAAAGCCTGCCCGAGGCCGATCTGGTGCAGCACGATGCGCTGTGGCGCCAGCGACTGGATGCCTGGCTTGCCTTCGGTGCGCGGCTGGTGCAGGTGCTGTCGGTCCTGCTCGGCGCAGGTGCCGCGCTGGTGGTCGGCAACACGGTGCGCCTGGACATCCAGGCCCGCCGCGAAGAGATCGGCGTGCTGCAGCTGCTCGGCGCCAGCGATGGCTTCATCCGCCGCCCGTTCCTGTACCTGGGCGCGTGGTACGGCCTGGGCGCCGGCGCGGTGGCGCTGGCCCTGATCGGCGCTGCGGGTGCCGCCCTGCGCATGCCGCTGGCCGAACTCTCGCGCAGCTACGGCAGCCCGTTCGTACTGCACGGCCTGGACC
>NZ_JADYVQ010000086.1:0-467 GCF_020193895.1 Bradyrhizobium sp. NBAIM14 | reverse complement strand
GTCTCTTGATCACCGCCGACGTTCCCACGGTGAGCCAGATCACGATGGCAAGTCGCATTGCTCCCTATTATTCTCTCGTTCTCGAACTCGACCTCGCCATGATCCGCGAACTCGGTACGGAAATTGGTCCGGTGACAGCTTCGACCTCGAAGCCCGTTAACGTAGACCCGACGGAAACTGAGGTCGCGGACATCGCCGCCAGGCTCATGGGCCTGATCGATCGGCCTTCAGCCATGCCGATCCTGGCGAGGCAGCATCTAAGGGAGATGCACTTCTGGCTAATGACCGGCAAGCACGGAGCCTCAATCCGGGCGCTCGGTCAGACAGATGGCCACGCTGAGAGAATTGGTCGTGCCGTTGCCATCATCCGCGAAGGCTTTGCTCGTCCCTTAAGGGTGAATGAGCTTGCCGAGACGGCAGGCATGAGCCTTTCGTCATTTCATCAGCATTTCCGCGCGGTGACCACA
>NZ_JADYVQ010000085.1:0-470 GCF_020193895.1 Bradyrhizobium sp. NBAIM14 | reverse complement strand
GTCTGCGCGTTATTACAAAGATGGCGCGGAAATTTTAATCGATCGTGGCTGGGATATGGCCACGGGTGAGAAAGACTTTGACGATCCGCTGAATCAGCAACATCGTCCACGTCGGTTAACGCCTCGGGAATGCGCGCGCTTAATGGGTTTTGAAGCGCCGGGAGAAGCGAAATTCCGCATTCCGGTTTCGGACACTCAGGCCTATCGCCAGTTCGGTAACTCGGTGGTCGTGCCGGTCTTTGCCGCGGTGGCAAAACTGCTTGAGCCAAAAATCAAACAGGCGGTGGCGTTGCGTCAGCAAGAGGCACAACATGGCCGACGTTCACGATAAGGCCACTCGCAGCAAAAATATGCGCGCGATTGCCACGCGTGATACGGCGATAGAGAAGCGCCTCGCCAGTCTGTTAACCGGGCAGGGCCTGGCGTTTCGCGTTCAGGACGCCAGTCTGCCCGGACGCCCGGATTTTGTC
>NZ_JADYVQ010000084.1:0-475 GCF_020193895.1 Bradyrhizobium sp. NBAIM14 | reverse complement strand
ACGAAAGCACCACGTGCCGGATATCTTATCGATTGCGGCAGAACACATGCTGGCGAGCGCCAAATGGAAAACCGTGAGTTGGCGCAGCGGGACGAAAGGTCGGCTGAAAGCCCGATTTGCTGCTCTCCGTGTCCGCACCGCCGACGGCCCTCCCCAGCGAATCTGGGATAAGGGTCAGCAGCATCTCCCGGGCGACGAAGCTTGGCTCATTGGCGAGCAGCGTGCCTCAGGGGAGAAGAAATACTATCTCGCCAACCTCCCTGCGGCGACGGATCTGCGCACACTGGCCGCCACCATCAAGGCACGATGGATTTGTGAGCAGGCGCATCAGCAGTTGAAGGAGGAGCTTGGGCTTGATCACTTCGAAGGGCGATCATGGCAGGGTCTTCATCGCCACGCCCTGATGACAATGATTGCCTACGCCTTCTTGCAGCACCGTCGCCTCGCACATGCGGGACGGAAAAAAAAGAATCAA
>NZ_JADYVQ010000083.1:0-475 GCF_020193895.1 Bradyrhizobium sp. NBAIM14 | reverse complement strand
TGCGTACCCAGCCCTTCTGCGAAACAATCACCGTGACGGGTTCGTCGACCACCTTCACTTCGGCAGCGGCGCGGCGCTCTTCCTGGATGAAGGTGCGGCGGTCGTCGCCGTATTGCTTCGCGTCGGTCTCGATTTCCTTGATGATGCGACGGCGCATCATGGTCTCGGACTTCAGCAGCACGTCCAGCTCGCCCTGCTCTTCGCGCAGGTTCTTCAGCTCCTGCTCGATCTTGATCGCTTCCAGGCGAGCAAGCTGACGCAGGCGGATTTCCAGAATGTCTTCGGCCTGGCGGTCGCTCAGGTTGAAGACCTGGATCAGCGCGGCCTTGGGTTCCTCGCTCTCGCGGATGATCCGGATCACGTCTTCAACGCGCAGCAGTACCAGTTGCCGACCTTCGGGGATGTGGATGCGGTCTTCCACCTTGCCCAGACGATGGCGCGTGCGGCGCGTGACCGTGGCGAAGCGGTACGTGAT
>NZ_JADYVQ010000082.1:0-479 GCF_020193895.1 Bradyrhizobium sp. NBAIM14 | reverse complement strand
ACGTTATAAATCTAGCCAAAATAGTTAAATCCAACCGCATTCCAAATCCAAAATGCATAAATAAAACTCAAGCAACTCAGTGTAAAAATCACATAGTGTATTTTATAAAACCAATGCAAATCACTCATGCGCAACATGATTGGAAGACTTAGCACTTTCAAAAAGGTCGTGAGAACGATTGCTATCACCAAAGACAGTAGCAGCTTTACCTCTATGGTGGGAAAGCTTGCGTTAAATTGATATTCATCGAACACAATACCGGCATTCATTAAAACGAAGCCCAGCACCGCTGCAAGTATCATACTTGAACTAAAACATGCCAACTTTTCAACTACGCCAAGCCTTTTGCTTTTGCGAGCTCGAACAAAACTGAACAGCAAAGTGGATAGCGATAACAACGAAGATATCGCCAACGCCAAGTTGAAGAAAAGTGGGCTTTGTAAGAAGCTTACTCGTTCATAATCGCCAGACCACATACT
>NZ_JADYVQ010000081.1:0-494 GCF_020193895.1 Bradyrhizobium sp. NBAIM14 | reverse complement strand
ATACAGCAGAACCAGCCTCATGCGCAGTTCTGGCTGGTTTTTGACGTTGACCGCGAGGGGGCAGCGATTGACTGGAGTGACCGGAACGCTCCCGCGCCGAACATCACCGTAAAAAATCCTGTGAACGGTCATGCTCACCTGCTCTACGCGCTCAATATCGCCGTGAGAACCGCGCCGGACAGCTCGGTTAAGGCGCTGAAATACGCCGCTGCGATTGAACGTTCGCTGTGTGAGAAACTTTGTGCTGATGTGAACTACAGCGGACTGATTTGTAAAAATCCGTTCCACCTGGAATGGCAGGTGATGGAGTGGCGAGAGGAAGCCTATACCCTCGGTGAACTGGCTGATTATCTCGATTTGAGCGCTTCAGCGCGCCGTAGCATCGATAAACATTACGGGATGGGGCGAAACTGCCATCTGTTCGAAATGACGCGCAAATGGGCTTACAGGGCGATTCGTCAGGGCTGGCCAGCATTCTCACAGTGGCTTGATGC
>NZ_JADYVQ010000080.1:0-534 GCF_020193895.1 Bradyrhizobium sp. NBAIM14 | reverse complement strand
GGGACAGACTTGCGCGCAGGGCCGTGCCAGCATCGCTTCCGCGAAGACCATTATTGGCAAGCATCCCGGCCATGGCCGCCGCTTCTTCAAGACTGATACCAAGTTTTGCGGCAACCGGACCGGTATACTTCATGGTTTCGCCCAGCGCGCGAAGGTCAGTGTTAGTACGGGTAAACGCTGCTGTAAGCGTGTCACCGACCCGGTCCATCTGGTCAGCGGAGAGGCCGAACTGCGTCAGGATATTTGAGCCAATATCCGCCGTCTCGCCAAGGTCCATACCGCCAGCCGTTGCCATGCTCAGCACGCCCGGAAGCGCAGCCTGAATGGCCTGCGGTGTGAAGCCAGCCATTGCAAGAAATGCCTGCCCACTGGCGGCATCGCCTGCGGTGAACTGCGTTTCAGAGCCAAGTTTTAACGCCTGCTCACGCAGCGCCCTAAACTGCGGGCTGTTTTTGTCGATTCGCGTCAGTGCCTGAACGCGGGACATCTCTTTCCCGAACCCGATCGCAGGCTGCAAAAAACGCCCGGCAGCAT
>NZ_JADYVQ010000008.1:0-267422 GCF_020193895.1 Bradyrhizobium sp. NBAIM14 | reverse complement strand
GCCCCATGTGGTCCCCCAACCCCATGTAGCGCGATCAGAGGGTGATGCCCGTGGAAGTGGCCGCCGATCGATGTCCCGCGATGTACGCGAAAGACGGCTAGGATTCCATTCCGGATCACTACGGACACGATGGCGCTTGCCATGTGCCCATTCGGCATCGCTCGGAGCGATCGCTTTTGCTTGAACCGCAGCACGCGCGGGCAGGATGTCCACATCTCGTCCACGCTGCGGAATGCGCATTTCACGGGCCTGTCATTGAACTGGTCTAGCGCTGCTCCCGTCATCGCTGACGACGAAGGAGCATGCCATGTCGAAGCCGGTGCTGGGCGCCGCATTGTCCATCAAATCGATCCCCGCGCATCGTGACTGGCTTCTCGAAAAGCAGCGCGATCTGGAAATCCAGGACTTCTTCCGCGCCGATCTGCTCGATAGCGACTGGCGCGCAACCGCCGGCGAGATCAAGCAGATGCTCACCGGGCACACCGGCCGGCTCGGCATCCATGGTCCGTTCTGGGGCTTCAAGATCGACAGCCACGATCCGATGATCCGCCAGGCGGTGACCAAGCGCCTGTTGCAGGGCCTTGACGCCGCCGAGTTCCTCGGCGCGACGCAGATGGTGATCCACTCGCCGTTCACGACCTGGGACCACAACAATCTCGATCTCTATCCTGACAATCGCGCCAATATCGTCGAGCGCGTCAAGGCGACGCTCGCGGAGGTGATTGCGCGTGCCGAGACGATCGGCTGCGAGATCGTCATCGAGAACATCGAGGATAAGGATCCGCGCGACCGCCTGCGCCTCGCCAAGGCGCTGGAAAGCAGCAAGGTCCGTGTCTCGCTCGACACCGGCCACGCCAATTACGCCCACATCTCCACCGGCGCGCCGCCGGTCGACTATTACGTCGAGACCGCCGGCGACATGCTGACGCATGTGCACCTGCAGGACACCGACGGCTTTGCCGACCGGCACTGGGCGCCGGGCGAGGGCAACATTCCCTGGGTCGCCGTATTCCGCGCGCTAGGACGGCTGACGTCGAATCCGCGGCTGATCCTCGAACTCCGCAACCACGACGATGTCCGCAAGGGCGCGGCGCATCTCGCCGCGCTCGGTCTCGCCGAGTAACCGCAATCACAAAGGGCAGGGTCACATCATGAGCAAGCTCACCCGTCGCACCATCCTGAAATCCGGCGGCGCGGCCGCAAGCACCTTGCTGCTGCCTCGCTTTGCCATCGCGCAAGGCGACAACCGTCCCTCCGTGACCGTCGCGGTGCAGAAGGTCACGAATGCGAACGTGCTCGACGTGCTGCGTGAGCAGTCCAATGTCGGCGAGCGCGTGTTCTTCTCCTCGATCTGGGAAGGCCTGATCTCCAAGAACTGGCGCGGCAAGCTCGAAGCTGTGCCGGGCCTTGCCACCGAATGGCGCCGCATCGACGACCAGACCGTCGAGGTGAAGCTGCGCCAGGGCGTCAAGTTCCACAATGGCGACGAGCTCACGGCGGAAGACGTCGTCTTCACCTTCAGCCGCGAGCGCATGTTCGGCGAGACCGAGGCCAAAAACCGCTCCACCATCAAGGCGTTCGAGAAGATCCCGACGCCGCGCCCGGGCAAGGAGCTGCCGCCGGACGTCCCCGCGGTCGCCCGCCGCATCTGGCCGGACCTGGTGCGCGTCGATGCCGTCGACAAGTACACGGTGCGCTTCTACAACGCGACGCCCGACGTCACGATCGAAGGCCGGCTGTCGCGCTACGGCTCCGACATCATGAACCGCCGCGCCTGGGAAGAGGCGGCGAGCTATCTCGACTGGGCCCGCAAGCCGGTGACGACCGGCCCCTACAGGGTCGTCGAGCTCAAGCCCGACGTCTCGCTGACGCTGGAAGCCCACGACGAATATTGGGGCGGCCGGCCGCCGCTCAAGCGCATCCGCTTCCTCGAAGTGCCTGAGGTCGCGAGCCGCATCAACGGACTGCTCTCGGGCGAATACCAGTTCGCCTGCGACATCCCGCCGGACCAGATTGCCGGCATCGAGAAGAATTCCGCCTTCGAAGTGCAGGGCGGCACGATTCAGAATCATCGCCTTACCGTGTTCGACAAGAACCACGCCGTGCTCGCCAATCCGCTGGTGCGGCGCGCCTTCACTCACGCGATCGATCGCCAGGCGATCGTCGACAGCCTGTGGGCCGGCCGCACCCGTGTGCCGAAGGGTCTGCAATGGGAATTCTACGGCGACATGTTCAACGCCGACTGGAACGTGCCGGCCTATGATCCGAAGCTGGCGCAGGATCTGCTCAAGCAGGCCAATTATAAGGGCGACCCGATCCCGTACCGCCTGCTCAACAACTACTACACCAACCAGGTCGCGACCGCGCAGATACTGGTCGAGATGTGGAAATCGGTCGGGCTCAACGTGCAGATCGAGACCAAGGAGAACTGGTCGCAGATCATGGAGCGCGGGCCGGCACGCGCCGTGCGCGACTGGTCGAACTCGGCCGCCTTCAACGATCCGGTGTCGTCGCTGGTCGCCCAGCACGGGCCGAACGGCCAGCAGCAGCAGATCGGCGAATGGACCAATGCCGAGCTGAACACGCTCTCCGAATTCCTGGAGACCTCGACCGACCGGGCCGCGCGCAAGAAGGCGTTCCGCCGCATGCTCGAGATCGCCGAGCGCGAAGATCCCGCCTACACGGTGCTGCACCAGAACGCGACCTTCACGGCCAAGCCGAAATCGATCAAGTGGAAGGCAGCGCCCGCCTTCGCGATGGATTTCCGCGCCGGCAATTTCGAGGTCTGAAGGTGAAGCCGCTGGTCAGCATCGAGGACTTGCGCGTCGGCTTCAATGGCGTGCCGGTCCTGCGCGGCATCGACATTGCCTTGCAGAAGGGCGAGGCCGTCGGCCTCGTCGGCGAGTCCGGCTCCGGCAAATCGGTGACCTGGCTCGCCGCGCTGGGGCTGTTGCCGCGCCATGCGCAAGTCTCTGGCTCGGTGCGGCTCGACGGGCGCCAGATTCTCGGCGCGCCGGCCGCCGAGCTCGATCAGGTCAGGGGCGGGCGCATCGCCATGATCTTCCAGGATCCGGCGAGCGCGCTCAACCCGGTGCTGACCATCCGCAGGCAGCTTTGCGAAGCGCTGGCGCTGCATCGCGATCTCCAAGGCAACGCCGTGAAGGCGGAGGCGCGGCGGCTGCTCGATCTCGTCGGCATTCCCGACGCTGGCCGCCGGCTCGAGGCCTATCCGCACGAATTCTCCGGCGGCCAGGTCCAGCGCATCATGATCGCGATGGCGCTGGCCGGGAATCCCGATCTCCTCATCGCGGACGAGCCGACCACGGCGCTCGATGCCACCATCCAGGCGCAGATCCTGGAGCTGCTTTCAACTGTCCGCCGCGAGCTCGGCATGGCCATAGTGCTGATCAGCCACGACCTCGGCGTCGTCGCGGAGAATTGCGACCGCGTCGCGGTGATGTATGCCGGCCGTATCGTCGAGCAGGCGCCGAGCAACCAGCTGTTCGCCGATCCCGTGCATCCCTACGCGCAAGGATTGATCGGCGCGCTGCCGCCGCTCGATGGTCCGCGGCGGCGCCTCACCGCCATTCCCGGCACGGTGCCTGATCCTGCGCACATGCCCGGCGGCTGCGCCTTCGCGCCGCGCTGCGCGCTTGTCGCGGAAGCATGCGGCCTTGCGGCGCCGCCCCTCGCGCCGATCGCCGATGATCGCAGCGTCGCCTGCGTCCGTGCCGAGACCTCGCGCCGCGCGCTGCTCGGGATGGCCGCCGAATGAGTCCGCCGCTCGTCGAGGTCTCCGCGATCTCGCGCACCTATGCGATGCGCTCCGGAATGTTCGGGAGAGCTGCGGCCGTGCATGCCGTCGACGGCGTGTCGCTGACGATTCCAAGGGGCCAGACGCTCGGTCTCGTCGGCGAATCCGGTTCGGGCAAGTCCACGACGGGCCGCATCGTGCTCGGCCTCGAGCCGCCTGACAGCGGCGAAGTGCGGTTCGACGGCAAGCCGATGTCCGCGCCGGGGACGACGGCGTGGCGTGCGCAGCGCGCGCGGATGCAGATGATCTTCCAGGATCCGCTCGGCGCGCTCGACCGCCGGCTGCCGGTTGCAACGCAGATCCGCGAGCCGCTCGACATTCACGGCCTCGGTACGCCGGCGGAGCGCGACGAGCGCGTCCGCGAGCTGCTGCGCGCCGTCGAGCTCACGCCGGCGCATGGCGCACGCTATCCCGGCGCGCTCTCCGGCGGGCAGCGTCAGCGCATCGTGCTGGCGCGGGCGCTGGCCACGAAACCGGATTTCCTGGTCTGCGACGAGCCGGTCAGCGCGCTCGACGTCTCGATCCAGGCGCAGGTGGTGAACCTGCTTTGCGATCTCCAGGCGCAGCTGTCGCTGACGCTGCTCTTCATCAGCCACGATTTGCGCGTCGTCAGGCAGATCAGCAACGTCGTCGCCGTGATGTATCTCGGCCGCATCGTCGAGATCGGCAGCGCGGACGATCTGTTCGCGCGGCCCGAGCATCCTTACACCCAGGCGCTGGTCTCGGCCTCGCCCGCGCCGGGCCGCCGCAGTGCGGGCCGGATCGTGCTGTCGGGCGATCCGCCGAATCCGGCCGCGCGCCCCACGGGCTGCGCCTTCCATCCGCGCTGTCCGCGCGCCATCGCGCGCTGCGCGAGCGAGGTGCCGGCGCTGTCCGCCGTCGGCGGCGACAGGCAGGTCGCCTGCCATCTCGTCGCCGGCGCTGCGACACGGGACGCCGCGTGATGGGACGTTATTTCGCCATTCGGATCGGACGCGCCGCGCTCACGATCGTGCTCGTCGTGACCTTCGCCTTCGTCGTGTTGCGGCTGTCAGGCGATCCCGCGCTGATGATCCTGGGACCGGAGGCGCCGCCGGAGGTGCTCGCGGCGTTTCGCAAGGCCTGGGGCCTCGACGATCCAATCTGGGCGCAATACTTCGATTATTTCGGCGCCATCGCCAAGGGCGAGCTCGGCCGCTCCATGCGCGACGGCCGGCCCGCGATCGAGCTGGTGCTGGAACGCATCCCGGCAACGCTGGCGCTGACCCTGCCGGCGTTCTTCTTCAAGGTGGCGCTCGGCATTCCCGCCGGCATCTACGCCGCGCTGCATCGCGGCTCGGGAATCGACCGCGCCGTGATGATGACGGCGGTCGCCGGCTTTACCGTCCCGAGCTTCGTGCTGGCGCTGCTGCTGGTGCTGATCTTCGCCGTGCAGCTTGGCTGGCTCCCTTCGGGCGGGCAGGACAGCTGGCGCCACGCCATCCTGCCGATCGCAACGCTCAGCCTCGGCGGCGCGGCGGTGCTGGCGCGCTTCACCCGCAGCGCCATGCTGGAGGTGCTGGGCCAGCCCTATATCCGCACCGCATCCGCAAAAGGCGTGCCGTGGCGCAAGGTGGTGACCTCGCATGCGCTGCCGAACGCGGCGATCCCGACCGTGACCATCCTTGGCTTCATGGTCGGCACGCTGATCGCAGGCGCGGTCGTGGTCGAGAGCGTGTTCGCCTGGCCGGGAGTAGGGCGGCTTCTTGTCGTGGCGGTTGCCAATCGCGATCTCGCGGTCGTGCAATGCATATTGCTGCTGGTTGCGATGACCATGGTGACGTCCAATCTGATCGTCGACTTCCTTTACGGCTTCCTCGACCCGCGCCTGCGCAGCAAGGGAGCCCATGCATGACCGACGCGACCCTGAAGGATAGCAAGGCGTTTTCACGCCGCTTCAGCCTGCCGGCCATTCCGGTCTCGGTCGCGCTGGCGATCACCTGGATCGTCGCGATGCTGCTGATCGCGGCCTTTGCGGAGAAGATCGCGCCTTACGGCTTCACGCAGCTCGACCTGCGCAACCGGCTTGCTGCGCCCGGCAATGCCGCGCACTGGCTTGGCACCGACGAGCTTGGCCGGGACGTGCTGTCGCGGCTGCTCGTCTCGATCCGCATCTCGCTCCTGATCGCGTTCGGCGCGACCGCAATCTCGGCCGTGGTCGGGACCACCCTCGGCTTCCTCGCCGCGCATTTTCGTGGGTTCGTCGAGCAGCTCGTGCTGATGCTGACCGACTTCCAGGCCAGCATGCCCTTCCTGATCATGGCGCTGGCCGTGCTCGCCTTCTTCGGCAACTCGTTGCCGCTCTTGGTCGGGCTGATGGGCCTGTTCGGCTGGGAGCGCTACGCCCGCATCGCGCGGGGCCTTGCCATCTCCGCCAATGCGCAGGGCTACGCCGCCGCCGTCCGCCAATTAGGGGCGACGCCGTCGCGGATCTACCTCCGGCACATCCTGCCCAACATCGCCTCGACCTTGATCGTCTCGACCACGCTCGTGTTCCCCGAGGTGATCCTGATGGAGTCAGGCCTGTCCTTCCTCGGCCTCGGCGTGCAGCCGCCGATGACCAGCCTCGGCAACATGGTCGGCTACGGCCGGGAATATCTGACCCGCGCCCCCTGGATCATGCTGGCGCCGGCGACGACCATCGTGGTCACCACCCTGGCGGTCTCTGTGATCGGCGACTGGCTGCGCGATCGGCTCGATCCGACGCTGTAATAGGGGCTCCGACGCCCCCCGCCGTCATTCCGGGGCGCGCCGAAAGGTGCGAACCCGGAATCCATTGTCCCGCGGGTGCTGCCGCCCGATGGATTCCGGGTTCGATGCTGCGCATCGCCCCGGAATGACAGAGAGTGAGCGACGAGCCCCCCGCGCCGGAAGCAGGGGAGCCCTGTCCGACCCAAGTTCCCGTTGCGCGGGCTGCCCCCGTGCGCTATCCGGCCGGAAAGGCCTGAGGTGGCTCCACATTTTCCCGCCCCGGCCGACGCAAACCCGAGGACGGAAACCGCCATGCCAGCCTATCGCTCCCGCACCACCACCCACGGCCGCAACATGGCGGGCGCCCGCGGCCTCTGGCGCGCGACGGGCATGAAGGACGCCGATTTCGGCAAGCCGATCATCGCGGTGGTCAACTCCTTCACCCAATTCGTGCCCGGCCACGTGCATCTGAAGGACCTCGGCCAGCTCGTGGCGCGCGAGATCGAGCAGGCCGGCGGCGTGGCGAAAGAGTTCAACACCATCGCGGTCGATGACGGCATCGCCATGGGCCATGACGGCATGCTCTACAGCCTGCCGTCGCGCGAGCTGATCGCCGACAGCGTCGAGTACATGGCCAACGCGCATTGCGCCGACGGCCTCGTCTGCATCTCCAATTGCGACAAGATCACGCCCGGCATGCTGATGGCCGCGCTCAGGCTCAACATCCCCGCCGTCTTCGTCTCGGGCGGGCCGATGGAGGCCGGCAAGGTCAAGCTGGCCGGCAAGACCAAGGCGGTCGACCTCATCGACGCCATGGTGGCCGCCGCCGATAGCAAGGTCAGCGACGAGGACGTCAAGGTGATCGAGCGCTCGGCGTGCCCGACCTGCGGCTCCTGCTCGGGCATGTTCACCGCCAATTCCATGAACTGCCTCACCGAGGCGCTCGGCCTGGCGCTGCCCGGCAACGGCTCGGTGGTCGCAACCCATGCCGACCGCAAGCGCCTGTTCGTCGAGGCCGGCCACACCATCGTCGATCTGGTCCGCCGTTATTACGAGCAGGACGATGCCTCCGTGCTGCCGCGCAACATCGCGAATTTCAAGGCGTTCGAAAACGCGATGACGCTCGATATCGCGATGGGCGGCTCGACCAACACCGTGCTGCATCTCTTGGCTGCCGCCCATGAGGGGCAGGTCGCCTTCACCATGAAGGACATCGACCGTCTGTCGCGCCGCGTGCCCGTGCTCTGCAAGGTCGCGCCTTCCGTCGCCGACGTGCATGTCGAGGACGTGCACCGTGCCGGCGGCATCATGGGCATCCTCGGCGAGCTCGACCGCGCCGGGCTGATCGACACCTCTGTTACGACCGTGCACGCGCCGACCATGAACGAGGCGCTGGAGCGCTGGGACATCAAGCGCACCAAGAGTGAGACGGTCCGGACCTTCTATCGCGCTTCGCCCGGCGGCATCCCCACGCAAGTCGCCTTCAGCCAGGAGCGCCGCTACGACGAGCTCGACGCCGACCGCGAGAAGGGCGTCGTGCGCGATCTCGCGCACGCCTTCAGCAAGGACGGCGGTCTCGCCGTGCTCTACGGCAATCTCGCGCAGGACGGCTGCATCGTGAAGACCGCCGGCGTCGATGCCTCGATCCTGAAATTCTCCGGCCCAGCGCGCGTGTTCGAAAGCCAGGACGCGGCGGTCGAAGGCATCCTGGGCGGCAAGGTCGTCGCCGGCGAGGTCGTGGTCATCATCTATGAAGGCCCTCGCGGCGGCCCCGGCATGCAGGAGATGCTGTATCCAACCAGCTATCTGAAATCGATGGGCCTCGGCAAAGCCTGTGCGCTCGTCACCGACGGCCGCTTCTCCGGCGGCTCCTCCGGCCTGTCGATCGGCCATCTGTCGCCGGAGGCCGCCGAAGGCGGCAATATCGGTCTGGTGCGGACGGGCGACATCATCGCCATCGACATCCCGAACCGCAGCATCAGCCTCGAGGTCTCCGACGAGGAGCTCGCCAAGCGCCGCGCCGCGGAGGAGGCGAAGGGCGATGCCGCCTGGCAGGCGCAAGGCCGCAAGCGCAACGTCTCGACCGCGCTGCAGGCTTACGCCGCGCTCACCACCAGTGCCGCGCGCGGTGCGGTGCGCGAGGTCAAGCGGCGTCCGAAGTAGGCGGCATCGGCGCCACTGGCCTGGATCGGCGATCTTCGGAACGCCTCGCGGCTCCGTGCGACCACCCGGATGCGCCGTTGGAAGTAGCCGGAACGGAGATCGGGAAAGAACGGCCCCCGCCTCCCTAGGGCGTGGGGCTGGTTGGGGTGGGAGCGGGAGCCGTTTGCTCAGTGGGCACCCGACGTGCGGGCTCGCCCGCCAGGCATCATCAACTTAGTGCATTGTCCACATTTTGCTATTTAATTTTTATTAATTTTGTTTTTATTTTTATTTAATCGTGCCATCCTAAGAAAAATCGTCGAAATCCATTTTTCCGAATCCAGCCGAGGCGGTCGCCCTATCGAGGTTCGTCCGCAAAGGTTCGGATTGCCAATAGCGGAGTTAGCCATGAGTCATTCTCCATCACTCGTGCCGCAAATCACGACAGACCGGGACGTCTATCTTGTGCTCGATGATTTCGGCCGCCGCCTGGGGCGGGCTTGGTGCGAGACGGCCGAGGAGGACGCCAATCGCGCGACCCTGCTCAGACATCTCGCCGAAGGGCAATATCTCCATCCCGCACGTATCGTGGCCTTCAATACTGCGGAGGGATGGTCGCGCGATGCCACCGCTGAAATCGCCGATGAGCTGCGCCGTCGCTTCGTCGAACTCGAGGAGACCGATCCCTCGCTGTTGGAGTTTCTGGAAAGAGCAGCGAGGCGTTGAAAGCTCGAACATGGAACGAGGATGAACTGCAAATTATGCTCGAACGAGTGCCGCGGCGATGTCCGATCGCGGACTCGCTGTCATGCGCACCCCCGCGCAAAACATCCCGCGCGTTAATGCGCGTGGTCAATGAGTTCTTACCCCTCCGCCGCGATCGATCGTTCGCATTAAGGATGCCTCGACGAAGTTCGGCAAGGCAAGGTTTTGCGCCGTATACTCCCGCGACCTTCGCAGATCCGTTTCGGGCAACTGGGGCACCACCGCAATGTCTCGTACTCTCGCTGTCGTTTTCTCAACGGCCGTCGTCGCCATTTCCATGACGGGCGCGGCCTCCGCCGGCTGCTACAATTGCTACACGCCGCCGCCGTGCACGACCTGCTACCAGCAACAATATGTGCCGCCGCAATACCGCACCGTCGACGAGACCGTGATGGTCTCGCCCGGCTCCGTGGTCGCGCACCGCACGCCGGCGCAGTACCGCACCGTGATGGTGCCGCAGACCGTGATGGTCGCGCCGCCCAGCGTCCAGTACGAGCGCATCCCGCCGCAATACGCCACCCGGCAGCGCGTCGAGATGGTCTCGCCGGGTTATTCCTATTACGCCCCGGTGCAGATGAACTGCGCGTCCTGCGGCTACTGAGCTAGACGCAAACAACAAAGAATTTCAGGACGGCGCTCTTCGCGGGGCGCCGCGCTTTCTGTTGCGCGACGCAAAGGTGAGGGAGCCTTTGAACCGCAAGGCCCGGAACGACACGAAACGGCATGAGCTCGTTTCTGGACTCCGTCGAGCGACCGCAACTCGGGCTGGTCGCTGCTTTCGCCGTTTCACTGATGTGCGCAGTTGCGGTGGTCTGGTCGGTCGGCTCGACCGATCGCGTTACCTATCTCGGCCCGGACCACGGCCAGGAGCAGACCATCACACAGGTCCGCCTCAAGACGCTCCCACAAGGGAGTTACGTGATCGAACGGGGCGCGATCTACAAGGCAATGCAGGCAGGGTGCCGCTACGACTTGAACTACAGCCCTCAATTCGGGCGCAACGTCAGCGACCGGCAGAGGACCAAGTACATCCGGAGTGCCGTCCTGGTTGATTGCCCGAAGAGCTAGACAGGTTGTGCAGGAAAAGGAACGCGCCGCGCTCCGGCCGGCAAAGGTTTGAGCACTTGCGCCAACTTGGCGTTGCCTTGCGCGGTCGACTACGTTAAGCGACACCCATTCCCGGGACTGGAAGGGTGGCCGAGTGGTTTAAGGCACCGGTCTTGAAAACCGGCGTGCCCGCAAGGGTACCGTGGGTTCGAATCCCACCCCTTCCGCCAGAAATCGCCATAAGTTCCCCTCGTGGGCTGGCACGCTCCTTGCCAATTGGACGTGCCCGACCATGGAGGCGTGCACCGATGGCACAGCGAGTTCGTATCTTAAAGCAATCCAAGTCCGGTTTGACACATATTGCCCGCGAGCTGGTGAGATTGCTGGACGCGATCGAGGAGCTCGAGGAGCTGAGAGAAAGGGTCCGGCTCGCCGAAGCCGCTCGCGTGTTGCACTAGCCTGCGCTGGAAAGACTGGGGCGCCTCGGCGCGTCACTCCCAAGGTCTGGATTGGCGGCGCCCCGGTGCCGCTCGGGTCATTTGGCCGAGACCCATTCCTAACACCGCAGCCCGACGGATCTGTTCAATCTTCCTCGCTCAAGTCCGGCCCGCGATGTTGGAGAGACGGATTCCGGCGGTGCCGTAGACCCATGTTGCGTTTGGATCTCCAGTCTTCAAGAGGAGGATCGGGACTGGTTGAAATGTAGTGGAAGGAAGCGTTGCGTGCTAGAGCCACGGACACGCGAAACTGCGCAGGAACGCTACTGACTTAGAGAGATTAGCCCGACAGCAAGCTTCACAGCGGGCAACGCATGTTCTTCTTTTTCTCGAACCGGCTGGGATGTCTCGGCTCGCTGCTGATCTCCGGCCTGGTCACGGTGGCGCTGCTCTTCCTGTTTGGATTCATTCGGTTCTGATCATCAGCGCCTGGGATCCGACCGTCATCCTCTTGCATGCTCCCTCAGGAACTTGGCCTCGGCTCGTCTGTTGTTCGCAGTCTCGAGCACACGGAGAGCAGCCTTGGAAAGCACCATCATTGGAGAATTCGACACGCGCCGCGGAGCCGAGCTTGCGGTTGAGCATGTCGTGCAGGAATGCGGCGTGCCGCGAGGCGACGTCTTCGTCCAGCCTGCCGGCGCTGCGAACACCGTGGGAACACGCGCGGCAGGTCCTGACGTCAAGACAGCGCCCACACCGGAGGGACGGCAGAAGCTGGAAGGCCTGATCGAGGTTTCCGTCGATTTTCACGGCGATGCCCCTGAGAAAATTGTCGATGTGTTGAGGAGCGCCGGCGCGAAGTTTGTCCGCACCAAATGACGACTTGTGCGACGGGCCCAGAGGGCCGGACATTCGGCATTCGCATCGAACCGCAGCCGTTGACCGTGTGGAACCCCTTGAGCCTCCAGCGCGTTTAGACGCAAACGCGAATTGCGAGGTCCACCTGCTTCAGAGCGCATCGACACTCACTCCCGGCGACACCGTCTGGCGACGGTGCAGGGCGCGGCGCGTGGCGGTTCTGAACGATGCCGCCGCCTATTTCGCAGCCCTGCGGGAGGCCCTGCTGGAGGCGCAGGATCTCGTCTATATCGTCGGCTGGGATATCCATAGCAGGACGCGGCTGGTCGGAGATTCCGGACGTGCCGATGATGGCCTGCCTGACGAGCTTGGTCCGTTCCTGCGCGCCCTGGTGCGGCGCCGTCCCGCCTTGCGCATCAACATTCTCGTCTGGGACTTCGTCTCGTTTTACGCTTCCGAGAGGGAGTGGAATTCCGCGGCGAAATTCACTGCCGATACCGATGGCCGCGTCCGGTTTCATCTGGACGCCACGCTTCCGTTCGGTTCGGCGCAACACCAGAAGATCGTCTGTGTCGACGGATCATTGGCGTTCGTCGGCGGCCTCGATCTGACGATCCGGCGCTGGGACACGAGTGACCACCGCGCCGACAATGCCATGCGCTGCGACCCACAGCGCAAGCCATATCCACCGTTTCACGACGTTCAGTGCCTGGTCGACGGGGATGCCGCGGAGCAGCTGTTCGCCCTCGCGGAGCAACGCTGGCGTGCGGCAGGCCAACAGTCCGATGAACGACGCGCACCGAGGAACGGTCGCTGGCCGGCGAACGTGCCTGTCGAGGCCGAGCACTTACCGGTCGGGATCGCCAGGACCGAGGTGGTCTGTCCTGCAGGCTCGACCATCAAGGAGGTGGAACGCTCCTTCATTGCGGCGATCCGGTCGGCAACGAGCTTCGTGTACATCGAAAATCAATTCACCAGCGCGACCAGGATGGCGCACGAATTGGCGGAGCAGATGTGTCGCGTGCCGTCGCTTCGGGTTCTAGTCGTCGCTCCGAAACTGCATTCCTCGTGGCTTGAGTCCCAGGCCATGCAGAACGGCCGTGGCGCCTTCATCGACTGCTTCAGCGCAGCTGGCGTGGCCGATCGCATCCGCTTCGTCTATCCGATCTCCCGCAGCGGCAATAAGGAAGCCGCGGTGATGGTGCACAGCAAGCTCATGATCGTCGATGACAGGATCTTGCGGATCGGCTCGGCCAATCTGAACAATCGTTCCATGGGCGCCGACAGCGAATGCGACCTCATCTTTGAAGCTGAATCCGAGCAGCATCGGGATTTCATCGCCTCGGTCCGCCGTCGGCTCATCGCTCATTTCTGCGGTCTCGACGAGCAGGCCGTCACGCAAAACGAGCATCGGCTGTTCGCCCTGCTGGACCAGGTGTCGAAAAAGGGTGGGGCGAAGACGCTGCGAAAAGTGGAGTCCTCGGTTCTGACCAGCACGCTGGCCACCCTGGTTCAGCCGGTGGCGGACCCTGAGCTGCCTCTTCATCTCGAGCGGGCGGCATCGCGCATGTGGAGCACGAAGACGATCATCGGGATCGCCTCGATCGCGCTGGCACTTCTTGGACTGACGCTGGCCTGGTCGTACACGTCCCTCAGCGATTACGCCGATACGGGCCGGATCTCGTCGTTCCTGTCTGCCTATTCGCAGTCCGTTTGGGGACCGCCATTCGCAATTGCGGCCTTTGTCGTCGGCGGGCTGGTCATCTTTCCGGTTCTCGTGCTCATTGCTGCGACCGCCGCCGCCCTGGGGCCCTGGCTGGGCTTCGTCACCGCAATGGCGGGCGTCTTGCTCAGCGCGCTCCTCCTTTTTGCGATCGGACGGTTCCTGGGCCGAGAGCGCCTTCAGCGCTTGCTGGGACGCCGTGCGGCGCGCATCCAGGAGCGCGTTGTCGGCAAGGGAATCCTGGCCGTCGTCGTCATCCGGATGATTCCGATCGCACCATTCTCGCTGGTGAACGTCGCGGCTGGCGCGAGCACGCTGCCGCTCCGTGATTTCCTGGTTGGAACGCTGCTGGGCATGATGCCCGGCATTCTCGCCATGGCCGTTCTGGGAGCGCAGATCGCCGATCTGGCCAGGAATGCGTCGTGGAGCAGCGTATTGCTGCTCACGCTGGCATTTCTGGGCTGGCTCGGCGTCTGTGCGGGCGCTCAATTCCTCGCGACGTGGCTCGCCGGGAGGCGCTGATGGCGCCGATGCGCTTCATGACGTGGAATGTGCACGGCACGTTCAATCTCAATCCGACGTTCGATCTGGAAGGTGTTTGCTCCATCATTCGCAAATGGTCGCCGGATGTCGTCGCGCTCCAGGAGGTGGATTCCCGATCGCGGTCGGACGATCCGTTCGCGAAGCTGGCGCGCGTCGTCGGCGATCATCGCGTTCATGCCAAGTCGATCGTCACGGAGGACGGTGACTACGGCCAGATGCTCATGAGCCGCTTTCCGTTCTCCAGCGTGCCCGAGATCGTCGACGTGTCGTATCGAGAGCGGGAGCCGCGCAGGGCGATCGCGACGGGATTGCTGACGCCTTTCGGCGACGTCCGCGTGGTCGCCACTCATCTCGGCCTCAGCATCCACGAGCGTTATGCGCAGGCTCAGGCCGTGGTGAGCCTGGTGAGGCCGGAAAGGACCGTCGTCCTCGGCGATTTCAACGACTGGTTTTGGGTGAAATCGGTGCGGCGCGTGCTCGCGCAGGCCTGCCCGAACCGGACGCGGTTGCGAACTTTCCCATCGCGCTTGCCCCTCATGCGGCTCGACCGGATCTACGCAACGCGTGACAGCCGAATCGAGAAAGTCTGGACCGATCATGCGGCGCGCGCCTATTCCGACCATTTGCCCGTGATCGCGGACATCGCGATCTGACGGTTCCGGCGACGGAGCGCGGATCTCTGGCCCTCATTGAGAAAAGCGTTGTGGTAGAGGAACTTAGCTACTGTGCATGGGGTTGTTTTCGGACAACTTATGCCCCCGGCCGACGGTCTCGAACGGGACCATGCGGAACTTTTTCCTCACGGCCACGTTCATTTGGCATGACTGAAGACCTTTCCTTCCGACGCAAACCCCTGACCCCCGAACAGCGCCATGCCCGCGATGCGGCTCGGCGGATCGAGGCGGAGAAGGCCATGCGCGACCACGAAGCGGCGCAGAAGGCGTTCTATGCCAACAAGGAACGGCTGAAGGCCGAGCGGCTGGCGCGCGAAGCGGCGGCGGCGAAGGGCTGAGCGAACGCGCTTAGCCGCGCAACTACCAAAAAATCGCATCTGCTGGCGGCCTGCATTTGATTGTCGGCCGCCAATGCCGCTTGGGTGTCTGCTTCCCATCGGCAGGCTTGACGGCGCTTCGCTTCCGGGAGGAAGCTCAAAAGTGACCTGAACCATGGAGACGTTCGCTCCCAGCAAGTGCGATCCTCATCAGCGACGCAGAATGGAGCTGACCATGACCACGTTCGACAAGCGCGAGCGGGGCTTTGAAGCCAAATTCGCCCACGACGAGGAATTGATGTTCAAGGCCACGGCGCGGTCCAACAAGCTGCTCGGGCTTTGGGCCGCAGGCCAGCTCGGGCTCAGTGGCGATGCCGCTGCAGGCTACGCGGCTGCGCTGGTGACGGACCATCTGGAGAGCCGGACGATGGACGATGTAGTCGGCAAGGTGGCGGGCGATCTCGCAGGCACGGGGATCGCGCGCGAGCAGGTCGCGCAGAGGCTTCAAGAATGTCTGCACCAGGCGCTGGCGCAGCTCGAAGCGGACCGGCAATGACACCCGCTGCCGCGTTCATTCGGCGCGCTTGCCGCCTTCCGACGGCTGTGCCGTTTCGTGCTACCGTGCCAGCCGCCGGAGACGGCGGCGAGCGGGAGGTGGGGGCATGTCAGGGGGCAGCTTTGGCAAATGGTCCGGCGCAATCGCATGCGCCGGCGCCATGCTGGTCGCTGCAGGTGGCGCCGAGGTCTCGGCGACGCCGCTGACGCCGTTTCGCTACGAGGCGCAGGCCCAGCGTCATTGCCCGCGCGACAAGGTGGTTTGGCTCGACTTCGGCAAGGGCGTTTATTACCGCAAGGGTCAGAAGCGCTACGGCCAGGGCTTCGACGGCAGCTTCGTCTGCCAGAACGAGGCCCGCGGCGGCTTCTACCGACGCTCGCTGTTGGGCCTGCGCTGAGCGGCGGGTTTCGGCGGCTGGCGGAGGCGCCGGCTATTTCGCTGATGGCAGCCTGACCGGCACATGCGGGGAGGTGCTGATGACCCGGGGGCTTCCATCCGGATAGGTGCGGTTGCCGCGGATCAGGGATTCCAAGACCAGGAAGAACTTCTCGGCAAGCATTTGCGTCACCCTCGTTGGTGATGGCCTCTTGCAATTGGTCGAGGCGCCGAACGCAATAATTCAATCAACTGAATGGGAGCGGGGACAGCCGCGCCTGCTGCGCCGCAATGGAGAGAACCCGTGTTGGACAGGAGGACGTGCGGTTCAGGCAAACGCCAGCGCGACGAGGCTCGAGCAGAGCAGCACCAAGCCGCCGGCGGTCAAGGCCAGGAAGCCATCGGATACGAGGTCATGATTACGCATGGGACACCTGCCGCTCTCGTGTTCGATGCGCGAGTGGATCGACCAAGACCGTCCGAACGCGCCGCATTGAAAGAGGTGATGCTTGCCGTCCGCGCGAGTGCCTTTAGGCCCTCGTGCGGTAACCCTCGAACGCATGGGCCAAGAAGATCCCCGCGCTTACCAGACCCATCAGTGCCGAAACCGTCTCGATCATCGTTAAATTCCAAATCCCGCCCTCGCATCCGAGAGAACGCGGGCGGCCTTGCACAGTCAAAAGAATTTCGGTGAGCGGCGCGACAATGGGGGTGGAGTGAGGATTTGGCGCAACAGACTGTCCGGCACTGGCACAGTGCGGGGGCCATCGCCCCGTAGAACAACGGAAAAATGCGAACGTCTCGTTTACCATCCCGGCGTGATCGCCGTGGGCTCCCCATTTCCGCCGCGTTCGGGTTGCGTTATCGTTACCGCTTCCGAGACGGTGGTGGGCCGCCTCGGATGAGATGACCGGACAGCGCTCCCGTAGCCAAAGCGGGTTGGGTACGCCTCCGGCCAAGTGGTATTTGGGGCGCATGGGGATCCATCGGTCAGATTCGGTTTTGCGAGCCGCGCGCGGTGTTGCGGCGGTCGCGACCTGCCTTGCGCTCGCCAACTGCGCCTCCTCAAACAAGTTCGCCAGCCGCGTCGACCCGAAATACGGCGTGTCCTCGAGCCCGCGGGTGGTGGCCTTCGGCGATCCGGTCCCGAAGGGTGGCGGCACCTACCGCGTCGGCAAGCCCTATGTCGTGGCGGGCCGGACTTACGTGCCGGAGGAGGACGCCAACTACCGAGCTGAGGGCATGGCCTCCTGGTACGGCGACAGTTTCCACGGCCGCCTGACCGCCAATGGCGAAGTGTTCGACATGACCTCGCTGACCGCGGCGCATCCGACGCTGCCGATGCCGTCTTATGCGCGGGTGACCAACGTCTCGAACGGCAAGTCGCTGATCGTCCGCGTCAATGACCGCGGGCCCTACCACGGCAACCGCCTCATCGACGTCTCCAACAAGGCCGCCGAACTCCTTGAATTCAAAGGGAACGGCGTCGCCAAGGTCCGGGTCGAATATGTCGGCCGGGCGCCGCTCGAAGGCTCCGACGACCGCCAGCTTCTGGCGACCCTGCGCACCGGCGTCCCGGCGCCGTCGCCCTCGATGGTCCGGGTCGCCTCGGCCAAGCCGTTTGTGCCGGAGCTGCCGTCCTCGACCCGCGGTGCCATTCGCGGTGAGGTCCCGATGCCGGAGGGGCGGCCATACAATCTCGGCAGTACCTCGGCCGATATGGCTTCGCTCAATGCTACCTCGGAGATGTCGGCTTCGAGCCGCAGCCGGGGCCGGGCGCTCCAGAACGCCCGCGCGGTGTCCTATGGCGAGGACGGTCGCTACGCCGCCGACAGCGCGGCCGCATCGACCGATGGCGCCGCCGAGGCCCGCAGCATCCTGAGCGGCCGCGGCCTCTACTGAGCCGCGCTCTCCTTCAAGAACGTGACGAGCGCCGCATTCACCTCTTCGGGCCGCTCCTGCTGCACCCAATGGCCGGCGCCCTCGATGATCAGCTTGCGCTTCAGATTGGGCAGCACGCGCTCGAGCTCGTTGACGCGCTTGGCCCCGATCAGGCCGGTGATGACGGCGTCCTTCGAGCCTGCGATGAAGAGGGAAGGCTGGTGAATCTGCGCGTCCTGCCAGGGCGCGGTCAGCTCCCAATTGCGGTCGATGTTGCGATACCAGTTCAGCCCGCCGCGGAAGCCGGACTTGCGGAAGGCCTCGGTGAAATAGGCCAGGTCTGCCTCGCTGAGCCAGCCAGGCAGCGGCTCGTCGGCGCCCGCGTGGCCGAGAAAGCCCTTGCCCTCCTGCACGAACATGGCGGCGGTGGGATCGGCGAGGCCCCGCCCGCCGAGGACGATGCGCATGGTGCGTGCGACGTCACGCTCGAGCTCGGCCTCGGCGACGCCAGGCGTCTGGAAATACTGCCAGTAGAAATTGGTGACGCCGCCCTGGCGCAGCAGGTCGAGCGGCTTGCCGCGGCCCCGGAACGGCGGCGGCACGCTCAGGCCCGCGACCGCCGTGAAGATGTCCGGCCGGAACAGCGCCGCGTGCCAGGCGACCGGTGCACCCCAATCATGGCCGACCACCATCGCCTTGGTCTCGCCGAGGGCCTGGACCAGGCCGACCACGTCGCCGACCGTGTCGAAGATCGAGTAGGCGTTCGCGTCGAGTGGTGCCGCGCTCTGACCATAGCCGCGCATGTCGGGGGCGACGACGTGAAACCCGGCTTCGGCGACTGCCGGGATCTGGTGGCGCCAGGAATAGGACAGTTCCGGCCAGCCATGGCACAGGACCACAAGCGGTCCCTGGCCGGCTTCGCGGACGAACAGCTCGACCCCGTTGGCCTTGATCATGCGGGTTGAGGGCATTCGCTTTTCCGCCTTGTTTCAGGGGTTTGGTCGAAAAACATGAGGCGCCACGATAGGGGCGCGGCGAGAATCGTGCAATCTCGGCGACAAGCGTCCAACCGCGTGTTGTTCGCATCTGTTCCAGCTGTTAGAACGCCTCTCTCAGGGCTTCGCCATGGCACTTCGTCTTCCTTTGCTTCGTCGCAACCGGCTCACCGCCGGAACGCTGGCACGCGGGCTGATCGCGACGGTTTTGGCAGCGGCCATCGGCTGGGGCGGGGCGCTCCTTGCGGCCAACCAGAGCGTCCAGGGCGGCAAGAAAGCGGAAGATGCCGGCTTCGACGGCGATGCCCCGACCGCGATCCTGATCGAAGCCTCCTCGGGCAGTGTGCTGTTCGAGAAGAACGCCGACGAGCTGCGCGCGCCCTCGAGCATGATGAAGCTGATGACCGCGGAGGTCGTCTTCAATGCCATCAAGAAGGGCGACATCAAGCTGAACGACGAGTATCGGATCAGCGAGAATGCCTGGCGCAGAGGCGGGGCCCCCTCGGGCGGCTCTACCATGTTCGCCGCCATCAACAGCAAGGTCTCGGTCGACGATCTCCTGCGCGGCGCGATCATCCAGAGCGGCAACGACGCCTGCATCGCGCTGGCCGAAGCCATGGCGGGCAATGAGCGGATCTTTGCCGCCGACTTCATGACCAAGCGCGCCCGCGAGCTTGGCATGACCAGGTCGACCTTCGCCAATTCCAGCGGTCTGCCCGATCCCGGCAACAAGATGACGGTGCGCGAGCTCGGCATGCTTGCCCGGCACATCATCCTGGACTTCCCCGAATTCTACAAACTGTTCGGCGAGAAGGAGTTCACCTGGAACAAGATCCGCCAGCAAAACCGCAATCCGCTGCTCAATTCGATGGAAGGCGCTGACGGCCTGAAGACCGGCTACACCAAGGAAGGCGGCTACGGCATGGTCGGCTCCGCCGTGCAGAACGGCACGCGGCTGATCGTCGTCGTCAACGGACTTGACGATCCCGAGGACCGCGCCACGGAAGCCAAGAAGATGCTGGAATGGGGTTTTCGCAATTTCGAGACCCGCACCCTGATCGCAGCCGAGCAGCCCGTCGGCTACGCCAAGGTGTTCGGCGGCGAGAGCCGGTCGGTCAAGCTCATCGCCAAGACGCCCGTGAAGGTGATGGTGCACAAGAACGGCAGCGACAAGCTGATTGCGCGCATCGTCTATAGCGGCCCGGTGCGCGCGCCGATCGAGGCCGGCCAGCGGGTCGGCGTGGTCAGGGTCTGGCGCAGCGGCAACATCGCGGTCGAGACGCCGGTCTACGCCGCGGAGGCGATCGGCACCGGCTCGACCATGCGCCGCGCGATCGACGGCGCCAGCGAGCTCGTGATCGGCATGTTCCGCGCAGGCGCCGAGAAGCTCTGATCATGAGTGAGAGCGCTGCACAGCGACCGTCCGGACGGGGACGCTTCATCACCTTTGAAGGCGGCGAGGGCACGGGCAAGTCGACCCAGATCAAGAAGCTCGCCGACCGCCTCAAGGCGGCAAAGCTGCGCATCCGCGTGACGCGGGAGCCGGGCGGCTCGCCGGGCGCTGAAATCATGCGTCATCTGGTGCTGTCGGGCATGGGCAAGCTGCTCGGCCCCGAGGCCGAGACGCTGCTGTTTGCCGCCGCGCGCGATGACCATGTCCGCACGGTGATCCAGCCGGCGCTGAGCCAGGGCGTCTGGGTGCTGTGCGACCGCTTCGCGGACTCGACGCGGGCGTATCAGGGCAGCCTCGGCCAGGTGTCCGATGGCCTGATCAACGCGATGCAAAGGGTGACGATCGGCGACCTCAAGCCGGACCTCACCATCATCCTCGATTTGCCGGTCGAGATCGGCCTGCAACGCGCCGCCGCGCGCCGCGGCAGCGGCACGCCGGACCGGTTCGAGGCCGAGAAGCTCAGCTTCCACCAGGGCCTTCGCGAAGCCTATCGCAAGATCGCGGCGGAGGATCCCGCGCGCTGCGTGCTGATCGACGCCAATTCCGATCCGGACACGGTCGCCGCGCGCATCTGGACGGCGCTGCGCGAGCGCCTGCTGCCAACGCCTGCGTCAGTGGTGTCGGTATGAGCCCGCGTCAGGCCGAGCGCGAAACCGCCATACCGCATCCGCGCGAGACGTCGCAGCTGTTCGGCCATCGCGAGGCGGAGGCCGCGCTGCTTGATGCCTATCGCAGCGGACGCATTCCGCATGCCTGGCTGATCGGCGGGCCACAGGGGATCGGCAAGGCGACGCTGGCCTATCGCATGGCGCGCTTCGTGCTCACCCATGCGCAGCCGCTGGCGCCGGCCGTGCAGCGCGCCGAAAGCCTTGCGATCGATCACGACGACGCCGTGGCGCGGCAGGTGGCGGCCGGCTCGCATGGCGGCCTGCTGACGCTCGAGCGCACCGCCAACGAGCGCGGCGTGATGCGCACCGTGATCACCGTGGACGAGACGCGCGAGACGATCGGTTTCTTCGGCTCGACCGCCGCGGCCGAAGGCTGGCGCGTCTGCATCGTCGACACCGTCGACGAGCTCAATCCGAACGCGGCCAACGCGCTTCTGAAGATCTTGGAGGAGCCGCCGCAGCAATCGCTGTTCCTGCTGGTGAGCCACGCGCCCGCGCGGGTGCTCGCCACGATCCAGTCGCGCTGCCGCAAGCTGCGCCTGCGGCCGCTCACCACGAACGATGTGATCGGCGCCGCCGCTTCGGCGGCTGAGCTCGATCCGAACGATGCCGCGCTGCGCGAGGCGGCCGAGGCCTCCGAGGGCAGCGTCGCACGGACGCTGACGTTGCTCGGTGGCGAGGCCCTGAAGCTTCAGCAGCGCACGGCGGCGCTGCTCGCGCGCCTGCCGCAGGTCGATCCGCGCGAATTGCACACGCTCGGCGATTCGCTCGGCACCAGCGACCGCGTGGCGCTTGCGGCCTTCATCGACGGCATCGACCGCTGGATTGCGGAGCGCCTGCATGCGGATGAGGCCAATGCCAACCAGAACCTGCCGCGCCTTGCGCGGCTAGCTGAGGTATGGGAAAAGATCGTCCGCGCCGCGCGCGACACCGAAACCTACAATCTGGAGCGAAAGCCCTTGGTTTTCTCGGTGTTCGGCTGGCTGGCGGACGCAACGCGCTAAAGCATGATCCGGAAAAGTGCGCAGCGGTTTTCCGAAAGATCATGCGCAAAACAATAACGGAACGCCGAGCCGTTTCCAAAATTCGAGAAGCCGGTAAAGGAATTCGTGGTGGCAACGCGAGCTAAGAAATCCGTCAAACGCAAGAGCGGCAAGAAGGCTGCGAAGAAGGCCGTCAAGAAAGCCGCGAAAAAGGCCAAGGCGCGCGCGGCCAAAGCTGCCAAGAAGGTCAAGAAGACCAAGAAGGCTGCCGTCAAGAAGAGCGTGAAGAAGGGCGCCGCAAAGAAGGCCGCGAAGAAGCAGGTCGTCGCCAAGAAGGCGGTGAAGAAAGCTGCCAAAAAGCCGGCCAAGGCTCCGGCGAAGAAGGTCGCGAAAAATGCGGCTGCGCCTGCCGTGACCGCCGCACCGACTCCCGTCGTGACGCCTGAGAAGCCAAGGGCGCCGAAGCCAAAGGCTCCTCGTTCACCGAAGCCCGTCGCTTCTGCGCACGTTGCCGCGCCTGCGGTTGCCGCCGCGCGCGACAACATCTTCTACATCACCACCGCGATCGCCTATCCCAACGGTAGCCCGCATATCGGTCATGCCTATGAGGCGATCGCGACCGACGCGCTGGCGCGCTTTGCGCGGCTCGACGGCAAGGATGTGTTCTTTTTGACCGGCACCGACGAGCACGGTCAGAAGATGATTCAGACGGCGGCGAACGAAGGCATGTCCACCGCCGCGCTCGCGACGCGCAATGCCGGCCGCTTCAGAGAGATGGACGAGCGCCTGGACGTGTCGTTCGACCGCTTCATCCGCACCACCGAGGAGCAGCATCACCGTTCCAGCCAGGAGATCTGGCGCCGCATGGAAGCGAACGGCGACATCTACGCTGACACCTATTCGGGCTGGTACTCGGTCCGTGACGAGGCCTATTACGCCGAGGACGAGACGCGTGTGAACGACGATGGCGTGCGCTTGGGGCCGCAGGGCACGCCGGTGGAATGGGTGGAGGAGAAGAGCTATTTCTTCCGCTTGTCGGAGTACCAGGACAAGCTGCTCAAGCTCTATGCGGATCAGCCCGACTTCGTCGGGCCGGACTCGCGCAAGAACGAGGTGGTGAGCTTCGTCAAGGGCGGCCTGCGCGATCTCTCGATCTCGCGCACCACGTTCGATTGGGGCGTGAAGGTGCCCGGCGACGAAGAGCACGTGATGTATGTCTGGGTCGATGCGTTGACCAACTACATCACCGGCGTCGGTTTCCCCGATGAGAGCGACAAGAACTGGCGCTATTGGCCGGCCGACGTGCACGTCATCGGCAAGGACATCATCCGCTTCCATGCGGTGTATTGGCCGGCCTTCCTTTTGTCGGCGGGCATCCCGCTGCCGAAACGGGTCTATGCCCACGGCTTCCTGTTCAACAGGGGCGAGAAGATGTCGAAGTCGGTCGGCAACACTGTCGATCCCTTCAACCTCGCCGACCAGTACGGCGTCGACCAGTTGCGCTACTTCTTCTTGCGCGAGGTGCCGTTCGGCCAGGACGGCAACTACAATCACGAGGCGATTGTCGCGCGCATCAACGCCGATCTCGCCAACGATCTCGGCAATCTCGCGCAGCGCTCGCTGTCGATGATCGCAAAACAGCTCGGCGGCGTGCTGCCCGAGCCCGGCGAGTTCAGCGACAACGACAAGGCGATCCTGGCGATGGCCGACGGCATGATCGCTGCCTCGCGTGAAGCCATGGCGACGCAGCAGATTCATCAATGGCTCAACGCCGTCTGGGCCGTGGTCGCGGAGGCCAACCGCTATTTTGCGGGTGAAGCGCCGTGGGCGCTCGCCAAGACGGATCCGGCCAGGCAGAAGACGGTGCTCTACGTCACCGCCGAAGTCGTGCGTCAGATTGCGATCCTGGCTCAGCCCGCGATGCCGACCGCCTCCGGCAAGCTGCTCGACAGCCTCGGCATCCCCGAAGCCGAGCGCAATTTTGACATGCTCGGCGGCGCCAAGCGCATCGCGCCCGGTTCGACGCTGCCGGCGCCGATGCCGGCGTTCCCGCGCTACGTCGAGCCGGCGGCCTGAAGGCGTTCGCACGATGCTGGTCGACAGTCATTGCCATCTGGATTTTCCGGACTTTGCGGAAGATCTCGACGGTATCGTGTCGCGGGCGCGAGCCGCCGGGATCGCCCGCATGGTCACGATCTCGACGCGGGTCCGGCGGCTGCAGGACCTGCTCGCCATCGCGGAGCGCTATGACGACGTCTATTGCTCGGTCGGCACCCATCCGCATCATGCGGACGAGGAGGACGGCATCGCGCCGGATGAGCTGATTGCGCTGACCCAGCACCCAAAGGTCGTCGCGCTCGGCGAGGCCGGGCTCGACTATTTCTACGACAACGGCTCGCCGGAAGCGCAGGCAAGGGGCTTTCGCTCCCACATCGCCGCTGCCCGTGCCACCGGCCTGCCGCTGGTGATCCACACCCGCGACGCCGACGAGGACTGCGCGCGCATCCTGGAAGAGGAGGCCGCGAAGGGATCATTTCGCGCCGTCCTGCACTGTTACACGGGCGGGCGCGAGCTGGCGCTGACGGCGGTGTCGCTCGGGCTCTATATCGGCTTCACGGGAATCCTGACCTTCAAGAAATCGGAGGCCTTACGCGCGCTCGCAGCCGAACTGCCCTCCGACCGTATTCTAATTGAAACGGACTCGCCTTACCTTGCGCCCGGCAAGTTTCGGGGCAAGCGCAACGAGCCGGCCTACGTGGTCGAGGTCGCAAGAGTGCTCGCCGAGACGCGGGGCGTGTCCGTTGACGAGATCTCGCGCCAGACCAGCGAGAACTTCTTCCGCCTGTTCTCGAAGGTGAAAGCTTGAGACTGGGAGCCACATGACGCTGACGCTGACGATCCTGGGCTGCGGCTCCTCCGCCGGCGTGCCGCGCCCGGCGCTCGGCTGGGGCGCCTGTGATCCCAACAATCCCAAGAACCGCCGTCGCCGCTGCTCGCTGCTGGTCGAACGGACGTCCGAGCACGGCACGACACGCATCGTGATCGACACCTCGCCGGACCTGCGCGAACAATTGCTCTCGACCAATGTCGACCACATCGACGCGGTGTTCCTGACGCACGAACATGCCGACCAGAACCCACGGCATGGATGATCTGCGCTCGGTCGTCATGCACATGCGCCGGCGCATTCCAACCTATTTCAACCAGTCGACCGCCAAGGACATCCTGTCGCGGTTCTCCTATTGCTTCATCTCGCCCGAGGGCAGCGATTATCCGCCGATCCTGACGCGGCATTCGATCGAGGCGGGAGAAAGCCAGACCATTCTGGGGAAGGGCGGCGCGGTGACGATGACCGCCTTTCTGGTGCAGCACGGCAACATCCCCGCGCTCGGCTACCGCATCGGGGATGCGGCCTACACGCCTGATCTCAATGATATCCCGCGCGAGAGCTGGGGGGCGCTGGAAAATCTCGATCTCTGGATCGTCGACGGCCTGCGCTACACCGGCCATGTCAGCCATTTCAGCATTAACGACGCGCTGTCCTGGATCGAGCGCTTCAAGCCGAAGCGCGCGGTCATCACCAACATGACCGCCGACGTCGATTATGAGGTTATCCGGCAGTCGCTGCCCCCTGGCGTGGTGCCGGCCTATGACGGGCTGCGGCTCGAGACGCACTAAACCCGCGGTGGAAATTCTCCTGCCAGCCGGCATAGACCTTGCTTGCACCGGCCCCATCATGTTGATCTAACGTCTGAAAGACAGGCGTTGGGCAGGGCGATATTCAAACAGGACCGGCAGTCGGATGCTATCGGTCCGTCGAGTCGCATCGTGTGAGGATGGGGATCGCGTTGGCAGAGGACGATGTAGCGACTCAGGGACCGGTACGACGCGCGCTGGACCTCCTCTATCTCGGCGCGGGCTATGCCGCGGGCGTCTTCCTGGTCGCGATCTTCGCAATCATGATGGTGATGTCGGTCGGGCGCCAGTTTGCGCTCAACATTCCCGCCGGCGATGATTTTGCGTCCTGGTGCATGGCGGCGATGGCGTTCCTCGGCCTCGCTCACACCTTCAAGCGCGGAGAGATGATCCGCGTCGGCCTGTTGCTGGAGCGCTTGCACGGGCGGACCAAGCAGATCGCGGAGGTCGTGGCGCTCGGCATTGCCGCTGCCTTCATTCTCTACTTCACCCGTCATGCTGTGCAGATGACCTACGATTCCTGGCGCTTCAACGACGTGGCGCAGGGCGTGGTCGCGCTTCCGCTCTGGATTCCCCAGCTCGGCTTCGCCGGCGGCCTCGTGATCCTGTCGATCGCGCTGATCGACGAGATGGTCAACGTCATCGGCGGCAACCGTCCGAGCTACGAGAAGGGCTCGCCCGACGAAACTCCGGAAGAGTTCGTCGAACGCATCTCGCAGGGCGGTGGGGGCTGACCATGGCCAGTCTCGGCATGATCGAGCTGTCGTTCGTCCTGCTCGGCGTCATGATCCTGCTGCTGGGAAGCGGCGTCTGGATCGCGGTCTCGCTCGGGCTGGTCGGCTTCGTGGCGATGGCGCTCACCACGAGCCTGCCGCTCGGCACCGTGCTTGCGACCACCACCTGGAGCGCGAGCTCATCCTGGACGCTGGCGGCCCTGCCGTTGTTCATCTGGATGGGAGAGATTCTCTTCCGCACCAAATTGTCGGAGGAAATGTTCCGCGGCCTGTCGCCCTGGGTGCAGTGGCTGCCGGGACGGCTGACACATGTGAACGTGATCGGCTGCGGCATCTTCGCGGCGGTGTCGGGTTCGTCGGCGGCGACCTGCGCGACGATCGGCAAGATCGCGCTGCCGGAGCTCGACAAGCGCGGCTATGACAAGGGCCTGAGCCTCGGATCGCTGGCGGGCTCGGGCACGCTCGGCCTGCTGATCCCGCCGTCGATTCCGATGGTGGTCTATGCCGTCACGGCGAACGTCTCCGTGCTTCAAGTGTTTCTCGGCGGCTTCCTGCCGGGATTGCTCGTGATCGCGCTCTATTCCGGCTACATCATCATCTGGTCGCTGCTCAACCCGACAAAGGTTCCGCCGCGCGATCCGCCGATGCCGCTCCGGCAGAAGCTGCGCGAGTCCGCCAAGCTCGCGCCCTGCCTGCTGCTGATCCTGGCGGTATTCCTGTCACTCGTTCTCGGCTTTGCGACGGCGACGGAGTGCGCGGCCTGGGGCGTTTCCGGCGCGCTGCTGCTGGCTTGGTGGAGCGGCACGCTCACGCGCAAGAACTTCCTCGAGAGCATCATGAGCGCGACGCGCCTGACCTGCATGATCATGCTGATCCTGGCAGGCGCGGCCTACACCACGGCGGCGATGGCCTATACGGGGATTCCGGCCGCGCTCGCCACCTGGGTCCAGGGCCAGCAGCTCACGCCGAGCATGCTGGCGCTGTATCTGAGCATCATGTACATCATCCTGGGTTGCCTGATCGACGGCATCTCGATGATCGTTCTGACCGCTGTCATCGTGCTGCCCATGGTCAGGCAGGCCGGCCTCGACCTGGTCTGGTTCGGCGTCTATCTGATCATCCACGTCGAAATGGCGCAGATCACGCCGCCGGTGGGGTTCAACCTGTTCGTGCTCCAGAACATGAGCGGCCGCGATACGTTCACGGTCGCGCGGGCGGCCTTCCCGTTCTTCGTGCTATTGCTCGCTGCGGTCTTCATCATCACGGAGTATCCGCAGATCGTGACGTTCCTGCCGAAGCTCGCTTTCCCAGACTGAGCGTACCCGTTCTCTAGATCGACTGTGAGGAGAAGTCCGATGATGTCTCGTTTATTCCACGCATCTTTGATTGCTGGCGTTGTGCTGGCCGCGACACCTGCCTTGGCTCAGACCAAATGGAACCTGCCGGCAGCGTATCCTGCGGACAATCCGCACTCCGAAAACCTGGTCGCGTTCGCCAAGGACGTCGAAGCCGCCACCTCGGGCAAGCTCCAGATCACGGTTCATCCGGGCGCCTCGCTGTTCAAGGCCCCCGACATCAAGCGCGCCGTGGTGACCGGGCAGGCGCAGATGGGTGAGGTGCTGCTGTCGATCCACGAGAACGAAGACCCGATCTTCGGCGTCGACGTCGTGCCGTTCCTCGCGACCAGCTTCCCCGAGGCGACGAAGCTGTATCAGGCCTCCAAGCCTGCGATCGCCAAGAAGCTCGACGCGCAAGGTCTCAAGCTGCTGTTCGTGGTGCCGTGGGCACCGCAGGGCGTCTACGTCAACAAGCCGCTGGCCACGATCGAGGACATGAAGGGTCTGAAGTGGCGCGCCTACAATGTCGGGACCGCGCGGATCGGCGAACTGGTCGGCGCGCAATCGGTCACGATCCAGGCTGCGGAACTGCCACAGGCGTTGGCGACCGGCGTGGTGAACTCCTTCATGTCGTCGGGCGGCACCGGCTACGATTCGAAGGCGTGGGAGTCGCTCAAATACTTCTATGACGTGCAGGCCTGGATTCCGAAGAACTACACTTTCGTCAACAAGGCTGCGTTCGAGGCGCTCGACAAGCCGACCCAGGAGGCCATCCTGAAGGCCGCCGCCACCGCGGAGACGCGCGGCTGGAAGGCTTGGGAAGAGAAGGCCAATTGGTACCTCGGTCAGCTCAAGGCCAAAGGCATGACTGTCGAGCCGCCGAGCCCGGCACTGAAGGCCGGCTTCCAGAAGATCGGCGACCAGCTCACGGCCGACTGGCTTAAGAAGGCAGGGGCCGACGGTCAGGCGGTGCTCGACGCCTACAAGAAGATGTGAGGATGAGAGAGCTTCCACCCGCCGCAGGCGGGCGGAAGCTTCTTTGGCCGCTGGTCAGGCCGAGATCGCCTTCACCGAGCCGACTTCGTTGCGCAGCAGGAACTTTTGGATCTTGCCCGTGGACGTCTTCGGGATCGGCCCGAACACGACCGCCTTCGGCGTCTTGAAGCCGGACATCTGGCTGCGGCAGAAGGCGATGATATCCGCCTCGCTGGCACTGGCGCCCTCTTTCAGTTCGACGAAGGCGCAGGGCACTTCACCCCATTTCGGATCGGGCTTTGCCACCACGGCCGCGAACAGCACGGCCGGGTGCTTGTAGAGGATGTCCTCGACCTCGACCGAGGAAATGTTCTCGCCCCCGGAGATGATGATGTCCTTGGAGCGATCCTTGATGATGACGTAGCCGTGCTCGTCGAGCACGCCGAGATCGCCGGTGTGGAACCAGCCGCCTTCGAAAGCTTCCCTGGTCGCCTTCTCGTTCTTCAGGTAGCCCTTCATCACGATGTTGCCGCGGAACATGACCTCGCCGATCGTCTCGCCGTCGCGCGGCACCTGCTGCATCGTTTGCGGGTTGATCACGGTGACGCTTTCCTGCAGCGGGTAGGGCACGCCCTGCCGGCGCTTCATGCGCGCGCGCTCGGCGGCGGGCAGGTCATCCCAGCCCGGCTGCTCGGCGCAGACCGAGGCGGGGCCGTAGACCTCGGTCAGGCCGTAGACGTGCGTCAGCTTGATGCCGATGCTTTCGGCGCCTTCCAGCACCGCGACCGGCGGCGCGGCGCCCGCGATCAGGCCGACGACGCGGCGGGCCGCATCGCCCTTTGGTGCATCGGGCGCGTTGATCAGCGTGTTGTAGACGATCGGCGCGCCGCACATATGGGTGACGCCGTGTTGCTTGATCAGCTCGAAGATCCTGGTCGGCTCGACCTTGCGCAGGCAGACATTGATGCCGGCGGCCGCCGCAATGGTCCAGGGAAAGCACCAGCCGTTGCAGTGGAACATCGGCAGCGTCCAGAGATAGACCGGATGCTGGCCGAGATTGCCGGCGAGGATGTTGCTGACGGCGTTCAGATAGGCGCCGCGATGATGGGTGACGACGCCCTTGGGATTGCCCGTCGTGCCCGAGGTGTAGCTCAGCGCAATCGCGTCCCATTCATCGCTCGGCGTGATCGGCGCGAAGCTTGGATCGCCTTCGGCGACGGCTGCCTCGTATTCGATCTCGCCGATGCGGGTGCCGCCCTTGAACGATGCATCGTCGACGTCGACCACCAGCGGCTTGGGGCCGGTCATCTGCGCCAGGGCCGCAGTGATGACGCCTGAAAACTCTGGATCGACCAGGATGATTTTCGCGCCGCCATGATCGAGCTGGAACGCGATCGAAGGCGCATCGAGGCGGATGTTGAGCGCGTTGAGCACGGCGCCGGTCATGGGCACCGCGAAGTGCGCCTCGTTCATCGCGGGAATGTTCGGCAGCATCGCCGCGACGGTGTCGCCGACGCCGATGCCCTTGCTCGAAAGCCACGAGGCGAACCGCCGGCAGCGCTCATAGGTCTGAGCCCAGGTGAAGCTGCGGCCTTCATAGACCGTACTGACGTGATCGGGATAGACCGCGGCGCTGCGCGCGAGGAAGCTCAGCGGGCTCAGCGGCACATAGTTGGCTTGCGTCTTGTCGAGGCCGATATTGTACGGATTCTGTCGCTCGCTCATCGACACCCTCCTTTAACCGCATCAAAGAAATCCGATCGAGATCCAGGGAAAGATCGCGACGATGATCAATCCCACCAGCAGCGCCAGCAGATAGCCCCAGATCGGCCTGATGCCTTCGGCCGGATCGACGCGCCCGATGGCGCAGGCGGCATAATAGCCGACGCCGAAGGGCGGGGCGAATAGCCCGATACCCATGGCGAGAATGATCACCATGGCGTAGTGCACCTCGTGCACGCCGACGGCGCGGGCGATCGGAAACAGCAGCGGTCCGAACAGCACGATCGCCGGGATGCCCTCCAGCACGCTGCCGAGGATGGTGAAGGCCAGGATCGACACGGCGATGAAGGTCGCAGCCCCGCCCGGCAATCCCGTCATGGCTGCAGCCAGCGAGCGCGAGAAGCCGGATTGGGTCAGGCCCCAGGCCATGCCGGTCGCCGTGCCGATGATCAGGAGGATCGCACCCGACAGCGCGGCGGTCTCGACGAGCATCGGAAACAGCCGCCGCCAGTCGAAGCGGCGGTAGATCAGAAGGCCCACGAGGGCGCCATAGACGATGCCGATGGTGGAGACTTCGGTCGCGGTCGCGATGCCCTCGACCACGGCATAGCGGATCACGAAGGGCAGCGCGAGCGCGGGCAGGGCGACGACGAAGGTCTTGCCGATCTCGGATGCCGTCGCGCGGCGGACGTGGCTCATGTCCTCGTGGCGGTAGCGCCACCACACCAGCATGCAGAGCGTGACGGCGAGCACGACGCCGGGCAGGAGGCCGCCGGTGAAGAGGGCGGCGATCGAGACGCCCGTGACTGAGCCGATCGTGATCAGCACGAGGCTGGGCGGGATGGTCTCGGTCTGGGCGCCGGTGGCCGCCAGCAGCGCGACGAGATCGCCGGGCTTGGCGCCGCGCTCTTTCATCTCCGGGAACAGCACGGGCGCGACTGCCGCCATGTCGGCCGCCTTGGCGCCAGAGATGCCGGAGACGAGGTACATCGCGCCGACCAGCACGTAATGCAGGCCGCCCCTGATATGGCCGAGCAGGCTTGCCAGGAACGCCACCATGGCCCGCGCCATGCCGGTCATCTCGATCAGTAACCCCAGAAACACGAACAGCGGCACGGAAAGCAGGATGAGGTGGCTCATGCCCTCGTCCATGCGCCCGACCAGCACCATGACCGGCGTGCGCGTGGTCAGCGCGAGATAGCCGTAGATCGCAAGACCAAAGCCGAACGCAATGGGAACCCCGGCAAAGACGCAGAAGCCGGCGACGCCGACGAAGAAGATGATGAGGTTGAGATTGCCGAGCGGTCGCAGCAATGGCTCGGCCAGCCAGAACAGGCCGATCACGACCGCAACCGACAGCACGGCGGCCGCAACCATGCGGTGGTCGGCGGCGCGCGCGAGCCGCAGCAGGGCAAAGGCCGCCATCAGGCCGATGCCGGCCGGCAGCGCGGCGGCGCGCCACATATTGGAGATCTGCAGCGCCGGCGTCGTGATGTAGCTTTCTTCATAGGCGTAGTCGCAGGCCGGCCACACAATCAGGATCAGGAACGCCAGGGCCGCGGAGGTCGCGACCAGATCGAGATAGGCCCGCATCGCCGGCCTGGCGTTGGCGACGACCGCCGTCATGCGCATGTGCTCGGAGCGGCGGAACGCAACCGCCGCGCCCAGCATGGCGAGCCACAGGAACAGGATCGAGGCGAGCTCGTCCGACCAGATCAGCGGCCGGTGCAGGCCATAGCGTGCGACCACCCCGGCAAACAGGATCACGATCTCGGCGACCACCAGGATCGCCGTCGGGATTTCGACGACGAGGCCAAGCACGCGCTCAACTGAGGCCAGCAGCGAAGGTCGGCGAGGGGACTGCAACGTCACCTCGCCCACCGCTTCGGTCACCTCGATCTCGACGTGAGCCATCTGATACCGACCTCGACGGCCCCAATGCGCTACGACAGCTTGCCGACGGCTTTCTCCAGAAGCTCCCAAGCCTGATCGCCATATTTGCCCTTCCATTCGGCATAGAAGCCGGCGGAGCGCAGCTTGTCGCGGAACGGCGCGATGGCCGGCTGGTTGAAGGCCAGGCCCTTGCCCGCGAGCTCCTGCTGCAGGTTGGCGTTCAGCTTGGCGGTATCTTCACGCTCCCTAACGGCGGCGGCATTGATGTTCCTGGCGACGACGGTGCGCACGTCCTGCGGCAGCTTTTCCCAGGCTCTGCGGTTGGCCAGGAACCAGAATCCGTCCCACATGTGGTTGGTCAGCGAGCAGTACTTCTGCACCTCGTAGAGCTTGCCGGTCGAGATGATGGCCAGCGGGTTCTCCTGGCCCTCGACGATCTTGGTCTGGAGTGCGGAATAAACCTCGCTGAAATTGATCGAGGCGGGCGCGGCATCGAACGCCTTGAACATCGAGGTCCACAGCGGCGACACCGGCACGCGGATCTTGAAGCCCTTGAGATCGTCAGGCCCGGCGATCGGCCTGGTCGACGACGTGGTCTGGCGGAAGCCGTTGTCCCAGATCTTGTCCATGACCTCGAGGCCGGCCTTCTTGATCTCGCCGCGGACATGGGCGCCGAGATCGCCGTCCATGGCCTTCCAGACCGTGTCGTAGTCCGGGAACGCGAAGCCGATGCCGTTGATGGACGCCGCCGGCACCAGGGTCGACAGGATCAGGCCGGACAGCGTGAAGAACTCGACGCCGCCGGAGCGGATCTGGCTCAGCATGTCGGTGTCGGAGCCGAGCTGATTGTTCGGGAAGATTTGCAGGTCGAACTTGCCGCCTGTCTCGGTCTTGATCGCCGCCGCCATCTCCTTGGCACGGACGTTGAGCGGATGGGTGTCGGGCAGGTTATTGGCGTACTTGTAGGTGAACTCGGCGCTCTGGGCGCGGGCCACATGGGGCGCACCGAGGCCGCCCAGGACCGCGGTCGCGGCGGAAGCCTTGAGAAGCGTGCGTCGGGAATAGCGCGTGGAAAGGACCATGGGTCTGCTTCCTCGGAAGGTTTGTTGTTGTTCTGAGATGCAAACCTATACGGGCGGTCCGCCTTAGGGTCATCTGCGATCTCGCGGATGCCTCGCTTATTGCAGCCGGACAAGGTCACGGCAATATCGGCTTTCGCAGACCTCGACCCGTTTCAAAATCTGAAAAACAACCCCATGCACAGTAGACGTCAAGAGCTAAGACGACGGCCGACGCGCAGACGGAGATACGGGCTTTGGCGAAGGTCGGATGTCAGCAATTCCGCCCAAATGATTGATTTCATTGTACATAAATATATTCCATAATATACCTTATGCGAATTGTGGATTTTGCTCTGGCGACGGCATCCGACCGCTCGCATCGCATCGAGGCCCACCCTGAGATTCCGTCTGGGACGCTTTCGACGGCCTGCCGGCCACTGTCCTTCGGACAAGCCGCCATGCGATCGAGGGCACCCATAGCCACGATTGCCGCAAGCGCGTTACGCCGCCGACAGCGATCGGAGCCAAGCCAATCTCGAGATCGCTTGCTCTGCCAGTCGCTGCAGGCGTTCGAGGTGGGCCGCATCGGTCGCCCGTTCGGCGCCTTCGAGGTAGCCGTCGACGAGCGCTTCGGCGACCTCCAATGGGCCTTTGCGCTCCAAGGGCGCCGGAAAGCTTCCCGCACCCACGGCGGCGTCGGCCATCTCGATTGCCTGTTGGCGAATGCCCCTTATCCGGACCGCCGCTGGCCCGCCCAGGCGTGGTTCCATCTCGGCAAGTTGCGCGGCCAGGCGGAGCTCGAGCCGCTGCGCGTCGATATGCGGCGGTCGAGGCTCCGCCGACGTCTCGGCACGGCTCCGTTCGTGTTCGTGGCGATATGCGCGCCGCCTCTCCTTCCGCAGCGCGGCGACATGGCCGAGTTCCTCCCTTGCCATGGCCTCGGACGCCTTCTTGACTTCAGGATCCCGGGAATAGGCCGCCAGGTAGGACCAGAATGCGAAGGCCCGTTCCTCATTGCGCACTGCCATCGCTAACGCGCGGTACGGCGTCAAAAGCCGGGAGGTGTTCACCTCAGCGGCGGTCTCTGCATCGAAGGTCTCGGGCGCTTCCCAGCGCACCAGCGCAGGATCCGGATCCTTGCCGCAGCGCGATTGCGACCATCGTGCGACGCTGTCGACGTGCTCGCGTTCCGCGGCTGCGAGTTGGGTGAATACCGCCGCCAAGTCGTTCTTGGTCTGCCGACGCATCTCATCGGCAAATCCGCTGTACCTGTTCGCGGCCTCCTGTTCCATGGCATGCGCGAGCGCGAACAGCTCATCAAGCGACTGCAAGGTACCGGTCGGCTCGGCTCCCAGGAGAGCCTTTCGAAGCAGAGGCATTGCCGAATTCCTTCGCTGTTTGATCCAGCGCAATGAGGCATCGTGTCCGGATACTAACAAGGCTGTATTGACGCGAGTCAATTCGGCTCAGGCAATGAGCCTGCCAACCCGGCGTCAGCGGCGATCCCGGGACATCAAACTTTCGAAATCGAATGAAAAGCTGTCCTCGTTTGGGGCGGCTGTTCCACCTGTGGTGCTCATGGCCCGGAGTTGTTCCGCAACCGCAAACGATTGGCTCGGCGGCCCGTTGCTCGCCGTCCTCTTTGCGATCTGTGCAACGCTGTGGCTCGAACCCGCATGCGCCGCAGGAAATCTTGCGGGTTATCTTTCCAAAACATCGCCTGCTGACTTCTTCCCAAGCGCCGAGCGCTTCGGACCTCCGCAGGGCGATCCGCCCATCGTGCCCGTCTATCGTGGTGACCAGCTCCAAGGTTTCGTGTTCCTGAACTCCGACTTCGCCAACACCGTCGGCTACTCCGGCAAACCGATTCACTTGCTGGCTGGAATCGACCCCAACGGCGTCATCACCGGCATCAAGCTCCTCGATCACAAGGAGCCGATCGTGCTGGTCGGCATTCCCGAGGCGCGCATCATCGCTGCCGTGAACGCGCTGATCGGCAAGGACATGAAGCCGGTCGCAAGTGGTGCCGAGAGGCCACCGCAGGTCGACATCGTCAGCGGCGCAACCGTCACCGTGCTGGTGATGGGCGACAGCATCGTTCGTGCGGCGTCCAAGCTGATCCGAAGCGGCCGTGTTGGCGGCGGCAACGGCGCGGCGGTTTCAGCTGCCCTGCCCCCCGCCATCAAGACGCTGGATCTCGAACACAGCGAAGTCCGCGACTGGGAGAGCCTCGTCGGCGACGGTTCGATCCGCCGGCTTCATCTCGGGATCGGCGACATCAACGACGCCTTTGCAAAATCCGGCAGCGCGGCGGCGACTCAATATCCCGAACCGGGTGACGCGAACGACACCTTCATCGATCTTTACGTCGCCCTCGCGAGTGCGCCCACGATCGGCCGCAGCCTCCTTGGCGAGGATGGCTATCGACGCTTGAAGGAGGGCCTTAAGCCCGGACAGCAGGCGATCATCGTCGCCGGCAACGGCCCCTACTCCTTCAAGGGCTCGGCCTATGTGCGCGGTGGTATCTTCGATCGGATCGAAATCCTGCAGGAAGGCAACAGCACCCGCTTCCGCGACCGGAACCATACCCGCCTTGGTGCGCTGGACGCGGTCGGCGCGCCGGAGTTCAGGGAAGTCGCGCTGTTCGTCACGCCTCCCGAGTTCACGCTGGATCCAACGCAGCCGTGGCAGCTTCAGCTCCTGGTGCAGCGCAGCCTCGGCGGCCGCGACAAGGCGTTCCTGACCTTCGACGTCAACTACATCCTGCCCGATAGCTACATACGCCGCGAGCAGCGGGCCGTGACCGTGCCAGAGAGCGCAGCGCCTCCGCCCTCGCAGGCAGCCGTCGCGGCCGCCCCGCCGGCGGAGGCGGACGAGCCACTCTGGATGCGGATCTGGCGATCGAGCACGGTCTCGATCGCCATCACCGCCTTCATGCTGGCCGCCCTCACCGGCGTCTTCTTCTTCCAAAACCTCTTGGTGCGCCGCCCGGTGCTCTACACCTGGGTGCGGCGGGGCTATCTCGCCTTCGTTCTGGTCTGGCTCGGCTGGTACGCCAACGCGCAGCTCTCCGTCGTCAACGTCGTCACCTTCACCAACGCGCTGGTGACCGGCTTCCACTGGGAATTCTTCCTCGCCGCGCCGCTGATCTTCATTCTATGGGCGGCGACGGCCGGCGGGCTCCTGTTCTGGGGGCGCGGACCGTTCTGCGGTTGGCTGTGTCCCTTTGGCGCACTGCAGGAGCTCACCAACACGGCTGCGAAATGGCTGAAGGTGCCGCAAATAACGGTGCCGTGGGGACTGCATGAACGGCTATGGCCGATCAAGTACATCATCTTTCTCGGACTGTTCGGGCTGTCGCTCTACTCCGTCGAGATGGCCGAGCGATTTGCCGAGGTCGAGCCGTTCAAGACCGCGATCATCCTGAAATTCTCACGAAGCTGGCCGTTCGTGGCCTATGCAGTCGCCCTGCTCGTCATCGGCCTCTTCATCGAGCGCTTCTTCTGTCGCTACCTCTGTCCGCTCGGCGCGGCGCTCGCGATTCCCGGGCGCATGCGGACGTTCGAATGGCTGCGCCGCTGGGAAGAATGCGGCTCGCCGTGTCAGCGCTGCGCCAAGGAATGCCCGGTGCAGTCGATCCATCCCGAGGGGCACATCAACGTCAACGAATGCATCTACTGCATGCATTGTCAGGAACTCTATTACGACGACCACCGCTGCCCGCACATGATCCAGGTGCGGCTCAAGCGCGAGAAGTTCGCGGCGATGTCGTCGCCCTCGATGCGCTCCGGCGGCAAGGGTCCCGCGACCGTCATTACCGCCGGTGGCAAGCCCGTTGCCGCATCGGCAGTCCTCTCTCCACCCCCAAACTGAACCCGAAGCCGAGGAGGCAATCATGAGTGAAAACGAAAAAACCAAGGGCGTCAGCCGACGAACCGTGCTCGGAACGACGGCGGCCGCAGCGGGCGTGGGCCTTGCCGGCGGAGTGATGCTGAAGGACGGCGGATTCGTCGCGCCTGCGGACGCGCAGACCAAGAATGCCGCGCCGAAAGCACCGGCAGCCCGGCCGGCCGTTCACAAGACCGAGGTCGCGCCCGGCGAGCTCGACGAATATTACGTGTTCTTCTCCAGCGGCCAGTCCGGAGAGATGCGGGTCGTCGGCCTTCCCTCGATGCGCGAATTGATGCGCGTTCCGGTTTTCAATCGCTGCAGCGCGACCGGCTGGGGGCAGACCAACGAAAGCATCAAGGTTCTGACCGAGGGGATGCAACCTGCGACCCGCGAGTTCCTGAAGAACCGCGGCGGCACCTACCTGAACGGCGACCTCCACCACCCGCACATTTCGTTCACGGACGGCACCTATGACGGTCGCTATGCCTTCATGAACGACAAGGCCAATAGCCGCGTCGCGCGGGTGCGGCTCGACATCATGAAGTGCGACAAGATCATCGAACTGCCGAACCAGCACACCGTTCACGGCCTCCGCCTGCAGAAATATCCGCGCACGGGCTATGTCTTCGCCAACGGCGAGGATGGCGTGCCGCTGCCCAATGACGGCAAGATCCTGGACGATCCCAAGCAGTATCGCTCGATCTTCAGTGCGATCGACGGCGACACGATGAAGGTAGCCTGGCAGGTGATCGTCAGCGGCAACCTCGACAATGTCGATGCCGATTACCAGGGCAAGTACTGCTTTGCGACCTGCTACAACGGTGAGGAAGGCGTCACTCTCGCGGAAATGACCGCCAGCGAACAGGACTGGGTCGTCATCTTCAACATCAAGCGGATCGAAGAGGCCGTGAAGAAGGGCGACTTCAAGGAGATGAACGGCGTGCCCGTGATCGACGGCCGCAAGGGTTCGGCCTACACCCGCTACGTTCCGGTCTCGAACAATCCGCATGGCATGAACACCGCTCCGGACGGCATCCACATCGTGGCGGCCGGAAAGCTCTCGCCCACCGTGACTGTGATGGACGTCCGCAAATTCGACGACCTGTTCGATGACAAGATCAAGCCGCGCGACGTTGTCGTTGCAGAACCGGAGCTTGGCCTCGGCCCGCTGCACACGGCCTATGACGGCAAGGGCAACGCCTACACCACCCTTTTCCTCGACAGCCAGGTCTGCAAGTGGAACATCGACCTCGCCAAGCGCGCCTTCAAGGGCGAGAAGGTCAATCCCATCCTCCAGAAGCTCGACGTGCACTATCAGCCGGGCCACAACCACACCTCGATGGGCCAGACCAAGGAGGCGGATGGAAAATGGCTCATCTCGCTGAACAAGTTCTCGAAGGACCGCTTCCTGAACGTCGGCCCGCTCAAGCCGGAGAACGATCAGCTGATCGACATCTCGGGCGATCAGATGAAGCTCGTGCATGACGGCCCGAGCTTCGCCGAGCCGCATGACGCGACCATCGTCCACCGCTCCAAGATCAACCCCGTCTCGATCTATGACCGCGCGGATCCGATCTTTGCGGATGCGGTCAAGCAGGCCAAGGCCGACGGCATCAACCTCGAGGCGGATTCCAAGGTGATCCGCGACGGCAACAAGGTGCGGGTCTATATGACTTCGACCGCGCCGGCCTACGGACTCGATCAGTTCCAGGTCAAGCAAGGTGACGAAGTGACCGTCTTCGTCACCAACATCGACGCGGTCGAAGACCTGACGCACGGGTTCTGCATCGTCAACTACGGCATCAACATGGAGATCGGGCCGATGGCCACCGCGTCGGTGACCTTCACGGCCGACAAGCCAGGCGTCTACTGGTATTATTGCTCCTGGTTCTGCCACGCCATGCATATGGAGATGAAGGGCAGGATGTTCGTCGAACCGAAATCGGTCTGATCGGAGTGACTTCGTGCGACTTCTGTTACGCATGTTTCCGGCGGCGCTGGCCGCCGCCGGATTATCCGGCTTCGCCGAAGCGGAGACCTTGACGGCTGCACCCGGCCAGCCGCTGCAAGCCGTGCTGGATCATGCGCGCGCCGGCGACGTCGTCGAGCTTGCGCCGGGCGAATATCATGGTCCGATCCGGATCGACCGCCCCTTGCAGCTGGTCGGGAGTCGGGACGCTGTGCTCGATGGCGATGGTTCCGGCAACGTCATTACCGTCAGCGCGGCCGATGTGACCATTCGCGGCTTGACCATTCGCGGGTCCGGCCGCGACTTGCAGGCGATGAATTCCGGGATCTTCCTGCAGAAGACGGCCGAGCGCGCGAGGATCGAGGACAACCGGCTGGTGGAAAACCTGTTCGGTGTCTATGTGCATGGCGCCAGGGGCTCGCGGGTGGCGCGCAACGAGATCGAGGGACTGCGCGGCGGGCGTCTCAGCGAGGCCGGCAATGGAGTCTCGCTGTGGAACGCGCCCGATGTCACCATCGCCAACAATACGTTCCGCTATGGCCGCGACGGCATCTTCTCGATCTCCAGCAGCAAGGACCGCTTCATCGACAACCGCTTCGAGCAGGTTCGCTTCGCGGTCCACTACATGTACACCAACGACAGCGAAGTCAGCGGCAACGTGTCGATCGGCAACCACGTCGGTTACGCCATCATGTACTCGAACCGTCTGGTGATCCGCGGCAACAGCTCCGATCGCGATCGCGACTATGGACTTCTCTTCAACTACGCAAACTACGCCGTGATCGAAGGCAACCGGGTCACCGGCGGCCAGCTGAACCCGACGATGCAGAAGCCGGAGGACGGGCCGGCCGAGGAGCGAGGCATGCTCCCGCAGCAGAAGCGGGAGAGCTCTCTCAAGACCGGCCCGGAAAAGTGCGTGTTCATCTACAACACCAACCACAACAAGTTCCGCAACAACTGGTTCGAGCGCTGCGCGATCGGCGTGCACTTCACGGCCGGCTCCGAAGGCAACGAGATCACGGGCAACTCCTTCGTCAGCAACGCCAACCAGGTGAAATATGTCGGCACCCGGCATCTCGACTGGTCGATCGGCGGGCGCGGCAATTACTGGAGCGACAATCCGGCTTTCGACCTGAATGGAGATGGTATCGCCGATACGGCGTATCGGCCGAACGACCTCGTCGATCGCGTGCTGTGGACCGCGCCGGCCGCGAAGGTCCTGATCAACAGCCCCGCAGTGCAGGTGATCCGCTGGGCGCAGGCGCAATTTCCCGCGCTGCTGCCTGGCGGCGTCGTCGACAGTCATCCCCTGATATCTCCGCCCGGGCGTCGCGTCGCCGAGGAGGCGCGACGATGAAGACGGTGCGGCTCTGCGACGTCACCAAAGACTACGGCAGCGTCAAAGCCGTCCGCGGCGCCTCATTCGAGCTCGGCGACGGCGAGCTCGTGGCGCTGATCGGCCACAACGGCGCCGGCAAGACCACGCTCATGAAGCTCATGCTCGGGCTGATCCGGCCGACCAGCGGCTCCATCGAGGTTCTCGGGGACAATCCCGCGGCTGGCGAGTTCGCCGGACGTCAGCAGCTCGGCTATCTGCCTGAAAATGTCTCCTTCGACGCCGCCCTCACCGGCCGCGAGATGCAGGCTTTCTACGCACGGCTGAAGCGGGCGCCGGTCGCAAGGGCTATGGAGCTGCTCGATGTCGTCGGCCTGGGCGCCGCCAGCTGCCGGCGGGTCGGCACCTATTCGAAGGGCATGCGCCAGCGGCTCGGGCTCGCGCAGGCGCTGCTGGGTCGACCGCGCGTGCTGCTGCTGGACGAGCCGACCACCGGCCTTGATCCGGAACTGCGCCAGACCTTCTACGATGTCATCGCGCGGCTCGCAGCCGAGGGCGCGACCGTGCTGCTGTCGTCACACGCGCTCACCGAGCTCGAGGAGCGCGCCGGGCGGGTCATCATCATGAACCGCGGTCTCAAGGTCGCGGACGGCACCATCGACGAGCTGCGCCGCCTCGCCCGGCTGCCGACCCGGATCCGTCTCAAGGTTTCCGGGCTGGCCCCGCACGAGATGCCGGCCTGGGCGCCGACCGACACGACCTGCCGCCGCTTGAACGGCCACCTCGTCGAGATCGACGCCGCACCGGAGCGGAAGATCGAGCTGCTGCATCGCGCCACCGCCTCCGGCAATTCGGTCGAGGACGTCGACGTGGTCCCGCCGAGCCTCGACGAGCTCTATGCTCACTTTCTCCGACGATCGGAGCAGGCCTCATGAATATCCTGATCATCGCAGCCAAGGAGATCCATCAGGCGATCCGCAATCGCTGGGTGCTTGCGGCAACGCTGCTGCTGGCCGGGCTTGCCCTGTCGCTGACGTTTCTCGGCAGCGCGCCGACCGGCAATGTCGGCGTGCGCACGCTCGACGTTGTCATCGTTAGCCTGTCGAGCCTGACCATCTTTCTCGTTCCGCTGATCGCGCTGCTGATGTCCCACGACGCCATCGTCGGCGAGATGGAGCGGGGGACGATGCTGTTGTTGCTCAGCTACCCGGTGGCGAGGTCGCAGGTGCTGTTCGGCAAGTTCCTGGGCCATCTCGCCGTTCTCGCCTTCGCGACCTGCCTTGGCTACGGACTTGCCGTGGCGGCGCTGGCGGCGACGGGCGGCCGTATCGATGGCGACAGTCTCGTGGCCTTCGTGGCCATGATCGGCTCCTCGGTGCTGCTCGGAGCTGCGTTTGTGGCGATCGGCTATCTGGTCAGCGCGCTCGTGCGTGATCGCGGAACGGCTGCCGGCATTTGCATCGGATTGTGGCTGCTGCTGGTGCTCATCTACGACATGGCGCTGCTGGGCGTACTTGCGCTCGACCAGGGTCGCAGCATCTCTGCGGCCGCGCTCAACGTCATGTTGCTGGCGAACCCGACCGACGCCTACCGGCTGATCAATCTGACCGGCTTCGCCAATGTCAGCACGTTCGCCGGCATGGCCGGCCTCGCCCAAACCACGTCGCTGACGGTGCCGGTCCTGCTGACCTCCCTGCTCGGCTGGACGCTGCTGCCGCTGGGCCTGGCCGCGCTCGCCTTCTCGCGGAGGGAGCTATGAGGCGCCGAACGCTGCTGCTCGCCCTGCTGCTGCCGCTCGCGCTCGCGGGCTGCAACGACAAGCAGGCTGCCAATATCCCGCCGCCGCATCGGATGACCGCGGAGGACATCGGCCACTACTGCGGCATGAACGTGCTCGAGCATCCCGGACCCAAGGGTCACATCTTCGCCGCGAGCTTGATCCAGCCCGTCTGGTTCTCGTCGGTGCGCGATGCGATCGCCTTCACCATGCTGCCGGACGAGCCCAAAGACATTTTGGCGATCTACGTGTCCGACATGGGCAAAGCGCGCGAGTGGGACAAGCCTAGCGCCGACAATTGGATCGAGGCGCGCAAGGCGCTGTTCGTGATCGAGAGCCGAGTCAAGAGCGGCATGGGCGGCGACGAGGCCGTGCCGTTCTCGGACCGGGCCGCCGCCGAGAGATTCGCAAGTGAGAACGGCGGCAGGATCGTCGGCTTCGACGAGGTGCCGCGGGACTACGTCCTCGCTTCCGCGAATGCCGGCGGCGCGGCGCCGGACGAAGCGTCCGAAGGGGCGCCGGGTGACGGAGCGAGGAGGACGCCATGACGCCAATGCTGTCCCGCCGACGCTTCATCCGGATCAGCGCCGCTGCCGCGGGGCTCGGCGCGCTGTCCGTCGGACGTCCCGTTTGTGCAGAGGCCGCGCCGGTCACCTGGCGCGGCACGATGCTGGGCGCGGTCGCAGCGCTAGAGATTCACGACGAAGACCGCCGCCGGGCCGAGCGGCTGATCGCGCTGGCCTGCGCCGAGGCGCGCCGGCTCGAACGGCTGTTCAGCCTCTATCTCGACGATTCCGCCCTGGTCGCGCTGAACCGGACGGGTGTCCTGGTTGATCCGGCCGCCGAAATGGTCGATCTGCTTTCAACCTCGCAGCGCTACGCCACGCTGACGGGCGGTTTGTTCGACGTCACGGTGCAGCCGCTGTGGGAGCTCTATGCCCGCCATTTCGCGCGAGCTGACGCCGATCCGGCCGGCCCTCGCCTAGCCGAGATCGAGGCTGCGCTGGCGCGCGTCGACAGCAGCCGGCTGTCGGTCAGCCGCGACCGGATCGTGATGCCCAAGGGCATGGCCGTCACCCTGAACGGGATCGCGCAGGGCTACGTTACGGACAAGGTGGTCGACCTGCTGCGGGCGCACGGCATCTCGCACAGCCTGGTCGACATGGGCGAGGCCCGGGCGATCGGCTCGCGTCCGGACGGACGCCCCTTTGACGTCGGTATCGCCGATCCGGACAGCGCGGGCCACACCAAAACGGTGCTGCCGATCGTCGACCGCGCCGTCTCCACCTCAGGCGGTTACGGTTGCCAGTTCGATTCCGGGGCGCGCTTCAACCATTTGTTCGATCCCCGATCGGGCGGCTGCGCCCACCGCTATCGCAGCGTGACCACTGTTTCCCGCAGCGCGACTGCAGCGGACGCCTTATCGACGGCGTTCAGCCTGATGCCGGACGACCAGATTCGATCGCTGTTGCGGCGTGTCGATATCGACCGCGTGCACTTGATCGACGCGGCCGGCAAGTTGGTCGAATTATTGGCATAATACCCAACGACGACGCTCGTTTCCTTCCGGCGACTTCCCGGTTTGCGACCGCGAAGAAAGTTCGGAATTGTGGGCCAGTTCATAAAAGCTGGAGAGCCGCAGCCGCAGAGTTGATCCGCTCTGGCTCGAGCTGCCGCAACGACCAACTTCGCGACCGAAAGGCCTGCATTAAGTCCATGAGCGCATTGGAAACATTGCGAGCCAGATTGCACGTTTGAGGAAGTGAAGCCGTAATTTTCACATTTTGGGAGCGCGCAGCGAAGAGACGCTCGCAGCAGGGGAGCCAAAAACATGCGTCGTGATTTGACCATCAAGACCGGCAGCATGGCCGGCACGTCCGATTTCAGGGTGATGGCTCCGATCAAGAAGGGATTCGTGCCGTCCCTGGATGCGACCACGTACAAGACCCGCGTCAAATACGTGCTGCGGGCGCTGAATGGCGGACGCGCCAACGCGTATGAATACGAGCTCGCCCGCGTGCTGACCGATTCCGTTGACCGCGTCGGGCGGATCCACTCGGTGGGCATCGCCGTGCTCGAACCCGAGGACGAATCCGTGGACGGCGTGGACTATGTGCTGCTGACCGCCACGTTCGACGGCTCCTGGGAAGCCTATGTCCGCGTCATCTGGCAGAAGGCCGCCCGGCTGCTCGACCTCATCTTCTGCAATACCGATGGTTATGTGCTCGGATACGAGAACACGTACGAAAACTGGGGTATCTGGCTCAAGAGCAAGCAGACCGAAGCCTATTTCCTCTATGCCACCCCCGACCTGACCGTGGATGACACGCGCTTCCTGCGGATGGAGGAGCGGGTCTATCGGCGCGCCTCTGGCGCCGGCGCCGACAAGATCGTCACGCGGATCAGGATTCCCTCGCCGGAAGACATCGCGCGACACTCGATATTCGAGGTCGACGGCCAGGTCGGCGTCGATCCGACCAATGCCGGCTTCAGCAAACCGCTCAGCATCGAAGCTGCCGCCCGGCCTCCGTTTCGCCACGGCATCCGCGCACTGGCGGGACTCTACCGTCTGGCCGACTTCTATCCGCCGGGGACGCATGACGGGGTGCTTCTGCATCGGGCCGGCCACGAGCTGCTGCCGGAATTCGTCACCATGATCAACGACCCCACCTACGCGGAAGGCGTCAAGCGCGCCCGCCGGCGCTATGATGAGGCCCTGCGCTGGTTGATGGCCCCGCCCGATGTGGCGCCGGTACGGCGCAACCTGCCCCTCGCCCCGCCGGCCGAACTGCCGTTGCAGGATCGCGGTAACGTGCAAGGCGGAATTCTGACCGCCTACAATTCAGATCACGGCTGCCTGCTGCTGCTGCAGTTCGCCAATCCGGCCGCACTGGCCGCGTTTCTCGACGTCCTCGAGGTGACTTCCGAAGCCGACGTTCTGACGCCGGGGCAGATCGTCACCAACATCGCATTCACGGTCGAGGGACTGCGTCAGGCCGGCCTGTCGGACGAAGAGGTGCGCACTCTGCCGGAAGAGTTCGTGCAGGGCATGGAAAGACGCGCCGGCCTGCTCGGCGACGTGCGCTGGAATCATCCGCAGCGATGGCGCCTTCCCGCCAGCAATTGGGCGCTCGGGATCGACGCGCCCGACCTGCCCGAAGGCGACCCGGCGCCGCGCATCAGCATGAGCTCGGTCCATGCCGTCCTTCAACTCCGCCTGTTGCTACCCAAGGACGCGCAGACGACGGCGGATGCGAGACATGCGTTGATGGCCGAAATGAAGCGCCTGGTCGAGGTCGATGCGGGTATCAGGCCCCTTTCGATCCAATGGATGCAGCGGCAGCGCGACAAGAGATCCCGCGACATGCAGGACCATTTCGGGTTCGCCGACGGCAGTTCGAACCCGGTGCTGCGTGAGTGCGAGGCCGGCACGTACTATTCCAATCGGGTGCATCTCGGCGAAATCTTGTGCGGCTATCCGAACATCGCCGACGAGGCGGCGCCGTTCGGCAACGCGACCAATCGTGCTCACGCGATGCTCCGCGACGGCAGCTTCATGGCGCTGCGCAAGCTGCGACAGGACGTCGAGCAGCTCGAGGATGTGCTCGCCCGCGCGACGCGACAGGCAGCCGAGATGGCCGGACCGGACGCACCTGCCCTGACACGCGAGACGCTAATGGCTAAGATGATGGGACGCTGGCCGACCGGCCATCCCCAGGCCGGGCAACCCCTGACCCCTACTCCGCCCCCTGACAAAGGCCACAACGACTTCAACTACGACGCCGACCCGCAGGCCCAATCGTGTCCGTTTCACGCGCACATACGGCGCGCCAATCCGCGCGTGTCGATCACCAAGGCGGATGCCGGCGCGCGGCCCCCACGTATCGTCAGGCGCGGCATGTCCTACGGGCCGCCCGTCGACCCGCAAGCCGCCAAATCCGGCCAGCAAGCAGAGCGGGGCCTGGTTTTCATGGCCTACAATGCCAGCCTCGGCGAGCAATTCGAGGTGGTGCAGAGCTGGCTCTCTGGCGGCAACAGCGCGGGTTCGTCCTCGGGGGTAAGCGATCCTTTCCTCGGCCTCGCCGAGCCTGGCCGGCTCCGGCATTTCCGTTTCGAGCATGAAGGCCAAACCATTCGCGTCGCGCTCGACGGCTCGGACCGGCTCCACGACGAACCTCGTCCGTTCGTTCGTCTGGAATGGGGAGCATATTTCTTTGCGCCATCGAAGAAGGCGCTTGCCGATCTAAAGCAATGGGCGGCGAGCCAGGGGTACAAACCGGCCGTGACGTGGTCCGCGGATCAGGGGGAAAAAGAGATCGCGCGTCTGCGCCTGATCGAGCGCCAGCAGGGCGAAGCCGCGGCGATGGCCGCGTGGAAGACAGCGCTCGAAGATCCGGATTCAGCCTCGCATTTCGTCAACGCCTCGATCTGGGCTGCGATCCGCGAGCGCCACGGCGGCGCACTTCGCACGCCCTTCGGGGTCTTGGTGGCCGACCGCGACATGGTCTACAAGGTGTTCGCCGATTCCGACACCAAGCTGACCATCACCGGCTATCTTCCCCGCATGCTGCGGTCGTTCGGCATCCTCTATCTTGGCCGCGACGCCGGGCAGCCAGACCAAGTCTACGAGCAGGAATCCGCGGCCTGCAACGCCGCGATCATGGCCCTCGACCAACCCGCCGCATTCGAGCTGGCGCGCGCGGTCACACAGAAGGTGCTGGGCTTCATGGTCAAGCAGACGATCGACTATGCCGCCAGCGACGGCGAAGCGAGCTGGGAGCTGACCGTCGACGTGCACGAATTGGTGGATCCGCTGCTCGCCGCCTTCTGCGAAGCGTGGTTCGGGTTGAGCGAGGACGGGGGTCATTTCCGCCGCGTCGGCTATCGCTGGGATTGGACGCCGGGCGAGCCGCCTGGCTATCCCGGCCTTTTCCTGTCGCCTTCGCGCTACATCTTCCAGCCGCACCCGAACGCGACAGTGGAGGCGATCGGCGCGGCACATGGCGACGCTGCGCGCCGTGCGATGGAAGGTTTCCTGACGCAGTTCGGGCCGACAAACGGGCCAGTGACCAAGGCGGTCTATAACTCGCCACGGGGCAACGGCGACATTCCGTTCGTGGCCCGCACGGTCGCCGGCGCCATGATGGGATTCATTCCGACCGTCGACGGCAACCTGCGGCGGATACTGAACGAATGGCTGCGCGAAGGAACGCTATGGGCGTTGCGCGCTCGCTATGCCGGCACGAAGGCAAAGAACTACATGGACGCCCTCAACCGGCTAAGAGACGACTTCATCCCCGCGATGCAACTTCGCGCGGTGCCCGAATTGATCTGGCGGACAGCCGTCGTTTCGCAAAGCATCGGAGGGGTCGAGGTGAGGCCTGGCGACGTCATCGTCGCCGGCGCAGTCTCCGCCACCCAGCAAAGTCTCGCCGAAGGTCGCCAGGACATCTACCACGCCTTCGGCGGCAACCGCAGGGTCCCGGGGCATCCCACGCATTCATGTCCCGGAGCAGACCCGGCACTGGCGGTGATGCTGGGTTTCTTCAGCGCACTGGTGGAGACGGAGCTACCCTTGCGGACCGGCCCCATTCCAATGAGCCTGACGATGGACGGAAGAGTTCCCGCACCGAGCCCACCTCCACCCTAGAGCCGTGTAAGGAAAGGTGCGCAGGGGTTAGACGGCACAATGCCGAGCGAGCTGATCGTTGGCGTAGCCGACGGGTATGCCAATGACGAGCCTGATCGTCTCCTCCGCATGCCAGTGCATGCCGAGCGCGCGCAGCTTCTCGGCGGCTTCCATCATGGTCTGGCGGGCCGCCTCGCCCCGGCCCTGCCCTGCGAGAAGCTCGCCGCGCAGGGAGAGGTTCAGCGCCGCATCGCGCAGCGAACCACGCCAGCCTGCGGAAGTTTCAGCCCGTCCCAACCAGCGCTCGCTAAGGCCGAGATCCTGGCGCAGGGCTGCGAGCTTCGCCAGCGAGCGACATGCCGCCGCCTCGCCCAGTCGCTCGCCTTCGCGTGCGCGGCGCAGGACATGGGCGGCATACCGCCGCGCCGTCTCGACATCGCCTTCGGCGGTCGCCGCCTCGACGAGCCAGCTATATTGAACCGACGTGTAGAATTGAAAATTGCGCCGCTCCATCCATTCGGCGGCGTTCCGCAACTGCAGCAGGCCATCGGCGTCGCCGGTCGCCGACCAGCGGGCAAATCCCGAGGCTGCCCGGCAATCCGCCAGAAGCAGCAGGCTGCGCGTGTTCTCGGCGATGCGCGCCCCTTCCACGGCGAGTTGCTCCGCCTCCTGCCAGCGGCCCTGCCAGATCAGCGCGACCGCAATCCAGTTGCGGACGGAATTGACGACCGGGTGAGTCGAGCCTTCGACCAGAGCCATGCCTTCACTGAAACAGGCGTGGGCGCCCTCGAAATCGCCGCGATCCGCCAAGACACCGCCCTTGCACGACAGCGCATAGGCCGCCCCGAAGGATATCGCACCATGACGCCGGCTGCGTTGCTGCTTGGTCGAAATGGCAGCGTCGATCAAGGCGATGGCTTCGTCGTACTGACAGCTTGCAGCCAGAATCTGCCCGAGCGTCGCTTCGATCTGCGCGATCAGGCGGCGGTCTTCGAGCTTGCGCGCCAATTCCAGCGCCGTCCGCGTGTGGGTCACGGCCTCCCGGAAGCGGCCGAACCCGTAGCACATCCAGCCGAGCCATTCATAGGCGCTGGCCATCGCGGCGGTGTCGCCGAGGGAGGACGCGACCGCAACCGCGCGTTCGAACACGGAGGTGTCGTCGGTCAGCGACAGCGGGTCGAAGATATTGGCCATCGCCAGCTTGTTGGCCAGCAGGCACCAGCGCAGCGATTGCTCGCGCGAGCGATCGGGCACGCGATCCAGCGCCTGCATCGCGACCTGGTACTGCGCACTGGCACGATCGAGCGCAAATGCAGCCATGGCCTTGTCGCCGGCACGTTCAGCATAATGGGCTGCGCTTTCCCAATGACCTGCGCCTTGCGAATGGTAGGCCAGAGCTTCCATCGCATCCTCGCGATCAGCCTGCTCGGACCGCGCCAGCAGGGTGGCTTCGATCCGCTTGTGCAATGCCTGACGCTCGTGCAGGCCAATGGTGTCGTAGACCGCATCGCGCGTGATGCCGTGCTTGAAGCGAAGGACGCCGCCCGCTGGATCCGCAAAGAGAAAGTCCGCATCCGCCAATGCCCGCACGATGGCCGGGTCGGGTTCGCTGCCGCAGGCCGAAACCAGCAACCCGTGCGGCACGGTGTTGCCGATAACGGCCGCGGCGCGCACCACCTTCGCCTCATCGGGCGGCAGGCGTGCCAGGCGCGAAGCGACCAGGGTTGCGATCCAGCCCTGTTTGCTGCGCGCTTCGAACGAGGCAGGATCGTTGGCGGCGATGGAATGGCAGAGCTCTTCGATGAACAACGGCACCCCGCCCGCATAGGCATGGATGCGGGCTACGAGGAAGGGATCGGCCTGCGGGACCCAGCGTCGTACGGCAAAGTCGGTTTCCGGCCCCTGAAACGGTTCGAGAAATAGGTGCGGTGCGCCGGAAATCCATTCGCTGCCGTCCTCGCGCGGCCGGCTGGCGAGGATGACGCGAGGTCCGTTGGGCAATTCCAGCAAAGCCTGCAGCAATTGGCGGCTCGCGTCATCAGACCATTGCCAGTCGTCGATCACCAGCACCAGCGGGCCATGTGCCGACAGTCCGGTGAAGAACCCGAGCAGATCGCCGACGACGCCGTCGACGGTGATGCGGCCGCCACGCGCATCGGCGCCGGCCGACGCCAGTGCCAGGATCGATTCTGCATTCGGACCGAGCTGGGCCGCCCATGGCTCCAGAGCCGCGCGCGCCGTCTCCTTTGCCTCGACGAGGGAGGCGTCCGCTCGAATTCCCAGCGCAGCGCGCAGCATTTGCAGGAATGGTTGCAGAACCTCGGCACCGACGTAACTCTCGCAACTGCCTCGCAGCAGCCTGATGCGCTCGGTGCCGACGTGCCCCAGCACCTCTTCCAGAAGGCGCGTCTTGCCGAGTCCGGGCCCGCCGACGACCACCGCGCAGCGTTGCGCCTGCGCAGGTGCTCCGCTCAGAAAGCGTGTCAGGAAGCCGAATATCTCGTTGCGGCCGATGAAGGGTGTCAGGCCGCGGCGCGAGGTTGCTTCGAAGCGTCGGGTCGCCGTGCTTCGACCCAACACCAGCCTCGCCTGCGGCATTCCCGAAGCCGCCGGGAGGTGGGCGGCGAGCTCGAAGAAGTTGGCATGCGGCCCAAGGGCATCGAGGCTGGCCAGGATCTGATCCGGACCGGCGTGGCGCGACAGGTGCGCTGCCGTGTTCACGACATCGCCGATCAGGTCATACCGGCCGGACTCGATGTCGCCTTGGGTCAGGAGGACGGTGCCGGCATGGATACCCGAATGCATTCGAAGCGGCATCAGCGCCGGCGATACGCCATCGTGGCGCAGCTCTCCGACCCATTCGTGAATATCGAGTGCTGCTTCCGCAGCACGACGACCGTCATCTTCGCCGGATTGGGGATAGCCGAAAATGGCGAGCGCACCGTCTCCCTGCGTTCGGATGATGCGACCACCGTGCTTCGCCACCGCGCGATGCCAGATCTGCCGCAACTGGCTGAGGAGTTCGGAAAGGTGCTCGGACTCGACATCCCGGCCCAGGGCGGTTGATCCGACAAGGTCGGAGAACAGCACCGTCAATCGATGACGTTCACCTTTTGGGTCGCGGGTCTGCGTAATCATCGTCAATCGCAGCCAACTCGTTGACGAACCGCAAGAACGGTCTGCAGCGGGTGCCAGACCGGATGCAGCAAGTATCGCAAAAGGCCATAGTAACTCGCCCAACCCGCAAGTGGAAGCTCGCGGGGATTGCATCCGGCGAATATGACGATCAGGACGACCGCATTGGCCTAACCTATTCAAAAACCTCATGTCTTCCGTTTGCCGACGGCGCGGCGCCGCCTCGCCTGCGCAGGCCAAGGCGTGGTTCAAAGCCGGTGGTTCACAGCCGGAGGATCACGGCGGAGAATATCGAGCTGGCATTCCTAGGGAAGCGGCAGCCGGTCCAGCTGGCTCTGCGCCTTCTTGACGGCGGCCGCATACCAGCTCTGGCTCGGGGCTTCCTTGGCGAAGCACGCCGTGAAGGCGGTCATTGCCTTGTCCTCGCGGGCCATCTCGCCGCGCGGGTCTTTCTTGTCGACGGGCTTTGCCATCATCTGCTTCCAGACCTCCTCGCAGGTCGGGATCGGGGCGGTCTTCACGGCCTCCCTTGCCGCGAGGAAATAGACCTTGTCGCCCTGGATCGCGACGACGTCGATTTCGTCCGGCGGGCCCTTGAGGCCGCCATTGCCGCGCACGCCGAGCACAGCGACTGCGACGCTCGCCCTTGCCGGCTTGTTGATCGGCAGCTCCGCGTAGATCGCGAAGGCGGCGTCCTGGATGGCGTAATAATAGAAGCGGTCGGATTTCAACGCGGCGCCACTGTCCTGAGGCATGCCGTCGGCGCGATGCTCGCCAAGCCAGTGCTTGAGCAGCCCGGTCGTGGTCACCACAGCCTGCATCTTGTCGCCTTCGGATGCGAAGCTCAGCCCGTCGAGATGGCCGAAGCCGATGTCGTCCTTGAACAGCGTATCGACGTTCGACTTGCCCTCGGCCGGGAGTCCCTTGATCGCGACCGGACCGATCAGACCGCGCAGCACGCCGGCCAGCTCCTTCAGGGCCGCATCGTGCTGCTTGTAGATCTCGTCGCTCTCCTTGGCATTCGAGAATTTTGCGATGTAGCGGTCACGCAGGTCGAGATAATGCTGCTCGGGCGCGGCCGCCCCGGCGGGCGCGGCCAGGACGAGCGCGCAGAGCAAGGCAAGCAATCTCATTGCAATTCCGGAAGACTGGAAAGCGATCTCCATCTTTGTGCCGAGGCCGCGTGCCAAGGTTCATCCCTTGGCGGAACGCGGGTGCCCTACTCTGCCGGCGTCAGTTGCTCCCGGTTCAGCCGCACGGCCGCCGTCTCCCGCACGCGAACGCGGGCGCGGCGCTTGCGCCACCAGATCACGACGCCGGTGACAGAGAGCGCGGCGACCACGAGGCCCATCACCGAGATCAGGATACGCCCGAACAGTCCGACGATGCGCCCCGAATGCAGCGGAAACTGCGCCTGCACGAAGATGTTGGCGGCGGTGCCGACCCAGGGCAGCCGCTCGCCAATGGGGCGGCCGTCCTCGCTGTCGTAATAGAGCTGCGCCGGGCCGACGCCGCCGGCGCCGTGATCGTCGCCGGGATGGAAGAACGCGGCGGCGTAGACGCCATGGGCCGGGCCGTAGCTGAGCGCGCCGACCGGGGTGGTCCAGCCTCGCGCCTTGCCGTCGGCGGCCGCGCGGGCAGCAATCTCGGCAAACGTCATCTTGGGCTCGATCGGATTATCGAGATCGCGATAGGGCCGCTGCTCATAGGGTGTCGGGGTGTAATTCGACACCATCTTCATCAGCGGCGAGAACACCTCGAAATAGAGGTTCAGCGAAAACGCGGTGAAGGCGATGATGAACAGCACGCCCCAGGTCCACAGGCTGAAGGCACGGTGGATGTCGAAATTGATCCGGTAGGCGCTGCCCGAGGTCTTGATGGTCCAGGCCGGCGCCCAGCGCGCCCAGAAGCCGCGCTCGAGCTGGCGCGCGACCTCAGGCGCCCGCGCGGCCTTGGCGCGCCGGCGCGAGGGCAGCGTCAGATAGAACCCGACGAAGCAATCGATGGTCCAGATGATGGCGATGATGCCGAGCACGCGCATGCCCCAGCGGTCGCTGCCCCAGAATTCCGGGATGTGCATCGTGTAGTGCAGCTTGTAGAGAAACGAGACGAAGTTTTCCCGCGTGACGGGCCAGACCGCGCCCCAATAACGCCGGCCAAGCTCCGCGCCGGTGTTGGGATCGAGGAAGACCTGATTGTAGTCGAGCGGGTAACGCTTGCCGGTCGCGGGATCGATCCGCGGCATGACGAAGAACCACAGCGAGTGCCCCTGCTCCGGCGTCATGAAGAGGTAGACGACGCGCGCGCGGGGATCGCGCTGCTCGATCATCTTGGCAAGCTCGAGCGAGGGAATGGCCGGGCCCTTCGTCGAGACATCGAACAGATGGCTGTTCAGGACGTCGTCGAGCTCGTGATCCCAGGAGATGATCGCGCCGGTGATGCCGGAAAAGAACAGGAAGGCGGCCGTCAGCAGTCCCGCCCAGCGATGCAGTTTGCCGAATATCGCTCTCATCGCTCAGATCTCATTCCCACTGGGCCCGGCCCCTCATTTGCCGGACCGCTTTTCGATTGGACTCGCCGCCGGCAGTTCAGCCGGTGGGCCTTCGGCCTAACGCAGGGACAGTTGCAGTGCGAGAGGTCCGACATTAGAATTTATCGAGACTGGCCAATAAGCTGCGCGACAAAGCGTCCATGCGTGATCGGGTGTCGACGCAGCCGCGTGCGTTACGGCCAATCGGCAAAATTCAGCGTCGGTCTCGATCGCCCCGCTCTCGCGCGTGCCGCAACGCGCCGACGCCATACGCCCGGTGCCTCGCCGGTGTGCTTGCGGAAAAAGCGGCTGAAATAGGCGGTGTCCGTGAAGCCCAGCGCAAATGCGATCTGCTTGACGGCGATGGTTCCAGCCTCCAGCCGCGTCGCCGCTTCCCTGACGAGGCGCTGCTGAATCAGCTCGCTCGGCGAGCGCTTCAGCTCGCGGCTGCACAGCGCGTGCAGGCGATCCGGCGTGGTGCCGAGTAGCCTGGCGTAATCGCTGACGCGCAAGTGCTGTTGATAGCGCTCCTCGAGCAGCCTGCGGAACCGGCTCAGGATCTCGGTGCTGCTGCTCTCCTCGTTGCGGTTCCCGTCGCCAGCGAACAGGCGCCAGAATCGCAGCACGCACAGCGTCAGCTCCGCCGACATGATCGACGCTGCACCGCTGCGTGCGGGCGAGGCGATCTCGGCGGCGATCGCCGCGATCGAACGCGCGATCGTGGCCGCGAGATCGGCCTCGACCTGCAACGCCAGGATGCCGCCCGCCCCCTCGAGCGCGAGATAGGCCGCCTCCGCCGACGGCGGGAGATAGCGATGCCAGATACCGGCGCGCAATTGCAGCAGCTGCGCCGTCGTGCCTGCCGACACCTCCAGATAGTCGGCGGATCCCGCCGGGAGCCAGACCAGCGCGGATCCGACCGTCCGCATGGTCCTGCCGGCCTGACCGATCTCAGCGGTCCCGCCGCCGGGAAGGCAGAGCAGATGAATGAACGGACGGGCCGCTTTCGAGGTCAGCGTCCATCGCCGCGCGACGTAGTGCGCCGCGATCAGCTCGGCGCCCACAGGCACAGCCCCACTCGGGGCGGTTGCCGGTGCCGGATCTGGGCCCGCGACGCCTCGACGCACTTGGCCATCGAGGCCAGAACCGTCCAATCTTTCACCGGATTTGTCCATTGTGCGAGCAAAGCTTGGGATGCTTGCTAGGTCAAGTCCCGGTGGCGGCCGGCTCAATGATGCCGCCCTAGAGAAAGTCGGGACCAAGGGGAAACGACCACTCACTGCGATGCCGACCATCGCTTGAGTGCAACAGGAGGGAGACACGATATGTTTTCAGCGAATCGTCGAACGTTGCTGCGCGTCGCTGGCCTTGCGGCTCTGGCCGGAACGCTCTGGACCTTTCCGTCCACGGCCGATGCGCAGGAGAAGATCCGGATCGGCTACGCCATTTCCAAGACCGGTCCCTATGCCGGCGGCGCCGGCATCACCACCCTGCCCAATTATGAGCTGTGGGTGAAGGACGTGAATGCCGCCGGCGGCATCAAGCTCGGCGACAAGAAGCTGCCGATCGAGGTGGTCGAATATGACGACCGCAGCAGCTCGGAAGAAGCCGTCAAGGCGATCGAGCGCCTCGCCAACCAGGACAAGGTCGATTTCATTCTTTCGCCGTGGGGCACGGGCCTCAACCTCGCGGTCGGCCCGACTCTGAACCGTCTGGGCTACCCTCACCTCGCGGTCACGTCGGTGACCGACAAGGCGCCGGAGCTTGCCAAGCGCTGGTCGAACGCGACGTTCTGGCTCGGGACGTCAGCGCAGATATCCGAGGGGCTCGCCGATCTGCTCGGCAAGCTGAAGAGCGAAGGCAAGATCGGGGCGAACATCGCGATGGTCAGCATCGCCGACCAGTTCGGCATCGAGCTGTCCGCCGCGGGCCGCGAGGCCTTCAAGAAGCACGGCTTCAAGCTCGGCTATGACAAGACCTATCCGATGGGCACGCAGGATCTCCAGCCTCTGTTGAAGGATGCGATCGCCTCGAACCCGGATGCGTTCGTCGCCTTCAGCTATCCGCCGGACACGATCGCGCTGACCGAACAGGCGCAGCTGTTGAAGTTCAACCCGAAGGTTTTCTATGTCGGCGTCGGCACCGCGTTCCCGCTCTACAAGGGCAAGTTTGCTGCCAACAGCGACGGCGTGATGGGCATCGGCGGCTGGAATGCCGAGTCTCCGCAACTGAAGGAGTATCTCGCGCGCCACAAGGCCGCCACCGGCAAGGAACCGGATCGCTGGGCGAGCTCGATCACCTATGCGAGCCTGCAGGTGCTCCAGCAGGCGATCGAAAAGGTCGGCAAGCTCGATCGCACCGCTGTCGCGGCGGAAATCCGCGCGGGCACGTTCGAGACCATCATCGGCAAGGTCAAGCTGAAGGACGGGCTGCTCCAGGAGGTCTGGAGCGTCGGACAGTGGCAGAACGGCGAGTTCTACGCCCTCGCGCCAACCTCGCTGACGGGCGCGCGCGCCGCGGTCGTGCCCAAGCCGCAGTGGCAGTAAGGCTGGTTGGCAGGCCTTGCGTCCGCGAGGCCTGCCTGCCGTTCAAGGGGACGCCGTTTCATGCTGCTTGTCGACATCATCCTGCCGGGCCTCGTGCTCGGCGGCATGTACGCGCTGATCGCGCTCGGGCTGACGCTGCAATATGGCGTGGCGCGGATCATGAACCTCTCCTATGGAGAGTCGCTGGTCGCGGCCGCCTTCGGCGCGTTCTCGCTCTACGGCGGCCTTGGGCTGAGCCCGCTCGCGGCGCTGCTGCTGGCGGTCCCGATCGCGATGGTGCTGAACTGGCTGCTATATCGCTTCCTGCTGGAACGGCTGATGCGGCGCGGCAAGGACCGGGGCGCACAGGAGATCGACAGCATCCTCGTCACCTTCGGCGTTCTGTTCGTGATCCAGGGCGCCATGCTGGTCGCCTTTGGCGGCCAGTACTACAGCTATAGCTATCTCTCCATTCCGCTGACGATCATGGGCTCGACGCTTGCCGTCAATCGGCTCGTCGCGCTGCTGTTCGCGGCGCTGGTCGGCGGCGCCGTCTATCTCGCCCTCACCCGCACCCGGATCGGCACTGCGGTACGCGCCATCGCAGTCGATGCCAACGCCGCGCGTCTCGTCGGCATGGACGTCGCGGCCCTGTCGGGGCTGGCGTTTGCCTTCGGCGGCGGCCTCGTCGCCGTCGGCGGTGTGCTGATCAGCATGTTCCTCACCTTCAATGCCGCGATGGGGGTGGTCTTCACCATGAAGGCGCTGGTCGTCGTCATCATGGGCGGTGTCGGCAACGTCATCGGTGCGCTGGTCGCCGGTCTGCTGCTTGGTGTGGTCGAGACGGCGGTGGCGCGGCTGGTCGATCCCGGTCTGACGCTGGCTGCGACCTACGCGCTGTTTCTCGGCGTGCTCGTGATCAAGCCGACCGGCCTGTTCGGCAGGGCGGCGTCATGACGGGGCCCGTCCGCATTCTGCTGTGGTGCGCCGGCCTCGCCCTCGCCGCATGCCTCGTCACCTATCCGCTCTATGCCAACGGCTATTATCTCGCGCTCGGCATCAGCGTGCTCTATTTCACGATCCTGGCGACCGCGTGGGCGATGTTCTCGGGCCCGACGCGCTACATCTCGCTTGCAACGGTCGCGTTCTTCGGGCTCGGCGCTTACACGGCTGCGGTGCTCGGCGAGACCATGCCCTGGCCGGTCGTGCTGCTGGCCGCAGCCGGCGTGGGCGCACTCACCGCCGCAATCACCGGGCTTTCGACGCTGCGGCTGTCCGGAATCTATTTCGTGATCTTCTCCTTCGGCCTGGCCGAGCTGATCCGGCAGCTCGTAATCTGGTACGAGGTCAACATCCACAAGTCGGTCGGCCGCTATCTCTTCAGTGCGGTGACGCAGGACGTTCTCTACTGGCAGCTGCTGGGCTTGACCGCGGTCGTCTTCCTGGTGGGCTGGATGCTCGGGCGCTCGCGCTATGGGCTGGCCCTGCGCGCCATCGGCGCCGACGAGACCGCGGCGAGCCATTCCGGCATCGATGCCACGCGGATCAAGCTCGGCGTCTTCATTCTGAGCGCGACCTTCATGGCGGTGACCGGCGCGGTCATGGCGCCACGCTGGACCTATATCGATCCGGCCATTGCGTTCAATCCGACCATCTCGTTCCAGGTCGTGATCATGGCCCTGCTGGGCGGCGCGGGCTCGCTGTTCGGGCCCGTGCTGGGCGTCATTCCCCTGGTCCTGCTGTTCGAGGTGCTGACGGCGACGCTGCCCAACCATTTCAGCATCGTGCTCGGCGTCATCTTCGTGTTCATCGTGATGGTGCTGCCGAACGGCGTAATCGGCCTGTTCGGGGCGGGCCGCTGGCGTGTTCCGGCCGGCGGTCCCGCCGCCGCGCCCGCCCGCGCGGGCGATGCACCGCTGCTCGCGGTCGACGGTGTCAGCAAATCGTTCAGCGGACTACGCGCCGTCGAGGGTGTCAGCTTCACAGTCACGCCGGGCGAGATCATCGGCATCATCGGCCCGAACGGATCCGGCAAGACGACGCTGCTGAATACGCTGTCCGGGGCGCTGCGGCCCTCCTCGGGCACGATCCGGCTGGGCGGCATCGTCCTCAACGGTATGCGCGCGCACCAGATCGCGCGCCTTGGCCTTGCGCGCACGTTCCAGCTGGTGCGCGTGATGCCGGACCTGACGGTGGCCGAAAACGTTGCGGCGGCGCGGCTGTTCTCGACGACGAACGGCTCGGGCGCAACCGCAAGCGAGCTGCTGGATCTCGTCGGGCTCGGCAAGCTGCAGGAAGCGCCCGCGAGCGAGCTGACCTATATCGACCAGAAGCGGCTCGAGCTTGCCCGCGCGCTGGCGCTGCAGCCGCGCCTCGTGCTGCTCGACGAATGGCTGGCGGGCCTCAACCCGAGCGAGCTCGAGACCGGCATCGCGCTGATCGCGAAATTGCGCGATCGCGGCCTCACCATCATCATGGTCGAGCATGTCATGGATGCGATCCGAGCACTGTGCAGCCATTGCATCGTCATGAATGCCGGCAGCGTGATCGCGCGCGGCGCGCCGGAGGCCGTGTTGTCCGATCCAAAAGTCGTTGCAGCCTATCTCGGAGGCGACGATGCTTGAGGTCGCCGCCCTCTCCCACTTCTATGGCAAGCACCAGGCTCTCGCCGACATTGCGCTCGCTATTGGGCAAGGCGAGATCGTCGCGATCCTCGGCGCCAACGGTGCCGGCAAGTCCACCCTGCTCAAGAGCATCGCCGGTCTGGTCAAGCCTGCCCCCGGCGCCACGATCCGGTTCGAGGGACATCACATTGGCGAACTGCCCGCCCATCTGATCGTGGAGCGCGGCATCGCCCTGGTGCCCGAAGGCCGCGGCGTGTTCGGCGATCTGACGGTTGCCGAGAATCTGCAGCTCGGCGCCTATCCCGCCCGCGCCCGCGCAGGCGAGCCAGACCGGCTCGCGAGGATCCTGCGACTGTTCCCGCGCCTTGCCGAGCGTATGGCCCAGGCCGTTCGCACCATGAGCGGCGGCGAGCAGCAGATGGTGGCGATCGGCCGGGCGCTGATGTCGAACCCGCTGCTGCTCCTGCTCGATGAGCCTTCGCTCGGCCTGTCGCCCCTGCTCAGCCGCGAAGTGTTCCGTGCACTGGCGGAGATCCGTAGCAGCGGCCTCAGCGTGTTGCTGGTCGAGCAGAATGCGCGGGCGAGCCTCGACATCGCCGACCGTGTCTACCTGATCGAGTCCGGCCGCAACGCCGGCAGCGGGCCGGCCAGTGCGATGAAGAACGATCCGGAGGTCCAGCGCGCCTATCTCGGCAAGGCCCGCGCGGCCCCGTCCCCACCATAATCGCTCAATCCCGCCTGCAACCTTTGGAGTGCATCATGAACGCGATCGACCTTCTCATCGGCGGCAAGGACCAGTCGGCCAGCAATCAGCGTACCTTCCAGCGCCACAACCCGATCTCCGGCGACGTCGCGACGATCGTGGCGGCGGCCTCGATCGACGACGCGATGCGGGCCGCGGACGCTGCGGCCGCCGCGTTCCCGGCCTGGTCACAGCTCGGCCCGTCCGAGCGCCGCAAGCGGCTCAATGCGGCCGCCGACATCCTCGCGCGCCGTGCCGCGGAGTTCACCGCGCTGATGGTCGCCGAAACCGGCGCCACCGCGGGCTGGGCCGGATTCAACGTGCACCTGGCCGAAGGCATGCTGCGCGAGGCCGCGGCCATGACGACGCAGATATCCGGCGAAGTCATTCCGACCGACAAGCCCGATAATCTCTCCATGGCATTTCGCCAGCCGGTCGGCGTCGTGCTCGGCATCGCGCCCTGGAACGCTCCCGTGATCCTCGGCGTGCGATCGGTCGCGATGCCGCTCGCCTGCGGCAATACCGTGGTGCTGAAGGCGTCCGAGATGAGCCCGGGCGTGCATCGTCTGATCGGAAGCTGCCTGGCGGAGGCCGGCCTCGGTGACGGCGTCGTCAATGTCGTGACCAACGCGCCCGAGGATGCGCAAGCGGTGGTCGAGGCGCTGATCGCCCACCCTGCGATCCGCCGCGTCAACTTCACCGGCTCGACGCGCGTCGGCCGCCTCATCGCGCTGGCATGCGCAAAGCACCTGAAGCGCGCACTGCTGGAGCTCGGCGGCAAGGCCCCGCTCGTGATCCTCGACGATGCCGACCTCGACGCCGCCGTGAATGCGGCGGCGTTCGGCGCCTTCATGAACCAGGGGCAGATCTGCATGTCGACCGAGCGGATCGTCGTTGACGACAAGGTGGCGGACGCCTTCATCGCCAAGTTCGCCGCCAAGGCCAAGAGCCTTCCCTTCGGCGATCCCCGCAAGGGCAATGTCGTGCTCGGCTCGCTGGTCAGTGACGCCGCCTGCGAGCGCGTCCGGAGCCTGATCGACGATGCCGTCGCCAAGGGCGCCGTGCTCGCTGCCGGCGGTCACGGCAGCGGCACCATCATGCCCGCCACCATCGTCGATCATGTCACGCCGGCGATGCGGATTTATGGTGAGGAGAGCTTTGGTCCCGTCGTGACCGTGGTGCGCGTGAGCGGGATCGACGAGGCCGTGCGCGTGGCCAACGACACCGAATACGGCCTCTCTTCCGCCGTGTTCGGCCGCGACATCGCCCGTGCGCTCGGCGTTGCCAGGCGAATCGAGGCGGGCATCTGCCACGTCAACGCCCCGACCGTGCATGACGAGCCTCAGATGCCGTTCGGCGGCACCAAGGCGTCTGGCTACGGCCGCTTCGGCGGCAAGGCCGCAATCGACGAGTTCACCGAACTGCGCTGGATCACCGTTCAGACGGGGCCGCGGCACTATCCGTTCTGATCGGGGGGAGGAACAGGTCCGGCCTCCAAGGCCGGACGTCCTCGGATGGTGCTCACCAGCGGTAGGTCAGCCTGGCGATGGCTTTCCGCCCTTCCGCGTAGAAGCAGCCCGCCAGGCTGTAGCACGAAGCGACGTAGCGGGTGTCGGCGAGATTGGTGACGTTCAGTGCCAGGCGCCAATTGTCCCTGTTGTAGGCCAGCAGCGCGTCGAGAACAGTCGACGATCCCACCTTGAACGTGTTGGCCTCGTCGCCCCAGGTCGCGCCGACATAGCGGATGCCACCGCCAAATTGAAGCCCCGCGAGCGGCCCGTTCTGGAGCGTGTAGTCGCTCCACAGCGAAGCGCGGTTGAGCGGCACCGTCGTCGGCGCCTTGCCGACATTCACCGGATCCTGCGTGACCATGGCGTCGACATAGGCATAGGCCGCGCGCAGGTTCCAGCCGTCGGCGAGCGACATCGTGCCTTCGAGCTCGAGGCCGCGCGACTTCACCTGCCCGATTTGCTCGTAAAAGAATGCTGCAGGCACGTACACAGCGACGTTGTCGCGCGTCAGGTCGAACGCGGCGAAGGTGAACAGCGCGTTCCAGCCGATCGGCTGGTACTTGACGCCGACTTCGTACTGGACGCCGGTCTCAGGATTGAGCATCTGTCCGCCGAAGCCGGTCGCGAGCAACGGCAGGAACGATTCCGAATAGCTGAAATAGGGCGCGATGCCGTTGTCGAAATTGTACATCACGGCGGCGCGGCCGGTGAAGGCCGAAGCGTCCTTCGCTATCGTCGTATTGGCGATACCGTTATCGACCTGCGTGGTCACGAAATCCTGACGGCCGCCGAGCTGGAACGAGAGCCGGCCGAGCTTGATCTGATCCTGCGCATAGACGCCGACCTGGGACTGCTTGACGCCGGTGTTGTCGTACATGGCGCCGATGGCGTAGTCGTAGCTGTAGTTCGGGTTGAAGACGTTGATCTCGGGGGACGAGGTCGTGACGCCGAAGGCGGTGTCGCGGAAGGAGGTGTTGCGATAGTCGACGCCAACCAGCGTGGTGTGGCTGAGAATGCCGGTGGTGAACTTGCCCTGGAGCTGGTTGTCCACGGCGAATGAGTTGATGTAGGAGTTGCTGTAGCTGCCATAGCGCGCGAGCTGCCCTGCGGCTTCGTTGGTATAGCCGCCGCCGTAAAACACCTTCTCCTCGTTGTGCTGATAGGCGTAGCGCAGATTTTGCCGGAACGTGACGTTGTCGGTGAAATTGTGCGCGAGCTGGTAGCCGACGGTTGCGATCTCGGTGTTGAATGCGTCGAAGCCCGGCACGCCCGCGAAGAACGAGACCGGGATGGTGCGGCCGTTGTTCGGCCAAACCGTGCCCGAGGCCGGCAGGAACTGAAGGCCCCACCCTGCCCGGTCCCGCTGATAGTTGGCGAGCAGGGTGATGGTGGTGTCCTCGTTCGGCTTGAAGGTGACGGCGGGCGCGATGAAGACGCGATTGTCCTTGCTGAAATCGACCTGGGTCTCGCCGTCGCGCACGACGCCGGTCAGGCGCCACAGCACCGTGCGTTCCTTGTTGGCGGCGCCGCCCATGTCGAACTGGCCCTGATAGCGGTTGAAGCTGCCACCCGAGATCGAGACCTCGCCGAACTGCTGCGCCGTCGGCAGCTTGGTCACGTAGTTGAGAACGCCGCCTGTGCCGCTGCCGCCATACATCGCGGAGGACGGACCCTTGAGCACCTCGATACGCTCGGCCCCATAGGGCTCGAGGCCATTGAAGTGCACGTAGTTGCTGGAGGGAATCCGCAAGCCGTCGACGAAGAGGCCCGGCATCGTCATGTCGAAGCCGCGGATCTGGAGGCCGCCGAAGCGGGTGTCCGAGCCGCCATTGACGTCGCCGCTGACGCCGGCGGTGTAGCGCAAGGCCTCGCCGATCGAGACCGCGCCCTGGTTTCTGATCTGGTCGGTGGTGATGACCGACACCGACTGCGGCGTTTCGATCAAGGGCGTATCGGTCTTAGTGGCGGTGCCGCTGCGCGTCGCGACGAAACCGCGTACCGGTCCGTTGGCGCGTTCGCTCGTGGCACCGTTCGATGCTGCCGACTGAGTGGGCGCGGCCTGCTGCGCCGGGCCCCGACGATTGGCGCGTGCGGTTCGCGCCGCCGCAGCCCGTCGCGACGACGCAATCGCCGCTGGACGGGTGCGCTGCGTCGGCGCTTCGACGGTGACAGAGGGAATCTGCGTCTGGGCTTGGGCAGAGCCGAAGGGCACGGCGAGAGCGAGTGTGCTGGCCGCACCGAGGAAGAGCATCTGGATTTGTCGGCGGCGCGTGTTCTTACGCGAAGAAGGTTGGAAATCGGTCACGTCTGTTGAGCCCCACGCACTGCCGGCTTTGCCGGTATCGATCTTGATGGCCCGCCCTAACTCAGGCGGTTTCGGAGTGCGATAGGAACGGCGTTAGAATTTCTCCAGACGTGTGCACAGCACGTGCGACGGATGCGCTCATGCGCGCTGCTTCTTTGGGATTGGAATGCTTCTAGAATGTTTCTGTCAGTGTGTCAGGACCCGACCGCGTGCCACGGCCGCGTCGCGCAATCAGTGTTGCGACCAAAGCCAAGGGTGCGAGCGGATGAAGGTCACGTCCAGTCCGCGTGACAACAGGTCGTGCTCTTCTCGCCAGCCAGCACGCTGCGGCTGTTGCGGTCCGGCGGAAGGTCGCCAGCCGCATTCGCCGCAAAGAATCCGGTTGGCTTCAACACGAAGCCGGCATATTCCACCGGCATGATCGGAAAGTCTTCGGGCTTGCAGACATGGGTGTGGCCGAAGGAGTGCCACACCACGATGTCGGCATTCTCGATATTGCGATTCTGCGCGGCATAGCGCGGCAGGCCGTCACCGCCGGCGTGAACGTTGGGATAGTCGCCGCTGGCGTATTTCTCGGCCGGATCGAATGCAGTCACCCAGACATGCTTGGTGGCGAAGCCGCCGCGCTTGCGCACGTAACTACCCTCCTGGGCCAGCATCAGCGGGCTGGGATTGACGACGAGCTTGTAGGCCGGTGCACCGCCGACCGAGTTGATCTCGTTCGGATTACTGATCTTCCAGAATCGGCCGGTCTCGCCATTGGCGACCGCTGCGGCGTCGCGCTCGCGCGACAGCACGCGCGTGGTGGTGTCGAACACGTTGCCGTGCGGATTGTCGTCGCCCCAGGGCCGCGGCACGAACTCGTGCTCCGTCACCGTGTTACCGCCGCCGTCGAGATCCATATGCAGGCGGACGTTGAAGAAGTGCTGGTGCGTGGGGCCGCCGAGATTATCGTCGACCATGCCGCCCCATCGGTACTTTTCGCCCGGCCGCACCGCGGCGGTCTGGATGATGCCGGTGAGTTTCGTCTCCAGCTGAATCGTGCCGTCCTGATAGAGATACCAGTAGAAGCCGTAATCGTAATTGCCGACGGTGGCGAAGAACGAGATCACGAGCCGTCGGGATCTCCGCACCTCGAAAAGGCCGTTGCGAAACTCGTAGTGCTTCCAGGCAATCCCGTAATCCTCCTCATGCATGCAGATCGCGTTCTGCATGACGAAGGGCTCGCCCTTGTTGTCGGCGGCAGGCACGTCGAAATAGTGGATGTTGCCGAGGCAGTCGCAGCCCAGCTCCAGCGCGTTGGCGAGCATGCCGAGCCCGTATTCGCCGGCATCGAAAGCCGACTTCCAGAAGTGGCTAGCGGTCGGATCGGCATAAGGCACCACCATCTCGGTGACGCTGGCGCGGTGGATCAGCGACCGCTTACGCGCGCCGTCCTGGTAGGCGAGCTGATGCAGCACGAGACCCTCGCGCGGCGTGAATCCGACGCGGAAGCTCCATTTCTGCCAGTCGACTTTCCAGCCGTCGACCTTGAAGCTCGGCCCTTCCGGCTGCTCGATATGCAGCGGCTTGATGTCGGTGCGCGGGTTTGGCACCTCATGCGCGCCGTAGTTCCGTTTCTTGCGCGGAATCGGCACGATCGGATCTTCATCCGTGAGCTCGATGACCTTGCCCCCGATGAGGTCGACCACAGCGACCACGCCCTCCATCGGATGGGCGTAGCCGTTGTCCTGGAGATGCTCGCGAAAATAGCTGACGGCCCGGACAATGCGGGCGCCGCGCTCGAACGCCTTGTCGAAGAATCCGGAGGAGAACGGGTCGACCTGGACCAGCTCGATGTCCTTGTCGGTCAGCCCGCGCCGAACCATCGCCGCCCGCCAAGCGGGATCGGCCTTCACCACGGCATCGCACTTGAACAACTCTTCCAGCATCACCGGCGGCTGCCCATAGGGCGCCTCGCGGTTCGGCACGACCTTGCGGCCGACGATCTCGCCGCGGCCGAGGTCGACGATATGCTCGATCGCCTCGCCCGTGGCGACGTCGAGCGTCAACGCGAAGGCGCGGCGTCCCACCTCGCCTGAAGCCAGCTCCTGCTTGGTCGGCTCCTCCAGCCGCACCGTCGGGAAACGGCAGTTCGCCGCTGAAGTGGCCGCGGCCCGCACCAAAGCGCAAGCCGCGCTGATCTCGTCGGCCGTCAGCGGATCGAGCGGATGCGGTGTCGCGGTCTGCGCTTGCGGTTGGGCTTTGGCGGTTTCAAGCATGAGGACGTCCAAATATCAGGCGAGATGTGCGGTGATGGCGCGGAAGGCAGCAAACCAGCGCTGGTCGATCGACACGTCCATCGCCTTGGGCTGTGTTGCGAGCTTGACGATGACGGTGTCGGAGTCGAGGTCGACATAGAGGTGCTGGCCGTGAATGCCGATCGCGGTGAGCGCGTTGCGCGAAGGATCGATGGTGAACCATTTGCTGCGGTAGCGCGCGCCCGGGAAGAACTCGGCGAGGTCGCCATCGGCCCACGCCTTGGGATCACCGTTCTCGCGGATATCGTCGATCCACCAGCCCGGCACCACCTGCCGGCCCTCGACGACGCCGCGGCAGCGGATCATCTCGCCGAAGCGGACGAGATCGCGCGCGGTGACCGAGATGCCGCCGGCAATGCGGCCCATGCCGTGGCTATCGAGTGTGAGAGAGCCGTCCTCCTCCGCGCCCAGGGGCTGCCAGAGAAACTCGGAGAGAATAAGATGGTAGGGCATCCCGCAGGCGCGTTCATACACCCAGCCGAGCACCTCGGTATTGGGCGAGACGTAGTGGAACACCTTGCCGTGCGGTTTGCCGCTGCCGCGCAGCGTCGTCAGATAAGCGCGCTGATGGCTGGGCTCGACGTCCGGCGGCGGCACGTCCCAACCCGAGGAGAACCGATAGCGCGCGAGGTCGCCGGCGGGGTCCTCGTAATCCTCCTCGAACTTGATGGCGACGGCCATGTCGAGCAGGTTGCGGACGGTGCAGCCGGCGTAGACCGATGTCTCTAGCTCCGGCACGTAGCGCAGCACCCTCGCCTCCGGATCGACCAGGCCGCGCGCGGCCAGCACGCCGCCGAGCGTGCCAGCGATCGCCTTGCTGATCGAGCAGATCAGATGCGGCGTGGTCGCGCTCATGCCGTCGCCGTACCATTCATGGATCAGCGTGCCCTGATGCATCACGAGGAGCGTGTCGGCAAAGGTTTCGCGCAGCGCGCATTCGATCGTGGTCGCTTTGCCATCAGGCCCGGTGAAGCCGAGCTTTGCCAGTTCGCGCGGGGCGCTTCTCATTGGCGTCGGCCGGGCGGAGCGGCGAATCTCTGCGGTCGGCAGCACTTCGCGGGTGTGGGTAAAACCCCAGCGGATCGCGGGAAAGCTGCGCCAATTGGCGCGCGTCACCTGAGCCTCGGGTACGGGCGGGCTGCCGCGCATGACATCGGTCGGTCGCATCTCGATCCCTCCGCGAAGCGCCGTCCCGGCAGCGATGTCGGAACGGCAGGACGGAAGCCTGCACCGCGGCGCTGTCAGGCGTTATCGAGATCCAGCAATATTTTGCTGGACAGCGTCTCTGGTCGTGCCAGTCTGGCGTGGTTCCTGCTCGCTGCTCGGCTCAAGGATTTTCGACGTACTGCCATGGCCTTAACGGCAAATCTTCCGATTCAGGACTCGGCTGCGGGCCTGCTCCAGGCGAACAGCACGGATGTCGATGAGCATTGCGCAAGCCTCGGCCGCTGGCGGCTGAGCTACGATCAGATCAGCGCCGGCGCGTTCCGGGGCAGTTTCACGCAACTCTCCTTGCCGCGGCTGGAGGTGTTCTGCGAGATCACCAGCCAGCAGGTCCGCCAATATGGCCAGCTTGGCGCCGACAGTTTTGGCATCGGCCTGCCCTGGCACGGCGATGGCGAGCTCAGCTTCAACGGGACCGGTGTCAACGGCGCCCGCGTCCTCGCCAGCATCGACGCCGAGATCGACATGTGTACCCCGAAGGCCTTCGAGCTGCGCGGCGTCGTTGCCAGCACGGTGTTGGTCGCAGAGCTCGCCGCCCGGCTCGAGATCGAGCTGCCGCGCACCGCCCGGCACCGGCTGCAGGTGATCGAAATGGCGGAAGCGCCGGTCGCGCGGCTGCGGGCGCATCTGGCCGCCATTCAAGCGACGATCACGACCGCTCCGGCAACGTTCAACGATCCGGCGGCGCGGCAGGCCCTGGAAGACGCCCTCCTCGTCGAGATCATGGACATGCTGCCGACCGCACGTCCGAGCGATCCCGGCCGCAGCGCGGCGGGTCGGAAGCGAACCGTGGATCGTGCCCGCGAGCTGATGCATGGCAGGGGCGATCGCTCGCTCTCGCTGCTGGAGGTCTGCAAGGCCGTCGGGGCCAGCCCGCGCAAGCTCGGCTATTGCTTCCAGGAGGTTTTGGGCACGAGCCCGATGCATTATTGGCGCGCGATGCGGCTGAACCGCGTGCGGCGCGATCTCAAGGGCGCCGGCGGCAACGAGACCTCGGTATACGACGTCGCGGTGCAGCACGGCTTCTGGCACTTCAGCCAGTTCTCGCTCGACTACAAGCGCCACTTCGGCGAGCTGCCCTCGCAGACGCTGCGTCGCGCGAGGTGTGCCGCCTGATCGGACTCAGCGATGCCGCAGCCGGCGATTGACCCGGCGCGCCAGATAATCGCCGGCGCTCTGGACGATCTGCACAAGGGCGATCAGCACGACCACGACGGCCAGCATCATCTCGGGCATGAAGCGCTGGTAGCCGTAGCGGATGCCGAGATCGCCGAGGCCGCCGCCGCCGACTGCGCCGACCATCGCGGAATAGCCGAGCAGGCTGACCACGGCGAGCGTCAGCGCCAGCAAAAGACCCGGCAGCGCCTCCGGGATCAGGACCTTGAGCACGATCTGGAGCGGCGAGGCGCCGAACGAGGACGCGGTCTCAATCAGGCCACCGTCGACCTCGCGGATCGCAGCCTCGACGAGGCGCGCGATGAACGGCGTCGAGGCGATGGTCAGCGGCACGATCGCGGCGGTCGAGCCGATCGAGGTGCCGGCAACGAGGCGCGTGAACGGGATGATGGCGACGACGAGGATGATGAAGGGCGTCGAGCGCGTCGCATTGACGACGATGCCGAGCACGCGATTGACGATGGGCGCTGCGAACAGCTCGCCTTTGCGGCTGGTGGCCAGGAACACGCCGAGCGGCAGGCCGAAGGCGGTGCCGAGCAGCGCCGCGATGCCGACCATGTACAGGCTTTCGAAGGTAGCCTGGACGATCAGGTTGATGAGTTCAGGCGACATAGCCGAGACGCTCCGCCGGGAATTGATGTTGAGAGAGCCAGGCGAGCGTCCGCGTCACTGCGTCCTCGCCGCCGGGAATGCCGAGCGTCAGCGAGCCCACATGCTGGCCGCCGATCTCGTCGATGCGCGCCGACAGCAGCGCGACATCGAGCCTGAGCTCGCGCGCCAGCCGTGCCACCACGGTGTCGCCGGCCCCTGCCCCGCGCACCTGGATGCGGATCACGGTCTGCCCGCCGGCAGGCGACTCTGAGACGATCCGGCTTGCCAGCGAGACCGGCAGGCTGTCGCCGATCACCTCGGCCAGGAAGGACTGCGTGATCGGATGTTTTGGATGCGTGAAGATGTCGGCGACGTGACCACTCTCGACGACGCGGCCGGCGTCTAACACCACCACGTCCTTGGCGAGCTGGCGCACCACGGACATCTCATGCGTGATCAGCACGATGGTCACGCCGAGCTCGCGGTTGATGTTCGCGAGCAGATCGAGGATCGCGCGCGTGGTCTGCGGATCGAGTGCCGAGGTCGCCTCGTCCGACAGCAGCACGCTCGGCCGCGTCGCCAGCGCGCGGGCGATGCCGACGCGCTGCTTCTGGCCGCCGGACAGTTCGGAAGGATAGCGGTCGTGCTTGTCGGCGATGCCGACCAGCGCGAGCAGCTCGGCGACGCGGGCCTTGATGTCGGTCTTGGTCCAACCGGCGATCTCCAGCGGCAGCGCGATGTTGTCGGCCGCGGTGCGCGAGGACAGCAGGTTGAAATGCTGGAAGATCATGCCGATCGAGCGCTGCGCCAGCCGCAGCTCGCGGCCGGCCAAGGCCGAGATATCGCGGCCGTCGACGATCACACGGCCCGTGGTCGGCTTCTCCAGGCCGTTGATCAGCCGGACCAGGCTCGACTTGCCGGCGCCGGAGCGGCCGATCACGCCGGTGATGGAGCCGCGCGGAATGGCGAAGTCGATGTCTTGCAGCGCGTTGACGCCGGGCTTGCCGCGATAGGCCGGATAGGTCTTGGAGATGCCGGCGAAACGGACCATCGCGTCCGGCACGGCGGGCGCGGGTGAAATCGCTTCGAGCGTTTCGATCGGTCGTCCGATCGCGAGCGATTGGTGGGCATTCATGGAGATGGCCTTCATGCACGATAGCTCGGTCACCCGCATGCCCAGGGCACATGGGAACCGGTCGCGTCTGCGACGGGGTGAAAATGGCGATGGGGGCTCAATCGAGCGCGCTGCACCGCAGCACGCACCTTCGCTGTTTCTGGTCTTCCTTGCAATCTCAGATATTTGGAGGGACTTGGACGAAATTTTCCCGCTCGTCTCCTGGCGAGGAAGATTTATCCGCCGAATATCGGCGCTGTGATCACCGACCCCGGAACCGCGGCTTGCGGCGCGTCAGGAACGCCTCCACGCCCTCCTTGTGGTCCTCGCTGAGGCTGGCGAGCGCGAACTGGTCGACATCCATATGGCTCGCAAGGTCGTCCAGCGCATGCGCGAGCCGGTTGACGGTCAGCTTGGTCATGGCGACGGACAGCGGCGGCTGCGCGGCAACCTTGCGGGCAAGCTCCATGGCGGCATCGAGCGCATGGCCGGGATCCGCCACCTGCTCGACGAGCCCCCATTCATAGGCCTCGTCCGCGCTGATACGCTGGTCGGCCAGGATCACCGCCTGCTTGGTGCGGGCCGGCCCGATCAGATGCAGCATGCGCGGGATGCTCTGCCAACTCATGTTCATGCCGAGCCCGATCTCGGGCACGCGCAGATGCGCATCGCGCCCCATCACACGGAAATCGAGCGCCACCGCGAGGGCAACGCCGCCGCCGACGCAAAAGCCTTCGATCGCGGCGATGGTGATCTGCTCCATCTCTTGCCAGGCGTGCGTCAGACGCGGCCCGAGCTTGAGGTGCCGCCGCAGCGCGCCGAGGTCCATCTCCTTGCGCGAGCGTCCCTCGGCGTCCTTGAGATCGAAGCCGGCGCTGAAGGCGCCCGAGCTGCCGGTCAGCACGACGACCGAGGTCGCTGCATCGTCCTCGAAGCTGCGCGCGGCCGCCGTGAGTTGGCGCAGCGCCTCCGGCGAGAGCGCGTTGATGCCGTCGCCGCGGTCGAAGCGCACGACCGCGATCCGCCCCTCCGGCCCGAGACCCTTCTCGATCTTCACGTAATCGGTCACCATCATCTCCACGCTGTTTGCGGGATGCTAGCGTACAAATGCCCTCACGCATACGTGCCAGGACTGCGCTGCAACGAGCCCTCGACAGCCCCTAGCCATTGCGCCTATCTTCCGCGGCATGAGCCAAGATCACGACCATCATCACCACGATCACGATCATTTCGAGCTGTCCGAGACCGAGCTGCGCGTGCGCGCGCTCGAGACGATCCTGACCGAAAAAGGCTATGTCGAGCCGGCTGCGCTCGACGCTATCATCCAGGCCTATGAGACCAAGATCGGCCCGCACAATGGCGCGCGCGTGGTCGCCAAAGCCTGGACCGATCCGGCGTTCAAGACGGCGCTGCTGCAGGACGGCTCCAAGGCGATCGGCACGCTCGGCCATGTCAGCCGCGTCGGCGATCATCTCGTCGTGGTCGAGAACACGCCCGAGCGGCACAACATGGTCGTGTGCACACTGTGCTCCTGCTACCCCTGGGAAATGCTCGGGCTGCCGCCGGTCTGGTACAAGGCCGCGCCCTACCGCTCGCGCGCGGTGAAGGACCCGCGCGGCGTGCTCGCCGATTTCGGCGTCGCGCTGCCGAAGGACACCGAGATCCGGGTGTGGGATTCCACCGCCGAGACGCGCTTCCTGGTGCTGCCGATGCGCCCCGCGGGCACGGAAGGCTGGAGCGAGGAGCAGCTCGCCGAGCTCGTGACGCGCGACTCCATGATCGGCACCGGTTTCCCCAAGACGCCGGGCGCACCGTCGTGAACGGCGTGCACGACATGGGCGGCATGGACGGGTTCGGCAAGGTCGAGCCTGAGCCGAACGAGCCGATGTTTCACGAGGAATGGGAGTCGCGCGTGCTGGCCATGGTGCGCGCGATGGGCGCGGCCGGCGCCTTCAACATCGACACCTCGCGCTTCTATCGCGAGACCTTGCCGCCGCACGTCTATCTCTCGAGCTCTTATTACAAGAAATGGTTTCTCGGGCTCGAGGAGATGCTGATCGACAAGGGCTATCTCACCCGCGAGGAGGTCGCTGCCGGCCATGCGATGCAGCCTGCAAAGGCGCTCAAGCACGGCAAGTTCGACCGCGCCAATGTCGAGCGCGTGATGGTGCGCGGCAAGTTCGGCCGCCCTGCCCCGGCTCCGGCGAAATTCAACATCGGCGATCGCGTCCGCGCCAGGAATATTCATCCAGCCACGCACACGCGGCTGCCGCGCTATGTCCGTGGCCATGTCGGCGTGGTCGAGCTGAACCATGGCTGTCACGTGTTTCCTGACACGGCGGCGATGGAGCGCGGGGAGAACCCGCAATGGCTCTACACCGTGGTGTTCGAGGGCCGCGATCTCTGGGGCGAGGACGGCGATCCCACGCTGAAGGTCTCGATCGACGCGTTCGAGCCCTATCTGGATCCGGCGTGATGAGCAGCGCGCTTGCGGCCGCCGCGACGGCGGCGATCCCGAGCATTCCGTGCGACGACGACGGCCCGGTGTTCCGAGCGCCCTGGGAGGCGCATGCCTTCGCGATGGCCTTGAGCCTGCACGAGCGCGGCGTATTCACCTGGCCGGAATGGGCCGCAGCACTCGCAGACGAGATCAAGCGCGCCCAGGCCGCCGGCGACCCTGATACCGGCGAGACCTACTATCTGCACTGGCTCGCCACGCTGGAGGGCCTCGTCGCCCGCAAGGGCGTCGCGTCGATGGAGACGCTGCACCGCTATCGGAATGCGTGGGACCACGCCGCCGATCGCACGCCGCACGGCAAGCCGATCGAGCTCAGGCCGGAGGATTTTGGTTAGCTGTTGCCTCTCGTTATTGCGAGCGCAGCGAAGCAATCCAGAATCCCTCCGCAGTGGCAGTCTCGATTGCTTCGTCGCAAGGGCTCCTGGCAATGACGACAGAGCGAGCTTACCGTCCCGCCACGTACTCGTTCCACCCCTTCGCCCGCAAACTGCAGGCCGGGCACTCGCCGCAGCCGTAGCCCCAATCGTGCCGTGCGCCGCGTTCGCCGAGATAACAGGTGTGGGAGTGCTCGCGGATGAGATCGACGAGGCCGTCGCCGCCGAGGTCATGCGCGAGCCGCCAGGTCGCGGCCTTGTCGATCCACATCAGTGGCGTGTGCAGCTCGAACTGCTTGGCCATGCCGAGCGAGAGCGCGGCCTGCATGGCGCGGACGGTCTCGTCACGGCAATCGGGATAGCCGGAATAATCGGTCTCGCACATGCCGCCGACGATGTGGCTGATGCCGCGCCGGTAGGCCAGCGCCGCCGCAAAGGTCAGGAACACGAGGTTGCGGCCCGGCACGAAGGTGTTCGGCAGGCCGTCCGCGCCCATCGCGATCGCGACGTCGCGGGTCAGCGCCGTCTCGGAGACGGCCGCCAGCGTCGGGATCGACAGCGTGTGGCTCTCGCCGAGCCTTGCGGCCCAATCGGCGCGCAGGCCCTTGATGCCGTCGAGCAGGCGGTCGCGGCAGGCAAGCTCGATGGCGTGGCGCTGGCCGTACTCGAACCCCAGCGTCTCCACGCGGGCGAAGCGGCTCAGCGCCCAGGCGAGGCAGGTGGTGGAATCCTGGCCGCCGGAGAACAGCACCAGCGCGGTTTGTGAGGAAAATGCATCACTCATGGCCCGCGCTTTAGCATCGCACGACTTGCCCGCCAATCGGTGGAAATCGGCCAGTTCCGCCGCCTTGCGCTGGGATCGGGGGCCCGCTTTTGGCATAAGGCTCTGTATCCCAGGAGACTGCCCGGCAATGACCCCTTCCCGCGACATTTCCCGCCTGATCGAGATCATGGCGGCGCTGCGCACGCCGGTGACCGGCTGCCCCTGGGACCTCGAGCAGGATTTTTCGACGATCGCGCCCTACACGATCGAGGAAGCCTATGAGGTGGTCGACGCCATCACCCGCGGCGATCTCGACGATCTCAGAGAGGAGCTTGGCGATCTCCTGCTCCAGGTGGTGTTCCACGCCCAGATGGCTTCTGAGCAGAACGCGTTCAATTTTGGTGACGTGGTCCTGGCCATCACCCGCAAGATGATCCGCCGCCATCCCCACGTCTTCGCCGACAAGGACGGCAATCTCGCCTCCTCCCATGTCAAGGAAGTCTGGGACCGCATCAAAGCGGAGGAGAAAGCCGAACGCGCCGCGCGCCGGCCGCCGGAGGAGGCGCCGACGCACAAGTCGCTGCTCTCGGGCGTGAAGGCCGGCCAGCCCGCTTTGACCCGCGCGATGGAGCTGCAGCGCAAGGCCTCCACCGTCGGCTTCGACTGGAACGACCCGCGCGCGGTGCTGCACAAGATCCGCGAGGAGGTCGACGAGATCGAGGCGGCATTGGACCGCAACGACAAGCAGGAGATTGCGGAAGAGACCGGCGACCTCATGTTCGCCCTCGTCAACCTCGCCCGCCATGTCGATGCCGATCCGGAGGCTGCGCTCCGCGCGACGAATGCAAAATTCGAGCGGCGCTTTGCCTATATCGAGCGGGCACTGGAGGCGCAGGGCCGGACGCTCGAGCAGGCCTCGCTGGCGGAGATGGACGCGCTGTGGAATGCAGCGAAAGTGGAGACGAAGGTGACTTCGGAGACGCGAACCGCGTAGTCCAGATGCGCGCCGGCCTCACGCCGGCAGATGTGGCACGGCGTCGAACCTGTTCACCACGATGTCCCGCTTGGTCTCGTCCACCCGCACGGTCATGTCGAAGCGGCCGTCGTGGAGCTCCTTCGACAGCACCTCGGCGTTGCGATGCAGCCAGCTGATGCCGGCGCCGTCGGCGGCGTCGATGGAGAGATCGAGCGTGGTCCGTTTCGCCGCGAGCCGCTGCTCGATCGCGGCGAGCAGAGCATCGACGCCCTCGCCCGACACGGCTGAGACCAGCATCGCCGGATGATCCTCCGGCCTGCGCGCGGCGATGTTGAGCAGCTCTTCGCGTTGCTCGGGGTCGAAACGATCGATCTTGTTCCAGACCTCGATGATGCGGCCGGAATCATCAGGGTTGATGCCGAGCTGGCGCAGCACCGCATCGACGTCGCTCTGCTGCGCTTCGGCGTCTTCATGCGAGATGTCGCGGACATGCAGGATGACATCGGCTTCCAGCACCTCCTCCAGCGTGGCGCGGAAGGCGGCGACGAGCTGCGTCGGCAGGTTGGAGATGAAGCCGACGGTATCCGAGAGCATCGCCTTGCCGCCATGCGGCAGGTTGAGCGCCCGCAAGGTGGGATCGAGCGTCGCAAACAGCATGTCGGCCGCCTGCACGTCGGCGCGGGTCAGGCGATTGAACAGCGTCGACTTGCCAGCATTGGTGTAGCCGACCAGCGCGACGACACGATACGGCACGCGTTGACGGCCGGCGCGATGCAGACGCCGCGTCGCCTGCACCTTTTTCAGCTCGCTCTCCAGCTTGGAGATGCGCTCCTGGATCAGGCGGCGGTCGGCCTCGATCTGCGTCTCGCCGGGGCCGCCCATGAAGCCGAAACCGCCGCGCTGGCGTTCGAGATGGGTCCAGGAGCGCACCAGGCGCGAACGCTGGTAGTTGAGATGCGCAAGCTCGACCTGCAGCGAGCCTTCCCGGGTCTTGGCGCGGCGGCCGAAGATTTCGAGAATGAGCCCGGTGCGGTCGAGGACCTTGGCGTGCCATTCCTTTTCGAGATTGCGCTGCTGGATCGGCGACAATGCGCAATCCATCACCACGAGCTCGACCTCGAGGGTCTTGATCAGCCCGGCGATCTCCTCGACCTTGCCCTTGCCGATATAGGTCGCGGGGCGGATCTGGCTGACCGGCGCGATGATGGCATCGGCAATGACGAGATCAATCGCCCGCGCGAGGCCCGCGGCTTCATCGAGCCGGGCCTCGGTATCGCGCAAGGCATGAGTCACCGATTGCACGTCGGCGCTGCCCGCGCGCACGCGCAAGTAGGGGCCGATGACAAGCACCCGCCCCGTCTGCGTAGCCCCTGCCGACCGCGGACGGTCGGCATCCCCGTCGAAATTCCGGGGTTCCAATCAGGTCACTCTCAAGCCGGCTGGTCCTCGCCGCCTTCGAACAACTGAATCGGAGCGCCCGGCATGATGGTCGAGATCGCATGCTTGTAGACGAGCTGCGAATGACCGTCGCGCCGAAGCAGCAAACAGAAATTGTCGAACCAGGTCACGATGCCCTGGAGCTTCACTCCGTTGACCAGAAAGATCGTCAGTGGCGTCTTGGTTTTGCGAACGTGATTAAGGAAGGTGTCCTGTAGGTTTTGTGCGCGGTCTGCCGCCATTGTTTTTTTCTCGCTTTGAGTTTCTTTTTATTGCGCCGGATGCGGCCCTCTTTGTGGAGTTCGGGGCTTCCTCCGGTTGCCGTCCTTCATGAGATCCCCCTCGGAAGGAACAGCGGTTCGATTAGAGGACAGGTCGGGATATTAGGCAAGCCGCTTGAAGCGGCAGGCGTGGCCCTATTGCCCCGAAAAATTACGGAAATCGATGATTTTCTTTGCCTATTCCCGAGATGCCGCCGCAGCGTCGCAGCATTAGCCGACGCCGAGCGCTTTCAACTTCCGGTGCAAGGCCGAACGTTCCATACCAACGAACTCGGCCGTTCGAGAAATATTTCCTGAGAAACGGCTGATCTGTGCAATCAAATAGTCGCGCTCGAACACCTCGCGTGCTTCGCGCAGCGGCAGGCCCATGATGTGCTCGCCATTGTTGCTGGTCGGCATCGCCGGCACCATCGAGCCGACGTCCTGCGGCAGCATGTCGGCGGTGATGATGACTTCCGGCCCGCCGGCGGCCAGAATCATGACTCTTTCAACGTTGTTGCGGAGCTGGCGCACATTGCCGGGCCAGACATGCGATTGCAGCACCGCCATCGCGTCCTGACCGATCTGGCGCTTGGGCAGGCCGCTGCCGGCCGAGATCTGCTCCATGAAATAGTCGATCAGCTCCGGAATGTCCTCGCGCCGCTCCGACAGTGCGGGCACGCGGATCGGCACCACCGAGAGCCGGTGGTAGAGGTCCTCGCGGAAACGGCCGGCTGCGATCTCCTCCTCGAGATTGCGGGCGGTCGATGAGATGATGCGCACGTCGACCTGCACCTTGGCGGTGCCGCCGACGCGCTGGAACGACTGCTCCACCAGCACGCGCAGGATCTTGTTCTGGGTCTCGCGCGGCATGTCCGCGATCTCGTCGATGAACAGCGTGCCGCCATGCGCCTCTTCGAGCGCGCCGGGCTTGCGCGGCTGCTCGCCATTGGACTGCTCGACGCCAAACAGCTCATGCTCCATTCGCTCGGGCGTGATCGCGGCGGCGTTGATGACGACGAACGGACCGTCGGCGCGGCCCGAAGCGATATGCAGCGTGCGCGCGGTCAGCTCCTTGCCGGCGCCGGCGGGGCCGACGATCAGGATGCGGCTGTTGGCCTTGGCCGCCCGCTCGATGGTTTGGCGCAGCTGGTTCATGCTGGGCGAGCGGCCGACGAGCTGGCTGGCGCTCGGGGCGAGCTGCTTCAGCTCCTTGACCTCGCGCTTCAGCCGCGAGTTCTCCAGCGCTCTGGTCGCGACCAGGATGAGGCGGTCGGCCTTGAACGGCTTCTCGATGAAGTCGTAGGCGCCGCGCTTGATCGCGGCGACCGCGGTCTCGATGTTGCCGTGGCCGGAGATCATCACGACGGGCAGGTCGGCATTGTCCTTCTTGACCTGCTCCAAGAGCTGCAGGCCGTCGAGCTTGGAGCCTTGCAGCCAGATGTCGAGAAACACCAGATGCGGCCGACGATTGGCAATCTCGGCGAGCGCCGTGTCGCTGTCACGCGCGGTCCTGGTGACGAACCCCTCGTCTTCGAGAATGCCTGCAACGAGATCGCGAATATCGGCTTCGTCATCGACAATCAGAATTTCACTTGCCATGGATCGCGCCTGTCTTGTCAGCTGCCTGTTGAGGCTTCGATTTTGGTTGAATCATTGGTCTTTTCAGCCGGCTCTTTGGTTCCGGCGGCCGGCTCTTTTGTTGCCTGGGTCGCGACGGATTCCGTCGCCGTTTGCGTGATGTCGGGCTTGGAGGTTATCCCATTCGCACCGTTGACCGCCGGCCCTTGCTCCGTTGTCGCGGATTTCGCGGGTTGTCCTGACACGGCAAAGCGCATGCGCATCCAGGCACCGCGCTGGCCTGGACGGAAGTCGGAGGCGTCCTTCAGCTCGATCCGCCCGCCATGGTCTTCCAGCACGCGGCCGACGATGGCAAGGCCCAGCCCGGTGCCCTTGGCGCGCGTGGTGACGTAGGGCTCGAGCAGGCGCGAGCGCGCGACCTTGGGCAGGCCGATGCCGTTGTCGATGACGTCGATCAGCACGTCGTCGCCCTCGCGCGACACCACGACGTCGATACGCCCCTTGCCGAGCTCCTCGGGCGGGACCTGCTCGATCGCCTCGGTGGCGTTCTTGACGATGTTGGTGACCGCCTGCGAGATCAGGCGCCGATCGAACTGGGCGCGCAGCGGATCCTGCCTGAACTCGGCCTCGATGTCGATTTCGGGATGGGCGACCTTCATCAGGAACACGGCCTGGCGCACCGTGTCGGCGACGTCCTCGCCTTCCATCACGGGCTTCGGCATCCGCGCAAAGCGCGAGAACTCGTCGACCATGCGCCTGATGTCGTCGACCTGGCGGACGATGGTATCGGTGCACTGGTCGAAGATCTGCTTGTCCTTGGTCTCGGTGATGTCCTTGCCGAACTTGCGGCGGATGCGCTCGGCCGAGAGCTGGATCGGCGTCAGCGGGTTCTTGATCTCATGCGCGATGCGGCGCGCCACGTCGCCCCAGGCCGAGGTACGCTGCGCCGAGACCAGCTCGGTGATGTCGTCGAGCGTGATGATATAGCTGTCGTGCGGCTGGTTCTTCTCGGCGCTGACGCGGACCGACAGGTTGCGCTCGGTGCCGTCACGGGTGATCGTGATCTGGCCCTGCACCAGGCGCTGGGTCCCTTCCCGCGCCGTCTTCATCATCTCGTCGAGCTCGGGCAGCACGTCGGAGAGCGGATGGCCGAGCGTCTCGGCTTCGGAGTGCCCGATCAGTTTCTCTGCGGAGCGGTTGAGGATGCCGACGCTGCCGGACGCGTCGACGCCGATGATGCCGGCGCTCGCGGATGACAGCACCGCCTCGATGAAGCGGCGGCGGCTGTCGATGAGGTCGCTGGCATTGACCAGCTCGTCGCGCTGGCTGCGCAATTCCTGCGTCATCTTGTTGAAGGTCTCGCCCAGCTGGGCGAGGTCGCCCTCCGACTGGTGCACCGGCACCTGGACGTGCAGGTCGCCGGTCGAAACTGTATGTGCCGCGTTCATCAGCCGCCGGATCGGCGAGACCAGCGAGTTGGCGAAGTTGAGACCGATCAGCACCGAAGCCATGAGGATGGTCAGCGCGATCACCGCGAACATCAGCGCGAAGGCGACCTGGATACCGAGCCGGCGCGATTCGATCTGGGCGTATTCGGCGACGCTGACCTCGGTCTGCTTGAGCTGATTGACGACATTCGGATCAAGCGGCCTGGCGACATAGAGGAAGGTGTCGTTGAAGGCGCGCAGGCGGATCACCGCGGCAACGAAGCTCGCATCGGGAAGGACCGCGATCTCGGGCTCGTTCTCGTTGACGTTGCTGAGAAAGTCCGGCGCGGGCGGCGAATAAGCGAGCCGCATGCCGGTGTCGGCGGATTCCAGGATGTTGGTGTTCTTGTCGATGATCATCGCGCCCGGCAGGTTGCGCGACGCGGCGCTCGCCGTCAGCATCTCGCGGAACGAGCGGCGGTCCTGGTCGTAGAGCGGCCGGGCATGGGCGATGTCGTTGGCCATGCCGAGAATGTCGCCGCGGATCAGCTGGGCATGGTCCTGCATGTAGGCCCGCGCGATCGTCAGCGAGTTCTGGATCACCTCCTTGGTCGGCCCGGAGAACAGCCGGTCGAGGCCACGCTCGATGGTGACGTTGGCGACGACGGCGACCAGCACCGCCGGCAGCACCGCCACGATCGAGAACAGGCTGACGATCTGGACGTGGAGACGCGCCGCCGCCCTGCCCCGCCGCCGCGCCAGGATCAGCTGCCAGAGTTCCCGGATAATGATCCCGACCAGCAGCAGGATCGTGGCGGCATTGATCAGATAGAATGTGCGGACCACCCCGGGCGTCGGCTCGATCGTGCTCAGACCCGTCAGGACCAGGAAGGTCAGGAAGGCCGACAACAGCGCCAGCGCTACGGCAAAGGGTGCCAGCCAGCGTCGCACCGACCAGCGCCGGGGCTCTTCCGCTGGGGCCGTGTCAAAGTGTGCGGCCGAGGTATCTGCGCTGGTCATTCCGGCAATGATGCTGAAAACGGGTCCGCGGACGCGCGGATACTGATGTATTCGTACCACATTGTTGCCGAATTGCGACAATTCCGCGGCGTGTTCGCCCTGGCGGACCCGCGCAATCCACAGGCACATGCCGCCTGGGCGGAACGGATTCCCGCCGTCCCGGCTTAATCCGCATGGATAGGATCTTTCTCGCGACGATGGTTTCGGCCGTTCTGCTGCTGATCGTGGCCGCCGACCTCCTGGTCAACGGCCTCGGCCTTCAGCAGCCGCCGCTGAATGTCGCGAGCGTGGTGCCAGCCTCCGGCGGACTGGTCAGATAGGCGCAATGGCCGCGCTGCGGCCGACGACCAATTTGAATGTGCGGGCGGAACATTAGAGTCCCGTCAGGACTTGTGCTCACCGCGTCAGCCACAACGGCCAGCGCGATCCGGACAGGCTCAGCTCTGCCTTGGTAGGGGGAGCTGAGCCACCGGTCCGCGCTAGCGCGTTTGGCGTTCGTCGCAAGAAAGTCAGCCCCCGCTCCGATACACCTGGATGTCGAGATCCCGGATCTTCTTCCGCAGCGTGTTGCGGTTGAGGCCGAGCAGGTCCGCGGCGCGGATCTGGTTGCCACGGGTGGCGGCGAGCGCGGCCGTGAGCAGCGGCACCTCGATCTCCTTGAGGATGCGGTGATAGAGGCCTGGCGGCGGCACGCCGTTCGGGAAGCCCTGGAAGTGCGAGGACAGATACGCCTCCACGGCGCCGCCGAGATTGTCGACCCCCTGCTGGACCGCAGCCCCCGGGCTGACCGAGGGCGGCGCGAGTTCGCCGTCGATGACGGAGGACGTGATCACGTCCTGCGGATAGAGCGCGGCGAGCCGCCGGGCGAGGTTTTCCAACTCGCGCACGTTGCCGGGCCAGCGGTGCTGCTTCAGCCGCTCCAGCGCCAGCGTGTCGAGCTTCTTCGGCGGCAGACCGTCCTTCTCGGCCAGCGTGAAGAAGTGCCGCACGAGATCCGGCAGGTCCTCGATGCGCTCGCGCAAGGGCGGCAGCCGCAGCGGGACGACGTTGAGGCGGAAGAACAGGTCTTCGCGGAACAGGCCCTGCTGGATCAGCACGCGCAGGTCCTTGTTGGACGCCGCGACGATGCGCACGTCGGTCTTGATCGGGGTACGGCCGCCGACGGTGGTGTATTCGCCCTGCTGCAGCACGCGCAGCAGGCGGGTCTGCGCCTCCATCGGCATGTCGCCGATCTCGTCGAGGAACAGCGTGCCGCCCTCGGCCTGCTCGAACCGGCCGGAGGCGCGGGTGTTGGCGCCGGTAAAGGCACCGCGCTCGTGGCCGAACAATTCGGACTCGATGAGATCGCGCGGGATCGCCGCCATGTTGACCGCGACAAAGGGGCCGTTGCGGCGCTTGCCGTAATCGTGCAGCGCTCGCGCCACCAGTTCCTTGCCGGTTCCGGACTCACCCGTGATCATCACGGTGAGATCGGTCTGCATCAGGCGCGCCAGCACGCGGTAGATTTCCTGCATCGCCGGCGAGCGGCCGACCAGCGGGATCGCCTCCATCTCGGCGTCCTCGTCCGGCGACGAGGTCCGCTCCTTCGGCTCGGCGAGCGCGCGGCCGACGATGGCGATCAGTTCCTTCAGGTCGAAGGGCTTTGGCAGATATTCGTAAGCCCCGCGCTCGGAGGCGCGGATCGCCGTCATGAAGGTGTTCTGCGCGCTCATGACGATGACGGGCAGGTTCGGCCGCATCTTCTTGATCCGCGGCAACAGGTCGAAGGCGTTTTCGTCCGGCATCACCACATCGGTGATGACGAGATCGCCCTCGCCCTGGCTGACCCAGCGCCACAGCGTTGCGGCATTGCCGGTCAGCCGCACTTCGTAACCGGCGCGGGACAGTGCCTGATTGAGAACGGTGCGGATGGCGGTATCGTCATCGGCTACGAGAATGCTACCTGCGGGCATCGTTGATCCTCATTTTGCCCCCTGTGACGCAGGCGACGACTTCCCGGCAGAGCCGTCGCGACTGCTTTGATCGGCGTGTTTGACCGATGTGGAATACATCGGCATCAGCACGCGGAAGGTGGTCTTGCGCGGCTGAGATTCGCATTCGATGATGCCCCCGTGATCGCCGACGATCTTGGCGACCAGCGCAAGGCCGAGACCCGAGCCGGTCTGCTTGGTGGTCACGAAGGGATCGAACAGGTTGGGCAGAAGATCGTCGGGCACGCCGGGTCCGTTGTCCTTCACACAGAATTCGAGCGGAAGGGATACCCGCGATTTTTGACCGGGGACTGACAGGCGCACACCGGGTCGGAACGCGGTGGTGAGCTGGATCTCGGCATCGGGCACGTCGATCAGCGCTTCGGCGGCGTTCTTCACGAGATTGAGGAACACCTGGATTAGCTGGTCCTGGTTCGCCAGCACCGGCGGCAGCGAGGGATCGTAATCCTCGACGAAGCGGATGTTGCGGGCAAAGCCCGACTGGGCCAGCCGCTTGACGTGATCGAGCACCGAATGGATGTTGACGGGGCCGCGCACCACGGGGCGCTCGTCGCCGAACACCTCCATGCGGTCGACCAGCGTCACGATGCGGTCGGCCTCGTCGCAGATCAGCCGCGTCAGCATGCGGTCCTCGGACGAGGCCTGCTGCTCGAGCAGCTGCGCTGCGCCGCGAATGCCCGAAAGCGGATTCTTGATTTCATGCGCGAGCATTGCTGCTAGCGCTATCACCGAGCGCGCTGCGCTGCGATGGGTGAGCTGCCGATCCATCTTGTCGGCGATGGTGCGCTCCTGCAGCATCACGACGATATGGCCGGGCCGCTCGGTGAGTGGAGCCACGTGCAGGTCGACCTGGCGGTCGCCGCCCATGCGCGGCGTGCCGAGATCGACCTTGTATTCGTTGACCGGCGCGTTCGAGGAGCGCACTTGGTCGATCAGCGCCAGCAACGGGCTGCCGAACGGCACCAGCTCCTTTAGCGACTGCCGCTTCAGGAATTGCGTGGAGATCTCGAAGAAGGCCTCGGTGGCGATGTTGGCGGCGACGATCTTGCCGTCGGGCCCGATCATGAGCACGGGGTTGGGCAAAGCATCCAGGATCGCGTCGCTGTCGGACTGAAGCGGCCGACGATGTTCAGCGGCTGAACTCATGCAGCAGCGCTCCATGCGAAGTCGTCGAAGGCGTCTTGCAGTGCATCGTGAACGAGGCGCGGATCCTCCGAGACCAGGATCTTCTGCCGCCAGGATTTCAGCTTCTCGGCCGGCGCACGGCTCGCCTGCGCTGCGACGTCGAGCGCCCAGCCCAGATGCTTGCGGGCGTGCCTCAGTCCGATGCGCAGGCCATAGAGCGCACAAACGCCGTCATAGAGCGTGCGGACATAATGCAGCTGCGTCTGGAGCGAGGGCACGGCTTCCTCGGCCCCGCCGTTCAGACGCCGGCCGATCTGGCCCGGCAGCCAGGGCTGGCCCTGCGCGCCGCGGCCGATCATCACGGCGTCGGCGCCCGAGGCGTCCAATGCCGCCAGCGCCTTCTCGTAGGAGGTGATGTCGCCGTTGACGACGAGCGGAAGGGAGGTGGCCTCGCGCACGGCGCGGATCGCATCCCAATCGGCCTCGCCCTTGTAGAACTGACAGCGGGTGCGGCCGTGCACGGTGACAAGCTTGATTCCGGCGGCCTCCGCGCGCCGCGCCAGCTCCGGCGCGTTGCGGCTGCGATCGTCCCAGCCGAGGCGCATCTTCAGCGTCACCGGCACCTTCACCGCCGCGATCGTCGCTTCGATCAGGCTGACGGCATGGTCGAGGTCGCGCATCAAGGCCGAGCCGGACTGGCCGCCGGTGACGTGTCGGGCGGGACAGCCCATGTTGATGTCGATGATATCGGCGCCTTCCGCTTCGGCGATCCGGGCGCCTTCGGCCATCCAATGCGTCTCGCAGCCGGCGAGCTGGACCACATGCGGGCCGATGCCGGTGGCTTCGCAGCGCAACCGGGACATCCGGTGGCCATTGGCGAGCTCATCGCTCGCGGTCATTTCGGACACGACGAGACCAGCCCCAAGCCCGGCGGCCAGCCGGCGGACGGGCGAGTCAGTCACACCCGACATCGGCGCCAGGAAGACCGGGGTGGCGACTTCAATATCGCCTATTTTCAACGGCTTAGAGCCTGATACTGCCGAGCCGGTCACAGGGGTCCCGTTGACTGGGCAGGGCCTCATCGCGCCTGCCATGATCTATCTTGCGCACAATTCTTGTGCAGTCAAGCGTCATGCCTACAGTTTAGACAGTTCTGTAGATCTTTCAAGTGCAGTGCAGCAAAATGCTGTTTCCCACAATCCGGGGAAACCCCCTTTTTTTGCGGGCCTGCCGTGCTAGAGGCATGCCGGCAAATCACCCCTGCTCTTTCATTAGCAATTGAGTATTTGAGTCCTATGGCGAAATCACAGCGCACCGCGGTCGTCCTCGTCGCAGCCGGGCGTGGACTGCGCGCCGGCGCCGGCGGGCCGAAGCAATATCGCGAGATCGGCGGCGTGCCCGTGATCCGCCGCGCCATGGAAGCCTTCAGCGGTCACACTGAGGTGTTCGCGGTGCAGCCGGTGGTGAACCCCGACGACAGCGCCATGTTCACCGCAGCGGTCGCAGGGCTCAGGCACGAGCCACCGACCAATGGCGGCGCGACGCGGCAGGCTTCGGTGCTCGCCGGCCTCGAAGCGCTGGCCAAGCACAATCCGGACATCGTGCTGATCCACGACGCCGCGCGCCCCTTCGTCTCGGAAGGCGTGATCTCGCGCGCGATCGAGGCGGCGAGCCGCACCGGCGCTGCGATCCCCACCGTTGCCGTCACCGACACCATCAAGGTCACCGGCGAAAGCGGCAACGTCGAGGCCACGCCGGAGCGCGCTTCCTTGCGGATCGCACAGACGCCGCAATCCTTTCGTTTCGACGTCATCCTCGAGGCGCATCGTCGTGCGGCAAGGGATGGACGCTCGGATTTCACCGACGATGCCGCGATTGCCGAATGGGCGGGATTGACGGTTGCAACCTTTGAAGGCGATGTTGCCAACATGAAGCTCACAACTCCCGAGGATTTCGTGCGCGAGGAAGCGCGCCTGGCCGCCCAGCTCGGCGACATCAGGATCGGCACCGGCTACGACGTGCACGCCTTCGGCGAAGGCGACCATGTCATGATCTGCGGCGTGCGCGTGCCGCACACCAAGGGTTTCCTGGCTCATTCCGACGGCGATGTCGGCCTGCATGCGCTGGTCGACGCCATTCTCGGCGCTCTCGCCGACGGCGACATCGGCTCGCACTTCCCGCCGAGCGATGCGAAGTGGAAGGGCGCCTCCTCCGACCAGTTCCTGAAATATGCCATCGAGCGCGTCGCAGCGCGCGGCGGCCGCGTCGCCAACCTCGAGGTGACGCTGATCTGCGAGCGGCCGAAGATCGGCCCGTTGCGCGACACCATGCGGGCGCGCATCGCCGAGATCTCCGGCGTCGACATCTCGCGCATCGCAGTGAAGGCGACCACCAGCGAGCGGCTCGGCTTCACCGGTCGCGAGGAAGGCATCGCGGCGACCGCGAGCGCCACCATCCGCCTTCCCTGGGGCGTCTAGGCCATGGGCGGCAGCGACGCACGCGCCCTCTCCCGCTCGCTGCTCGATCTGTGCCGGATGCGCAAGCTGACGATCGCAACGGCCGAATCCTGCACCGGCGGTCTCGTCGCGGGCGCACTGACTGACATCCCGGGCTCGTCCGATGTCATCGACCGCGGCTTCGTCACCTATTCCAACGAGGCCAAGCGCGCGATGCTTGGCGTCGAGGCGAGCACGTTGGCCAATTTCGGCGCCGTAAGCAAGGAGACCGCGACCGCAATGGCAATCGGTGCGCTTGAGCGCGCCGATGTCGATCTCGCGGTCGCCATCACCGGCATCGCCGGCCCGGGCGGCGCCACGCCCGGCAAGCCGGTCGGTCTCGTGCACTTCGCCGCCGCCGCCCGCGACGGCCGCATCATCCACCGCGAGCACCGCTTCGGCGCCATCGGCCGCAGCGCGGTGCGCGCCCGCTCCGTGGTCGAGGCGCTGCGCATGCTGATGGATCTGGCCCGCGGCCCGCAAGTCGCGGCCAAGCCGCAGCGCACCGCCGCCAGCCGCCTGCGCCCGCGTGTGACGCGCTCACCGCGCCGGCATGTGGTGAAACGCAGGCCGCCACGTCCGCCGCGGGGATAGAACGCCTCAGGCGGCCGTGGCAAGCAGCGCGCTCGCATGATCGAGCACGCACTGCTTGACCGCGCCAGCTTCAGACGGTTTCGCCTTGGCGCTAACCGTCAATTCCAGGATCGGCGCGGCGGGATTGGCGACATCGAGGACCTTGCTGACGGAGACGGCAGGTTGCGCCTGATCGTCGATGCGGGAATCCTTGCGAAGCTCCTTCAGGATGCGATCGGCCAGCGCCGGAACGGCGCCGGCGGGGACCGGAAACGTCACCTTGATCTCGCCCGTGCCAGGATAGGCGCTGTGGTTGATGATGGCCGCGCCCCAGACCTGTCCGTTCGGCAACAGGATCTGCGTGTTGTCGGGCGCGACCAGCTCGGTCATGAACAGCGACAGCGACCTCACCTTGCCCGCCTTGCCGGCGACCTCGACATCGTCGCCGATGTGAAATGGCCGGAACAAGAGCAGCATCACGCCGGCGGCGAGATTGGACAGCGTGCCCTGCAAGGCAAGACCAATGGCGAGCGAGGTCGCGCCCAGCACGGCAACGAGGCTCGCCGTCTGGATGCCGAACAGCTGCAGCACGGCGATGCCGACGACCGCGAGCACGCCATAGCGCGCAAGGCTGCCTACGAACAGCGTCACCAGCGGGTCGACGCGGTGCGTCACGCTGAGGACGCGCGTGACGAAGCGTTGCATCGCGCCGGACAGATACCAGCCGACCGCGAGCAGCAGGACCGCGTAGATCGCGTTCAGGCCATACAGGACAAGCGAAGCTTTCAGCGTGTCGAAATTGATGGTCATGACGGCTCCAACCCGGTCAGTCGGTTGAGAACGCGCCGCGATGCGAAATGATCCCGGTGGATGCTGATGGGGAACACGGAGCGATGTTGGATTGGGAGGGCACGCCCGCCGCTCCATTGTCATTGCGAGCGCAGCGAAGCAATCTAGAATCCCTCCGCGGAGACACCCTGGATTGCTTCGCTGCGCTCGCAATGACGGTGGAGAGAGCAGTGCTGATCGCGACTACGTCGACGCCAGCTTCGGCCGGCCGTAGATCGCGTCCGCCCGTTTCTCGAACGCCGTCGAGAACCGCGCGAAGGCGGCATCGAACATCGAGCCCATCAGCATCGCCAGCATGCGGCTCTTGAATTCGTAGGCGAGGAAGAAGCCGACGTCGCAGACGCCCTCGCCCTTGGGCTCGAACGTCCAACGGTTTTCCAGATTCCTGAACGGACCTTGCAGATATTCGACCAGGATCTTCAGATTGGCGCGGTCGAGCGTCACGCGGCTGGTGAAGGATTCCTTGACCAGCTTGAACGACACCGTCATGTCGGCGACCAGCACCTCGGTGCCGTCGGGTTTCGCCATGCGCTGGCGCACCTTCAGCGCGCTGCACAGCGGCACGAATTCCGGGTAGCGCTCGACATCGGCGACCAGATCAAACATCTCGGACGCGCTGTGGTTGACACGGTGCTTGCTCGAAACTCGATGCATGGTACGTCAGCGGGCGTGAGCTGCCCGCGCAGCCTTCAGTCTCGCGAAATCCTCGCCGGCATGATGCGACGAGCGGGTGAGCGGGCTTGCCGACACCATCAGGAAGCCCTTGGTGTAGGCGATCTTTTCGAAGGACGAGAACTCGTCCGGCGGCACGTAGCGCATCACCGCGTGATGCTTGCGGGTCGGTTGCAGATATTGTCCGATGGTCAGGAAGTCGACGTCGGCCGAGCGTAGATCGTCCATCACCTGCTGCACCTCGTGGCGCTCTTCGCCGAGGCCGACCATGATGCCGGACTTGGTGAAGATGGTGGGATCGAGCTCCTTGACCCGCTGCAGCAGCCGGATCGAATGGAAGTAGCGCGCGCCGGGCCGGACCGTGAGATAACGCGACGGCACCGTCTCGAGATTGTGGTTGAAGACATCGGGCTTCGCCGCCACGACGATGTCGAGCGCCCCCTCCTTGCGCAGGAAGTCCGGCGTCAGGATCTCGATCGTGGTCGAGGGACACGCGGCCCTGATCGCGCGGATAGTCCGAGCGAAATGCTCGGCACCGCCGTCAGTGAGGTCGTCGCGGTCGACCGAGGTGATGACGACGTGGGCCAGGCCGAGCTTGGCCACGGCCTCGGCAACGTGCTGCGGCTCGGCCGCGTCCAGTGCATTGGGCAGGCCGGTCTTGACGTTGCAGAAGGCGCAGGCCCGGGTGCAGGTGTCACCCATGATCATAAAGGTCGCGTGCTTCTTGTCCCAGCACTCGCCGATGTTCGGGCAGCCCGCTTCCTCGCACACCGTATGCAGGCCGTTGGCGCGCACGATGTTGCGGGTATCGGCATAGCCGCGGGTGTTCGGCGCGCGCACGCGGATCCAGTCCGGCTTCGGCGGCGAAGCGGAATCGGGCCGATTCACCTTTTCGGGGTGGCGCGGGCGCAGCGGGTTCGAGATGGTATCGACAATAACGACCATGGGGTGTCCGGTCTGTTCAGGTCCTACCTAGTCGGTCTGGCCTGGCATCGCAACCCGGCTCGCCCCGCTTCAGGGAACATGGCAGATATGGGCAATATCTTGCTCTGTTCTCAGGCGATTCTCACCTCGAATGGCTCCAATCTCGAACGCTTCACCACCGCGGCTCGGCAAGCCCCTGAAGCGCGCCTTCTTCGGACGCAGCGTCCATGAGGTCGCGCCCGACCTGATCGGCGCCACCATGCTCGTCGACGGCGTCGGCGGGATCATCGTCGAGGTCGAGGCCTATCACCATACCGACCCGGCGGCGCACTCCTATCGCGGGCCGACGCAGCGGAACCAGGTCATGTTTGGCCCACCTGGCTTTGCCTATGTCTACCGCTCCTACGGCATTCATTGGTGCGTCAACTTCGTCTGCGAGGAGGAAGGCTCGGCCAGCGCCGTGTTGATCCGTGCGCTGGAGCCGACGCATGGCCTGGCTGCGATGCGCCGACGCCGGCATCTGCAGGAGGTGCGTGCGCTGTGCTCGGGCCCTGGCAAGCTGACCGAGGCGCTCGGCATCACCATCGCGCACAACGCCCTGCCGCTGGACCGGCCTCCCATCGCGCTGCATGCGCGAACCGAGGATGTCGAGGTCGCAACCGGCATCCGCATCGGCATCACCAAGGCGGTCGAGCTGCCCTGGCGCTACGGCGTCAGGGGCTCGAAGTTTTTGAGCAAGCCGTTTCCGAAATAAGCCTAAAGCGCGATGAATCATCATCGCGCTTTAGGTTATTGTTTGAGCATGATCTTTCCGGAAAACCGCTGCACACTTTTCCGGATCATGCTCTAAGACGCCTGCTTCAGCCGCTCCATCGCCTCGAGCAGCTTGGCCTTGCGCGCCAGCGCCGCCTCGCGCTTTTCGCGCTCCTCCTCGACGACCTCCTCGGCCGCGTTGGCGACGAACTTCTCGTTCGCCAGCTTCGACTCGGCGCGCTTGATGTCGGCCTCGGCCTTGGCGATCTCCTTGTCGAGACGCGTGCGCTCTGCGGCAACGTCGATCACGCCCTTGAGCGGCAGCGCGGCGACCTCGCCGCGCACCAGCAGTTGGACAGCGCCGTCAGGCGCGCGGTCGGCGAACGAGATGTCCGACAGCCGCGCCATACGCTTGATGACATCGGTCCAGCGCGGCGCGCGCTCCTTGGTTTCGGCCGAAGCGCCTGCGAGCACCAGCGCCGTCAGCGTTGCCGGCGCGATATTCATCTCGGCTCGCACCGAGCGGATCTGCGTGACGAGGTCGATGACCCAGCCGATCTCGGCTTCGGCAGCCGGATCGGTGAAGTCGGCATGATCGAAGATCGGCAGCACCCAGGCCGGCGAGACGAGCGCATCGGTCGGTCCCGTGGTCGCCGCAAGCATCGCGAGCTGCTCCGGCGTCGGCTCGACCGGCTTCAGCGGCCACGGCGCCAATGCGAGCAGGCCGTCGCGTTTTGCCGTCACCTCCCACAGCTCTTCGGTGATGAAGGGCATGAAGGGATGCAGCAGCTTCAGGATCTCGTCGCGCGCCCAGGCGACCATGGCGCGGGTCTCGTCCTTGGCGGGGCCGTCCGGACCGAGCAGCACGGGCTTGGCGAGCTCGACATACCAGTCGCAGTAGACGTTCCAGACGAAGCGATAGATGCTGCCGGCTGCATCGTTGAAGCGATAAGCTTCGATCGCCTCGGTCACCTCGCGCGTGGTGTGGGCGGTCTCATGCGCGATCCACCGGTTCAGCGTCTCCTTTGCCTTCGCCGGCTCGAAACCATCAGGCACGGCGCAGTGGTTCATCTCCGCGAACCGGCACGCGTTCCAGAGCTTGGTCGCGAAATTGCGGTAGCCTTCGACGCGGCTGGTGGCGAGCTTGATGTCGCGCCCCTGCGCCGCCATCGCGGCCAGGGTGAAGCGCAGCGCGTCGGCGCCGTATTCGTCGATCAGGTGGAGGGGATCGATGACGTTGCCCTTCGACTTCGACATCTTGGCGCCCTTCTCGTCGCGGACGAGGGCGTGGATGTAGATGGTCGAGAACGGTACTTCCTTCATGAAGTGCAGGCCCATCATCATCATGCGGGCGACCCAGAAGAAGATGATGTCGAAGCCGGTCACCAGCGCATTGGTCGGATAATAGCGCTGCACCTCGGGCGTCTCGTCGGGCCAGCCGAGCGTCGAGAACGGCCACAGCGCCGAGGAGAACCAGGTGTCGAGCACGTCCTCATCGCGCGTGATGAAGCCTTCCCGCTTGTTGCGGTCGAGCGCCATCTCGCGGCCCTGCTCGGGCGTAATGACCTCCTGCTCGACGTAATAGCCGAGCGCGTGGCTGATGGCCTCCTCCTCGGTCTCGGCGACGAACACCTTGCCGTCAGGGCCGTACCAGGCCGGGATCTGATGGCCCCACCAGAGCTGACGCGAGATGCACCAGGGCTGGATGTTCTCCATCCACTCGTAATAGGTCTTTTCCCAGTTCTTCGGCACGAACGTCGTTTCGCCCGAACGCACCGCCGCGATCGCAGGTCTCGCCAGCGTCTTGGCGTCGACGTACCACTGGTCGGTCAGGTAGGGCTCGATCACGCTGTTGGAACGATCGCCGTGCGGCACCATGTGGGTGTGCGGCTCGATCCGTTCGACGAAGCCGAACGATTCCAGCCGCTCGACGATGCGCTTGCGCGCAGCGAAGCGGTCGACCTTGTGGAATTCCTCGGCGAATTGCGCAGCGCCTTCGGGCAGGTCGCGCAGATAATCCTCGTTGTCGAGGAGATCGAGACAGCCTTCCCTGTCGAGCACGCTGATCCGGCGCAGCCCGTGGCGATTGCCGACCTCGAAATCGTTGAAGTCGTGCGCCGGCGTCACCTTCACAGCGCCCGATCCCTTCTCGGGATCGGAATACTCGTCGGCGACGATTTTGATCTTGCGGCCGACCAGCGGCAGGACGACATTCTTGCCGATCAGCTTCTGGTAGCGATCGTCCTCCGGATGGACGGCCACGCCGGTATCGCCGAGCATGGTCTCGGGGCGCGTGGTGGCGACCACGATGAAGCTCGAGGGATCCTCGGGGTTGAACGTCTTGCCCTCGATCGGATAGCGCAGATACCAGAGGTGGCCCTTCACTTCCGTCTGCTGCACTTCGAGATCGGAGATCGCGGTGAGCAGCTTGGTGTCCCAGTTCACCAGCCGCTTGTCCTTGTAGATCAGGCCCTCACGGTGCAGCTCGACGAAGACCTTGACGACGGCCTTCGATAGGCCCTCGTCCATGGTGAAGCGCTCGCGCGACCAGTCGCAGGACGCACCGAGGCGCTTGAGCTGGTTGATGATGGTGTCGCCACTCTCGGCCTTCCACTGCCAGACCCGCTCCAGAAACTTCTCGCGGCCCATCTCGCGGCGACCGGGCTGCTGGCGCTCCATCAGCTGCCGCTCGACCACCATCTGGGTGGCGATGCCGGCATGGTCGGTGCCGGGCTGCCACAGCACGTCGCGGCCCCGCATGCGCTCGAACCGGCAAAGGATGTCCTGCAGCGTGTTGTTGAGGGCGTGACCCATGTGCAGCGAGCCCGTCACGTTCGGCGGCGGGATCACGATGGTGAAGGGCACGGCATCACGGCGGTCGGGCCGGCCAGCCTTGAACGCAAGGCTGTCCTCCCACACCACGGACATGCGGGTTTCGATATCGGCGGGCTGGTAATTTTTCTCGATCATGGGGCTGCTAGAAAGCCGCGCGAGGGGGCCAAGTCAACGAAAAGTCAACGAAAACGTCAGGGAAAACGAGGCGGCAACAGCGCTTTCCAGCCCGGTCCGAGGCCCGAATATGACGCCCAAGCCGGGCTTTATGAGGGCCCTTCGGCCGCCCTCAGCGGCCGCCGCGCGAGACCCGCTCGATTTCGGCCTTCACGATGCGTTCAACGAGGCCGGGCAGGTTGTCGTCGAGCCAGGACTTCAGCATCGGCCGCAGCATCTCCTTGACCAGGTCCTCCAGCGTCCGCGCATTGCTGCTGAGCACCGTATGGGCCAGGGAGTTGAAGGCGGATTCGACCGCGGAGACCGTCGATTGCGCGAGGATCGGCTGCTGCGGGGGCAGCGGCGGCGCGTCGAAGTCCACCGGCGCGTAGGACGGCGGCGGGGCGGGACGCGGCGGCTCGGCGAATTCGAGATCGTCGCGTGGCTCGACCTTGCGGAAGGTCGGCGGCGGCGGAGGCGGCGTCGGGTCCATCGCCATGTCGTCGGTCAGTTCGAGCACGTCGGGCTCGGGCTCTGGCTCGGGCGCGCGGACCTCCGGCGTAGGTGTGGCCGCATCGAGACCCGCCAGCAACGCGTCGATATCGTCCTGGCTGTTGGATGCGTCCGCCGCGGGCGCCGGCGCAGGTGGCGGCGCCGGCTTTGCAGCCGGCGGCGGTGCCGGCTTCTCGGCGGCGGGTTTAGGCGGAGCGACCTTGGATGGCGGAATGTCGTTCATCGCCTGCGGCTTCGGCGGCGCAGCGGGCGCAGCAGCCTTCTCGGGCTTGGCGGCCTCAGCCGGCGGGGGCTTTGCCTCGTCGTCGGCAATGATGCGCCGGATCGAGGCCAGAATCTCCTCCATCGAGGGTTCTGTGACCTTTGCAGGCTGCGTCATCTCCGACTCCACATCATCAACGCCCTCGCATGCGTTGTTTTACACCAAGCACGGCAGGATTGGCCGGTTCCGCGACGATGGGTCCGCCATTTTCGTCGCCGCAGCCCGACTTGTCCCCAGATCACGGCTCCACGCGCAGCGGTGCGCCCCTGCCCCCGGCGTCGAAGCGTTACGCACACGACATCAACGCGGGCGAATCGACCCGCATCATCTTGGCAAGGCTATGTCAGGGATTTTGACGATTGCAAGCAAAGCACCGGTCGACCTCGGCTATTGGCGAGATCGACCGGATGATTACGGGAATCAGCGGCCGTCAGGCGTGCGCACACCCGCCCAGCTGTCCCGCACCTGATGATAGTGAACGCTGGGGTCGTAGGTCGTAGTCGCAAGGCCGAGGACCTGCGGCGATAGACGCCCGACCGCCGCGAGGACATTATACGATGCGACCACGCGATCGTGCTGCGCGGTCACCAACGCAACGCGCGCGTTCACCAGCGCCTGCTGCGCATTGAGCACGTCCAGCGTGGTGCGCTGGCCGGCCTTGGCCTCCTCGCGGACGCCGTTCAGGGCGATCTCGGACGCCGTCACCTGCGCCTGAGCCGACTGCACCTGCGCCTTGGTGGCCTGCAGCGAGCCCCACCATTGCACAATGGTCGCGCGGGTCTGGTCGCGAGTCGTTTCGAGGTTGAGCCGCTGCTGCGCCAGGTTCTCCTTGGACTGGCGGATCAGCGAATATTCACCACCGCCATTATAGATCGGCACGGTGAGCTGCGCGATCGCCGATGCGGTGTACGAACGCATCTGAATCAAGGATTGTTCGTCGGCCCGCTGGGCCGTTGCCTGAACCGAAAGTGTCGGCAGCAACGCTCCTTCATTGATCTTGACCTGCAGATAATTGACGTCGATGCCGTACATGGCGGCCGTCACGTTGGGGTGCTCGATCAGGCCGAGCTCGATGGCGGAAGCCAGCGTCTGAGGCAGAAACCGATCGACAGGCGAGCCGGGCGCAAGATTCGTGGGCTCGTTGCCGATGATGCGACGGTAGTTCGCGCGGGTCGTCGTCAGATTCGCTTCAGCGGTGAGCGCCTGGGTCCTCCCGGCCGCCAGTTGCGCTTCCGATTGGGCGACGTCGGTCCGGGTCACTTCGCCGACATTGAAGCGGTCGCGGGTCTGCTTCAGTGTCTGCTCGAGGACGCGCACGTTGCTGCGCTGGACTTCGAGCGTGGCGGCATCCCGCAGATAGTCCATGTAGGTCGTCGCGGCGCTCAGCAGTACGCTCTGATCCATACCGCGCAGCGCTTCACGCGTACCGGACACCTGGCTCTCCGCCGCGCGGGTCCGGTTGGCGGTCTGGTTGCCATTGTAGAGCGTCTGTGTCGCCGTCACGCCAATGCTGCGAGGCACCCTCGTTCCGTAGACTGAGTTGGTCCCCGGGGCACTCTGCAAATCTTGATATGAATAGCCACCGGTCGCTGTCAGATTGACCCTCGGGCGATAGCCCGACAAGGCCTGAGGCACGCCCTCGTCAGTCGAGCGCACCTGGGCACGCTGTGCGTTGAGCTGCGGGTTGTTCTGATAGGCGCGCACCAGCGCGCCCTCGATCGTATCCGCCAAGGCAGGTGTCGGCCCGGCAAGCGCCAGCAGCAGGACCGAAACCGCAGCTCCGGTGAAGAGCTTCACCCCATGCATCCGTGAAATTCCGTTCGTTCTAGCGCCCTGCTCGTGCCCGCGAGCCGGGGTACCGTACCAATGGAGTCGTTGCCCCGCCGCAACATAGGACGCGGTCAAGCGCGACGGAACTACCTGGGGGTGGTTCTCAGTGGAAACTCTTCGCGTGCAGCATCCCGGCCACACTTCTGATTCAGAACGGGATTTGGGGCGGCTTTGGGGCCGTCAGAAGACAAAGGCAGCCGCCCGTTCCAGCCCGGGAAGCACCGGGGCGGCGGCGTCGAACAGGGTCCGATGACCGAATTCGCCGTGGGTACGGGTCACGATCGTGGCGCGCGGCGGCCTCGATTCGGCCGACACCCCCACCAGGCGCCCACCCTCCTTCAGCTGCCCGAGCAGCGCTTCCGGCATCACCTCGGCCGCGCCGTTGAGGAGAATCACATCATAGGGGGCAGCAGCAGGGTCCCCCTCGGTGCAGGCCGCCGCCTTGCAGGCGACATTGGCAAGCCCCTGGGCGGCGAAGGCGTCGCTGGCCTTGGCCGCCAAAGCCGAATCGCACTCGGTCGCCGTGACCTGACGCGCGAGCTTGGCGGCCAGTGCGGCGAGATAGCCGGTGGCGCAGCCCACGACCAGCACGTTGTCATCCGCGCCGATCTCGGCGGCCTGGAGCAGCTTGCCGGTCAGCGCCGGCTTGATCAGGAACCGCTTGGCGGCGCCCTCGCTGACGTCGAGGTCGAGATCGAGGTAAGCCAGCGCCTGCCGGCCGGCCGGCACGAAGGCCTCGCGCGGCACCGTGAGCATGGCATCGAGAACACGACGGTCGGTGACGTCATTGGTGCGCACCTGGCCATCGACCATTTTTTGGCGCGCGGTCGAAAAACCGGACATTTGCGGACCCTGCAATGCGGACGATGCCGCGGAGAAAAATCGCGGCATCTTTTGGAGCATGCTCGGTCAAAACGCAACATAGCGGTTGGCGATGCGCGTTTCGCGCTCCGCAACCTCTCCTGATGGAGGGCCGGGCCGGCCCTATTCGATGGCGACTGCCAGGCGGCCAATGAGGCCAGCGACCTCGTCCAGCCGCGCCGAATCCGGCGCCTCGACTGCGCGCGCGAGACAAGCGAGGCATTCATCGTCGCTGAGCTCGGGGATGCCGGCCGGCAGAATCGAGGGGGCCAAATCAGAACGGTCGACCTTGTTGTCTGGCATGGGAATCAGCTCCGCGAGTGTCCGGCAGATCCACGCTCGACGTAAATTGAGTCGTTTTGGCGCCGTCCGAATGGCGGGACCTCGCCGACGCACAGGTGTTCGAGCGCGATTCCGTGCTGCACCCCGGTGCTTCGCTCTAGATTTCAGGCAAAGCACATAGCACGCAGCATTAGGATGCAAGGGCAAGCTTTTGAATTTAGTAAGATTCGGCTCTCCGGACTGGATCCGGTTTTGTTACGGAAGCGTCGGTTTCTCTTGAGCCTTTTAGCGCGCCTCAGCGTCGAGGTTCCCAAATCATTCCCAAGGCCTACCAAGCGTTCACGTTGGAGAGGGACGCGCTGACGGCGCGCAATGATCCAGAGGCCCTTGACCCATATCAAGGGAGCCCGTCGCCCGCCCGCCAACATCCACACATTACCGCCCTTCAGCCCATCGTCGGGCGACCGGGAGTTTCGATCATGAAGGCTGTTTCCGTCGAAGAAGCCGTTGCGATGATCCCGGCGGGCGCCAGCGTCATGGTTGGCGGCTTCATGGGAGTTGGAACGCCGGAGCGGCTGCTCGACGAAGTCGTGCGTCAGAGGAAGACGGGTCTGACCTTGATCTCGAATGACGCGGCCACGCCCGGCAAGGGCGTCGGCAAGCTGTTCGATCAGGCACTGGTGTCGAAGCTGACGGCAACGCATATCGGTCTCAATCCGAAGGCGCAGCAGCAGATGCTGGCGAACCAGATCGCGGTCGACCTCGTGCCGCAAGGCACCTTCGTCGAACGCATCCGCGCCGGCGGGTGCGGTCTCGGCGGGGTGCTGACGCCGACCGGGGTCGGAACGCTGGTGGCCGAAGGCAAGCGCCAGATCGAAGTCGACGGCAAGCCGTTCCTGCTGGAAACGGCGCTGCGGGCGCAATTCGCATTGGTGCACGCCTTCCTCGCCGACTACCTCGGCAACCTCGCCTACGCCCTCACTTCGCGCAACTTCAACCCGGTCATGGCGATGGCAGCCGACACCGTCATCGTGACGGCGGAGCATATCGTCCCGGTCGGCGTGATCGCGCCCGATCACGTCGTCACCCCCGCGCCGCTCGTCGACTATCTCATCACCAACGGGTGACATCATGGATCCCCAGATCATCATCGCCCGGCGTGTCGCCAAGGAGCTGAGGAGCGGTAATCTCGTCAATCTCGGCATCGGCATTCCGACCCTGGTCGCCAATTACGTGCCGTCGGACCTGAAGGTCTTCTTCCAGTCCGAGAACGGATTGATCGGCACCGGGCCGATTCCCGAGCAGGGCATGGCGCATCCGACGCTCACCGATGCCGGCGGACGCCCGATCAGCGCGCTGCCGGGCGCATCCACCTTCGACAGCGCGATGTCGTTCGGCTTGATCCGCGGCGGCCACGTCGATGTCACCGTGCTCGGCGGCCTCCAGGTCGATGCGCATGGCCATCTCGCGAACTGGATGATTCCGGGCAAGATGGTCCCGGGCATGGGCGGCGCAATGGACCTCGTCACCGGCGCCAAGCGCGTGATCGTCGCCATGCAGCACGCGGCCAAGGGCAAGTCGAAGATCGTGGTGAAATGCTCGCTGCCGCTGACCTCGGCACGCCCTGTCAACCTTGTCGTGACCGACATGGCCGTGATCGGTTTTCCCGATGGCAAGGCGACGCTGCTGGAAACAGCACCCGGCATGAGCATCGGCGAGGTCATGGCCTTGACGGAGGCCGAACTCGCCATTCCCGACAATGTTCCGGAAATGAAGCTCTGAACAGGTCAACCCATGCGAATATTCAGCGACTTCAACGAGATCAAATCCGCAATCGGCACCGAGATAGGCGCCAGCGACTGGATCGAGATCACGCAGGACCGCATCAACCAGTTCGCCGAGGCGACCTGCGACGAGCAGTGGATCCATGTCGACCAGGAGCGCGCCAAGCAGGAGATGCCGGGCGGCAAGACCATCGCCCATGGCCTGCTCTCGCTTGCCCTTGCCCCGCTGTTCATCCGCTCGGTCATCGGCCTGAAGGGGCTGCGCAACACGCTGAATTACGGTGCTGACCGCATCCGATATCTCGCGCCGGTACCGGCGGGCTCGAAGTTACGCGGCCGGGTCACGATCGCGGAAGCAGAGGACGTGCCGCCGGACGGGCTGCGCGTCAACTACCACCTCGTGATCGAGATCGAGGGCGGCAAAAGGCCGGCCTGTGTCGCCGAATTGATCGCTCTGCACTATCGCTGAATCAAAGAGTCGAAAAACAACCCCATGCACAGTAGACATGGGGCTGATCTGATTGATGTTTCCTGTTCGCCCGGAACCGGTTGCTCCGTCGGGCAAAACACTGGCAATATTGTCACCATCGATCGTGGGTCGCCGGACTGCTCAGCGCGTCAATCGACGATGTGGTGGCCGCCGTCGACGTCGAGGCCCCGCCGGGGATCAGCTTGGCGCCGTGGATGGTGACGCGGCACGTCCTCCGAACCAGGCGCCGAAATAGCCTGCATAAAGTGCCGGCGATTCGAGGTTCATCGAATGCCCTACGCCTGGCACGATGACCAGCCGGCAATCCGGCATCGCTTCGGCCATAGCACGGAGATCGGCCGGCGCGATCCAACCGTCCCGCTCGCCCCACAACACGAGGTGCGGATGCCGGATCTCGGACATACGGCGCTCCAGCTCACGGCTCTCCTTCTCCCGCGTCAGGTTCACCGGCGTGCCGATCCAGATCCCCTCCGATACGCCGAAGGTCTGCCCAATGATCCGATCGAACAGCGTCTGGATCTCTCCCAGCCCCTCGCGAAAGCGAGGGACCATGTTCGGCCCCATGCTCTCCGGGACGAACAGCGAAGAAGCGGCTGTAGCCATCACGGACCGCGTCAGCTCCTTGCTCGACATCATGGCCCTGAATAATCCGATCTGATCGGCATCGAAGGCCATGCCGAGCGGCGTTACCGGATCGAGCGCGAACACACGGCCGAAGCGCTGCGGCTGCTCGAGCAGCATTCTGGCGGCGATGATGCCGCCGGTGGAATGTGTCGCGAGATGGCAATAGCCGATCCCGAGCGTATCGAGCGCCGCCAGCATGTCCTCGGCGTGCTGCCGCATGGAGTAGTTGGAATAGTCGGCCGACGGCTTCGGCCGGTCGCTGTCGCCACAGCCGCGCCAATCGATTGCAACCACACGGAGCCCGATCGGAAACAATGGCGCGGCGAGCTCGATCCAGTCCTTGCTGGCGAGATTTCCGTGGATGAAGACGACGGTGACGTCGCCTCCTCCCCACTCCCGCCAGCCGAGTCGGAGTTCGCCCGCCTGCACCCTTGGCATCGCCGGGCCCTACTTGTTGAGGCCAGCCGTCGGAGCCGCTCCAGGCGGTGTCGGCGCCACTGGCAAGGCAGAGACGACGGCGCCCTTGATCATGCGATCGGTTCCGAGCGGCGATGATGTGTCCACCTCCCCGTTGGTCACGAAATCCACGACATCGGCAGCGTATTCCACTGGATTGTCGGTGTGGATGAAGTGTCCGGTCTCCGGATAGATCTTGAGCATCGGCCGGTTGCCGGCATTGGTCATACGCGTCATGAACGGCGTGATGACGTCGCGGCCGAGGTCCGTCAGGCCGTTGAACGCAGGCGTCGGAATGAACGGCTCCTTGTCGCCGAACGCCAGGAAGATCGGCGCTTTGATCTGGGTGACCCGCTCATAGAGGTTCTTCGGGTCATCCTGCTGGAGCTCAGCACCGATCGTGTAGATGTCGAAGATGAAGACGTTGCACCACTGATCGAGCTCCTTCGGGTTGCCCTTGGTAAGCCCGGCGCGTTGCTCGGTATGGAAACGGGCATATTCGCTGTCGTTGAAGAAGTATCCGCTCTTCGCAGCCGATACCACGCCGGTGTCCGGATCACGTTTCTTGAAGTAGAAGAAGTCGCGGACGTTCTGCTCGCTCCGCGCCTTTTCCGCAGCGAGAATACCGGTCTGGTCCCAGACCTGCTTCCACTTGTCGAAGTCTCGGCCGAGACCGTCGGCGAACAGAGGCGCCTTCTTGTCCTTGGCAATGGTGATCTCGCGCGGATATTCCTCGAGGCCGGACGGCGCCTCCAAGGCGAGGCCCTGCACCGCATCAGGCCAGGTCAGGGCGTAGCCCACGACGAACTGGCCGCCGAGCGAGTGGCCGAGATAGTACGCCTTCTTGACTCCGAGCTGGTTGACCACGAGGTCGTAGATCACCTCGCGCATGTCCTGCATGGTGCGAGCAGGATTCTTGTCGAGATTGCCGGGCCCCGACATGCCGTAATGCGGTAGGTCCGGCACGATCACGCGCAGGCCGCTGCGCAGCGCATACTGCATGATGTTGCCGTAATGGCCGCCGAACGCGCCCTTGCCGTGGATGATGACGAGCACCTTCGGATCCTTGTCGGTGCCGGCATACTCGTCCATGTAGCCGATTTCCCAGGAATTGCCGCTCTTGTCCTTGGCACTGCCGAATTTGACCGGATAGGGATAGGTCACGTAGGCCTTCCAGAACGACTTCTTGGGATCAATCGTCTGGGCGACGCCGGGCACGCGGTAATTCTTGTCGACGAATTTCTGGGCGCGATCGAGGGCCGCCACGTCATCCATGAAGGCGACGAACTTCGGATCGTTCTTGCGCTGGTTGATGATCGGGAACACGCCGTAGTGCGCGACGGGGCTCTCCTGTGCGATAAGATCAGCGCCGGGCACGCGATCGACAGCCTTCTGCGCCAGCTTGAAGTTGAGCCAGAGGTCGTTGGTGATGTGCATCACCAGCGTGCGAGCCTGAATGCGACCGAGATAGGGATTGACGTTATGGGTCTCGCCGACCCGATTGCGCCAGACGAGATCGACGGCGTCGTAGAGCTTGGCGCGATTGGTGACGTTGAGGCCGGCCTTCTCGTTCGGTGGATCCCAATAGAAAATCTCGGGCTGTACCGCCGCCCAGTTCTGGGTCGTACGGAAGGAAAAGTCATAACCCGTCATGCCGAGGATCGACCAGCCGAAGGCCACGCCCGGCACCGGATGCTTTTCCTTCGGGAGCTTGTAATAATCGCCCTCGGTCGCCTGCCAGACCGGATCGCCCTGGATCGCGGCTGTCATCATCTGGAAAGTCCAGTTGCCGACCGGGTCGTCGCCATCCGATTGCGTGGTGCCGCCGATCGGCATCAGGGCGCTGACATATTCCGGATGCATCACGCCCCAGACGTAGGTCTGCGTGCCACCCATGGAGACGCCGGTCACCAGCGCGACGCGCGCGACCTTCAGCTCGTCGCGCAGCAGGCGGTAGTTCGCCTGCACCATGTCGTAGTAGCTGTATTGCGGAAACTTGATGCCTAGGCCGTCGGATGGCTTGCTCGCGCCCCAAGTGCCGAGCGGATCGACCATGATGACATAGTAACGATCCGTATCGATCGGCCGGCCCGGACCAATGATGGGTACGCCACCCGACAACGCCGCACCCTTGACCCACTGTTCGTACATGTCGGTGGAATCGCCGGAATAATAGGAGTTGATCACGATGGCATTGGTGATCTCGCCCGCCGCGTTGCGCCTTGCGTTGCCGACGGCGATGTAAGCCGTGCGCAGCTTGCCGGCCCCGAGCGATTCCAGCGTGACGCCGCCCTCGCCGCCGTTCTCCCATTTGGAAGGGTCGGTCAGGTCGTACTTGCCGCCCAGGCGGAAGTTGGCGATCTCGTAGGTCTTCTTCAGCCCGTCATGCTGCACCTGCGACGAACGGCGCGTGAAAGGCTGTGCGGTTGCGATCGCCGTTCCGAGCAGCAGCACGATCAGGCTCAACAGGCAACGATTCAACGCATCTCGTTCGGCCATGATGCGATCCTCCCTGGAAGATTTTCCTGAAACGCTAGGCAGGGCGGCCGGGGAAGGTTTGATCTAGCTCAATGGAATCCGCTCGGAGGAATCGAGGATCGCGGGCATCAAAAGACCGGCGGTACCCTCGCGATGCCCTTCCTCAGCCACGGCTCATATCGGATCCGCTATGAGCTCGACGGGCCGGCGGGCGCACCGGCCTATGTTCTCGTGAACGGGCTGACGCAATATTCCGAGCTGTGGAGCGCCTATCGCGAGGCCTTGTCGGCGCGAGGCTTTCGCGTTGCGACCTTCGATCTTCTCGGCCAGGGCGCCTCCGACAAGCCGAGGCTCTTCATCAGCCAGGACGATCAAGTCGCTGCACTGCGCCTCCTCATCGACGAACTCGGGGACGGTCCGATCTTTCTGAGCGGGATCAGCTTTGGCGGCCTGATCGCGCTGCGATATGCGATCGAGCATGGCAAGCGGCTGGCCGGGCTGGTGCCGATGAGCTGCTTTGCGGAGCTGTCGCCGCAACTCTTGCTGCTTGGCAATGCGCTGCGGACCGGCCTGATCCTCGGTGGCACGAGTTACCTCCAGGATCTCCTGTTGCCCATGAACCTCTCGGACCAATGGCTGAAGCCACTGCTGGACAAGCTCGAGAGCGTGAAGCGGCAAGGTTGGCTGGTCAACGACGTCTACGCGCTGCAAAACCTGATGGAATCTTTCTTCGACTTCCAGCCGCTCACGCCGCGCCTGTCCGCGATCGCCGTTCCGACCATGATTCTCAACGGCGAGTTCGATTTCCTGACGCCGCGGGCTCTCCACGAAACATTGCGTGTCGAGATTCAGAACAGCTCATTGGTGATCATCCCCAGGGCCTATCACGCCTTCACGCTGGAGAAAGGGGCACTGACCGCCGATCTGCTGGCGCGCTTTGCCGAAGACGTGCTGGCCGGCCGCTGGCAGGGCAATCAAGCGGTCTGGGTGGCGCCGGACCAGCCCGGCGGCGAGCTCACGCCGTTTCCTGCCGGCTACGATCATCTGCGTGCCATCCCGGTCAAGCGAGCACTGCCATGAGCGGCTTCCTCGGTCCCGTCGCGCCGGACGGTCGCATTCCACCGAACCAGCAGACGAAGGTCGCAGCATTCCTGATTTCGGCGCACGGCGCCCTGGCTCGGCAATTCGCTTTCATGCTGCCCGCGAGGCTCGACGCGGCATGGCAGACCGAATTGAATGCTCAATTTTATCGCGAGACCGAGATCGTCTCGCTGCTGCTGCGCGCCACGTCCTGGGTGCTGGATCCTTCCCTGGGTTACATGCTCGCCTCCTGGGAGTCCGCCTGGCTGCCTGCACCGGTCGAAGGGATCGCAGACCCTCGCCTTGCCCAAATGATTCACCTCGCAGCGCTTGCCCACGCCGTGCATGCCGGCATACGGCCGGCTGCGATCCTACCGATCGAGGCCAATGCGCAGGATCCTTTTGTTATGGCGCTACGCCGGATCGAATTTGAGAGTGGCCGGCTGTTGCAGGCCCAGATTCTGTTTCTGAAGAGCACAGACCTTGCGCCGCATCGCGACGCGGTCAGTGCGGCGCTCGCGCAGCGTCACGCCGACGTCCGCAAGCTCTGGCGCGAATTACTCGAGTGCATCGGCATCGGCGTACCGCCGGCATGACAACGCGCGATTGCGCGCTCAATCGATGATGTGATAGCCGCCGTCGATATAGAGCACGCCACCGGTGATCAGCTTAGCGCCGTCGAGCGCCAGGAACGCGGTGGCGTTGCCGACATCGTCGATGCTGACGAGGCTGCGCGAGGGCGCCTTGGATTGCGCCTTGTCCATTAGCTCATCGAACTCCGGAATGCCCGAGGCCGCGCGGGTGGCGAGCGGCCCTGGCGAGATCGCGTGCACGCGGATGCCCTTCGGACCGAGCTCGGCAGCGGCATAGCGGACCGCGGCTTCGAGCGCCGCCTTGGCGACGCCCATGATGTTGTAGTTCTCCACCACCATCTGGCTGCCGTAATAGGTCATGGTGAACATCGTGCCGCCGTTCTTCATCAGGGGTTCGGCTAGATGTGCCATCCGCAGGAACGACCAGCAGGAGACGTCCATGGTCTTCAGAAAGCCGTCGCGGCCGACATCGACGACGCGGCCGTGCAATGCTTCCTTCGGCGAAAAGGCGATGGAATGAAGCAGGAAATCGAGCTGCCCCCACTCCGACTTGATCCGCTCGAATACCGCTTCAGTCTGGCCTTCGACCATGACGTCGAGCGGCAGGAAGATCGGCGCTTCCAGGGCCTGCGCCAACGGCTCGACGTGCTTCTTGGCGCGGTCGTTCAGATAGGTGACGGCGAGATCGGCTCCGAGCGCGCGAAACGCCCTGGCGCAGCCCCAGGCGATCGATTGGTCATTGGCGATGCCGACGACGAGGCCCTTCTTCCCCTTTAGTGCGACCTTGCTGTCCGGAAATACTGGAATCATGACACCCTCTCTTTTCTGGGGTTGGGCGATTGGCCGTTCATCAACAGCGTCAGCGTGTGCTGCGCAATCATGAGCTCCTCGTCCGTCGGGACGACGTAGACCGGAACGAGACTCGTCTTTGCCGATATCAGCCGCGAATGGCGCGTGTTCTCGGCCGGGTCGAGTGCCACGCCAAGCCAGCCGAGCTGCTCCGCCACACGCGCGCGGATGCCGCTCGAGTTCTCGCCGATGCCGGCGGTGAAGACGAAGGCATCGATCCCCTGCAACGCCGCCGCCAGCATTCCGGCGTTGAGGCCGATGCGATAGACGAAATAGTCCACCGCCAGCTTCGCTTGCGGATCCGTGCTCGCCTCCAGCTCGCGCATGTCGTTGCTGAGCCCGGAAAGCCCCTTCAATCCGCAATCGCGATAGAGAAAATCCTGCACCTTCGACGGCGTCATCCCCTTCTCGGACAATAGGTACAGCACGACGCCCGGATCGAGCTGGCCCGGGCGCGTGCCCATCGGCAGCCCATCGAGCGCGGTGAATCCCATCGTGCTCTCGACGCTCAGCCCATTCTTCATCGCGCACATCGACGCGCCACTGCCGAGATGGGCGACAATCACCCGGCGCTTTGCGACCTCTGGCGCAATCTGGGGCAAGGTCCTGGAGATGTACTCATAGGAGAGCCCGTGAAAGCCGTAACGTCGCACACCTTCGGCGTGAAGCTGGTAGGGGATGGCGTAATGATCGGCCAGCGGACCGTGCGTGCGGTGAAACGCGGTGTCGAAGCACGCGACCTGGGGTATCGTCGGGAAATTGGCCAGGATCGAGCGGATCGGCGCGAGATTGTGCGGCTGATGCAGCGGCGCTAACGTGACGAAGCGTTCCAGCCGTGCCACCACGCCATGATCGACGAGAATTGGCCGCTCATGATCCGGCCCGCCATGGACGACGCGATGCCCGACCGCCAATGGATGGATGCGCGCCTCGTTCCGCAGCCATTCCCCCGCGACTTGCATCGCCGCCGGCACGTCCGGAATGGCCTCGATCGGATAGGCCCGGTCCGCCATGGGATCATTGCCTGCCCTGCTCGCCCGCAAGCGCGGACGGCTGCCGATGCCGTCCACCTGCCCCTTGATCAGGCGGCGCAGAACGCCCTCACCCTCGACCGCAAAGACCTGGAACTTGACGCTCGAGGAGCCGGCGTTGACGACGAGTATGCTGTCCATGGCGGTCACGCCGCGACTGTCGGCGCCTTCTGGCGCCGCGCGTGAGCATAAAGTGCAGCAACCGCGCAGGACGCCATCCGCGCTCTTGGGCTGTCCGCACGCGAGGTCAGGACGACGGGGACGCGCGCGCCGAGCACAATGCCGGCGCCGTCGGCCTTGGCGAAATAGGCGAGGTTCTTGGCCAGCATGTTGCCCGCTTCGAGATCGGGCACGACCAGGATCTGAGCGCGGCCGGCCACCTCGGACTTGATGCCCTTGATCCGTGCGGATTCGAGGTCGATCGCGTTGTCGAACGCCAGCGGCCCGTCGAGCACGCCGCCCGTGATCTGGCCGCGATCCGCCATTTTGCAGAGCGCCGCGGCCTCGATCGTGGATGGAATCTTCGATGTGACGGTTTCGACCGCGGAAAGGATGGCCACCCGCGGCGACTTGCCGAAGCCCGCCTGATTGTAGAGATCGATCGCGTTCTGAATGATGTCCCGCTTGGCGTCCAGATCGGGGAAGATGTTGATTGCGGCGTCAGTGACGAAGATCGTCTCGGCGTAGGCCGGCACATCCATGACAAAAACGTGGCTGATGCGCCGATCGGTGCGCAATCCCCCGACTTTGGCCGTGACGGCTCGCATCAGCTCGTCGGTGTGAAGGCTGCCCTTCATGAGCAGTTCGCCGCGCGCGGCATGGATCAATTCGACACCCCTCGCCGCGGCTTCGTCGCTGTACGCGGCATCCACGATCTCATAACCCGAGATGTCCAGGCCGAACGTGCTAGCCGTATCCCGGATCTTCCGCTCCGGTCCGACCAGGAGCGGCCGGATGATGCCGGCAGACGCGCTGTCGACGGCGCCGCGCAAGGATGTCTCATCGCAGGGATGCACCACGACGGTCGGCGTCGGCGGGATTGCCCTGGCCGCCGCGATCAGGCGATCATACTTGCTGGGAGACTGCGTGGCCGTCGCATCTGCTGACATGATGTCGCTCCCGATCCTTGCAACTCGCGTTACGACGCCTTCGCCTTGGGATCGAAAGGGGCAACGTTCGACGCCCTTTCGGCACCTTCCGCGGTGTCGAGGCCAAACAGGCCGGCGATCTGCCGCAGCCGGTTGGCGCGCTCGCCGGTGACATCCGCACTGGCCGACAGCACCTGCTCGATCGCCTCGAATGCTGCGCGGCGAACGTTCATGTCGTCAGGCAGCAATTTCGGGATTGCAGCGAGCGCCCCTTCCCGGTCGAGCAGCAGCATGAAGAACTGCTCGCGTACCAGCATCTTGAATTCGGCAAGAGACATGCGTGCGCCGCCATGATCCCGGCGGACCCGGCGCAGAGCCTCGATGCTGCGTTCGTCCACCATCCCCCGTGCCGAGCCGACATAGAGCAAAGCGCGCAACGCCGCTTCACGGAGGCCGCCCTCACCGATCCGCGACTTCAGCTCGGCAATGCGCTTCTCGAGCATGGTGCGATGCTCGGCGGACATCTCACGCCGACGCGACGGCGTGGACGTCGGATCGATCCCGACCGCCGCCTGGAGCGCCGGGGATCCATAGACGCTGAGGAACATCGCTTCGCTGAGCGCCTCCTGTGAATCGCGCCAGCTGTCGAGGGCGTGAACGACCTGCTTCGAGATCTGCTCCTGGAACGCCAGGAACGGATTGTCCGCAGCGACCGGCTTGCGCTTCTCGGCGGCCTTCTCGGCCAATGATTTCACCGTCGCCATGAAAGGATTCTGGCTGCTGAACAGCTCGTATTGCAGCCGCAGCGGATGCATGTTGTGAGCCCATTCGGCCATCTGTGGCGTCACCATGCGCTTGAGCCATGGCTGGACGAATTTTCGATAGGCCGCCAGGTTGATTTCCGAGATTCGTTTGGCGGTGGCAAAGCGTCGCTCGTCCTCAGGCGAATTGCCGCCCATGGCGCGGATGTCGTCGAGCGTCCGCGCTTCGCAGCGCATCACCCACTGGCCGACGACCAGATCCGAACTTGCGGTTTCCTCATCCTTCGCCTCGAACGTCGCTTCATAGAGTCCGGGCGGCAGAACGTCGATGAGGTCGATGTTGCTGGAAAATTCCGCGTGCTCCTTCTTGGCGACGCCGCCGGAGACGAAGATGCCGAGATGGCCGATGTTCTGGTGCACGGTGTAGACGATGGTCTGGCCATAGGCCCTGATCTCATCGACATCGGCATAGCAATCGAGGATCCAATGCAGCGCCTGCTGCGGCGGCGTGATGTTGTCGCCCTCCGAGCAGAACACCACGATCGGGGATCTGATGTTGCGAAGGTCGACCTTCCGGCCATCGGACATTTCGATGTTGCCGGCCGCGAGGTTGTTGCCGACGAACAGCTCATCGACGATGAATTGGATCTCCTCGGCGTTCAGGTTGACGTGGCCGCCCCACCAACGCTCGAATTCGAGGTAACGATCCGCCTCGGTGTCGACCTTGGAATAGACGTTGTATTGCTTGGTCCAGAGCGTATTCGACGGGTTCTGGTTCTCGAAGTTCTGCACCAGCCAAGCACCATCGAACTTGCCGGCGCCGAGATCGGAGGTCAGGGCCGTCAACCAGCTTCCGCCCAACAGCCCGCCCGAGTAGCGCATCGGATATTTTCCGTGCACGCCGGCCCAATAGGCCAGCGGCGCGCCGGCGATGATCAGCGGGCCGAATAGCTCGGGACGTAGCGAGGCCAGGATCATGACGGCCCATCCGGCCTGACAATTGCCGATCACGCAGGGCTTGCCGTCGGCATCCGGGTGAAGGCTCATGACCCTTTCGATGAAGATGGCTTCGGCACGCGCGATGCGCTCGATGGTCTGACCGGGCATCGGGTCCGGCAGGAATCCGATGAAGTAGCAGGGATGGCCTGCTTTCATCGCCACCCCGATCTCGCTGTCGGCCTTGAAGCCGCCGATGCCGGGGCCGTGGCCCGCACGCGGATCGACCACGACGAACGGCCGCCGGTTCATGTCGATCTCGACATTGGCGGGCGGAACGATGCGCACCAGCGCGTAATTGACGGGTTCGGCGAGCTGGCGCCCGTCCATGATCAACTCCGCCGCATATTGCAGAACATGCGGGGCGGTTTGCGCGAGGTGTTCCCTGTACTGGTCCCCGCGCCGGCGCATGATATCCAGGAACAGGATACTGCGCTGTCCCGCATCGACGAGGTATTCGACTGCCGAGGCGACCAGCCCCGACATGGGACCGCCCGGAATTTGCATCTTGTGCATGGACATGTTCTCGACCTCTTCGTCGCCTCGGCCAATTGACGGCTTGGAGCGAGGACGAACGTTGATCTAGGTCAAGATGATCTGCACGCTTCGGAGGCGTCTATCCTGCATTATAGGGCATGAGACCCGGCCGGGCGGTTTTGAAAGAGCGACATCGGCATGTCACAAGCTGCAACTTACAGCGTGCAAACCGTCCTGAAGGACGGCACTCCGACCGAAATCCGCGCGCTTCGCGCCAGCGACGAGGCGGACATGCTCGCTGCCATTGCGCGCACTAGACCGCAATCGCTGCAAAGCCGGTTCTTCGTTTTGAAACGGCATTTCTCGGAGAAGGAGCGTGCCTTCTTCATGGACGTGGATTTCAGCAATCACGTTGCGCTGGCCGCTCTCGCCGAGGAACAGGGTCGATACGCCATTATCGGCGGCGGCCGGTACGTCGTCGTCGAGCCCGGCCGGGCCGAGATGGCCTTCGTCGTGGTGGATGCCTGGCAGGGTCGCGGCATAGGCTCGCTGTTGCTGAGGCATCTGACGGACATCGCGCGCGAGCAAGGCGTACGAGAGCTCATCGCGGAAGTTCTGTCCGACAACGGGGCCATGCGAAGCATGTTTGCGAAGGCGGGCTTCAAGCTCGCGCGGAGTGACGATCCGAGAACGGTGCACCTGTCGCTCACGCTTTGATCCGCGCGCCCGGCTTGAGCCTCACCTCAAAGCGATCGTGATCCGACTGATATTGGCCGCCAGCTCGAGTCCCGCCTTCGGGCCTTGCAGCACCATCGTGACGCCCTTTTCGTTGCGGAGGTGCACACCGTTGGCACCGCCGACCAGCGCAAAGCCGCCGCCGACGGAGCTGTAGTTGCCGGCAAAATCTCTGACCTCCCTAATGCCGGATGCCCAGCCGTCGAGGCGACCGACACTTGCACCGACCGTGATGCCCAAGCTCACGCCGCTGACGCTGAAGGGATAGGTCTTGCCCCGGTACGTCAACACGCCGCTGCCGGCGCCACCGCCGGCCAGGAGGCCCGCCTTGACGATCTTCACTCTGACCTGACCGGTGGCCTGCGCGAAGGACGGCGCCGCCGGCAGGGTCAGCCCGAGCGCGAGCAGGAGCAGCGCGACCAGGCGAAATGCGCGCATGCGCGGCTCAGGGTTTTGCGGCATCGACTTTCTTCCAGGTTTCATCGGGATTGAACAACGTGGTGCGCTGGGCGATGAACTCGGTGCGCTTGCCGAGATCCTTCTGGTAGACGACGCCGTCATGATTGACCAGGAAGGTCATGACGCCCGAATTGCCGTATTCCGCGGGCCAGGCGATCAGGGCGAAGCCGCCGATCATCTTGCCCTTGACGACGTAGTTGAGCGCACCGCCGCGCGCATCCCGCCCCTGCGCTTTGAGAATCCGGAAGTAATAGCCGTGATAGGGCGTCGGCCCGACATCACCGCCGCGATAGCCCTCCTTCGTTGCTTCGGCCGCGAGCGCGCCGAGCGGGCTCGGGTCGCTGTCGTCGCGCCAGAACAGGCCGTCCTTCTTGCCGGGCGAGGAGGAGATGCGCTGCGCGTAGACGCCGACGCCCTCGCCGCGGTCCTTTTCCGCATATTCGTTTTGCGCGTCGACGAAGGCGAGCGCGGTCTGGATCGCGTCGAGCTCGTTGCGGCCGATGCGACGGCGCAGCACCTCAATGCGTCCCTCGTCGGTGTCGAACGCCCAACCCGTCCTGGTGTTGACCAGCGGAATTGGAAACGGAAAATCGTCCGGCCCGAGCATCAAGGTGGCGGTCTTGTTGCCCTCCGCCTTGATGCCGTGCTTGGCGTCGTACATCGCAGTGAAACGCGCCCGAATGTCGTTGTCCGCAATCTCGTCGCCGGACGACACGATGTCCTCCGCATTCCTGCCGAGCACTTTCAAGATGTCTTTCGGGCCGCTCTTGACCGCGGCGGCGAGCGCAGACGCGGCCTCTTCCGGTGTCTTGTAGGATTCCTGTGCGAGAGAGGCCGATCCGAGCAGCGCGAGCGCGAGGACGCCGGGTATCAGCGCACGGCTAAACGATTTCATGCCGGTCATGGCATCACCTCCGCAGGAATTTTCGCGCCGCCGGCGAGCCAGTCGCGATAGGTGCGGAACGCCAGCCCGAGTTTTTCGTAATGGACGCGCAGATAGCCGTCGCTGCCGCGGGTCACGGCAGCGGGCATCGCCTGCTCGACCTCCTGCGCCATCACGCCGACATAAGCCTTGTCGCTGCCGATATAGCTGAAGCGATAATAGCCAAGGCCGTTCGAAAGGTGCCCGAGCAGGACGATGTCATGCTTGAGCGCGATATCCGAGCGCCGGCCGCCGCCGCCACCGCCACGGAAGCCGCCTCCACCGCCGCCACGCATCGCCATTCCGCCACCGCCGCCGCGGCCGGCAAAGCTTGGTCCGCCGCCGCCACCGCGCGGCATGCTCGCCATGCTGGCGCGGCCGCGTGCGGATGCCGCGGCAGCCGAGCGGCCGGAGGAGACGTTCATGGCACCGCCGCGATTGCCGCCGCCGCGATTGGCCGAACCGCCGCCGGCGCGGTTCGCAGCCTTGGCGCGATCGCCGCCGCCCTTGGTCGCGCCCTTGGCACGATCACCGGCACCGGCACGATCTCCGCCGCCGGGCCGGTCGCGCGTCCCTGCGCTGGGGCGATCGCCCGCGCCCGGACGGTCGCCGCGATTGCCGGCGCGATCACCTGCGCGATCTCCAGCGCGATCTCCTGGACCGCCGCGATCACCCGCACGATCTCCCGCCCGGTCCCCGGCACCCTGGTCGGGGCGCAGCACCTGGTTGCCGTCGCGGCCGCGGAAATCCATCCGGTCCGACACGCCGGCCTTCAGATTGTTGTTGCCGAAGCGCTGCTGAACATTGCTGTTGTTGTAGCGCACACCGCCGCGATGCGCCGGATTGTGCTGCCAGCCATTGCCGATATTCGTGGTGCGATGGTTGACATAGACGTTGCGGTTGCCCCAGTTGCAGCCGCCGCCCCAGTAATTGCCCCAGCGTCCGATCGCCCAGGCGGTGCCGAACGCGATGCCAGCCGCGACCACGCCGGCGCCGATATAAGACGGGTAGCCCCAATAATAGGGCGGATACTCCGCATAGGGCCAGCTGCCGTAGACCGTCGCCGGGTCGTAATACGGCACGTACATCGCCGCGGGATCGGCCTGCTGGATCACGACGACCTGCTTGCCTTCCTGAGACTGGACGCTGACCTTCTGCTGCTTGGTGGTGACGAGCTTCTTGTTGTCATAGGCCTTGGTGCGCAGACGCTGGATCGCGTCCATCACGTCGGGCTGCTGGGCGAGGAAGGCATCGCCCAGCTTCTTGGTCCAGTCGAGCTGCTCGCTCATCATCGCGAGGACATCGGCGGTGCTCGCCAATGCCTTGACGCTGTCGTCCCAGCCCTGCTTCTCCACTTCCGTCTTCAACGCATCGCCCTTCAGGCTCTTGCGCTCCTTCAGCCAACGGTCGGCCTGCACCACCTCCAGCGGATAGGTCGAGGCGGCCAGTACATTGGCGAGCAACTCGTCCGGATAAAGCGCGATCGGCGCGACGAGGGCCTCGAGCTGCTCGGGCTTCAGGAGCTCGGCCGCCGGTGCGGGCGGGCTGGCAGGCTGCGCCTGCGGCGCCGGGGCTGCAGGCGTCGTTGGGGTCTGCGCCATTGCGGCGACCGAAGTCGCCATCAACAGCGCCAGCGCCATCAGGGTCTTGCCGCAACGAAACATCACATCCTCCCTCGGACTTCAGTGCGGGAGGATCAAGCCGGGGCGCAAGCATTTGTTGATCGAGATCAACGAAACGGGTCATCGCGGCTGCTGCAGCGCAAGATCGAATAATCATTCGATCAGCTCGGCATCCAGCAGAAGCCGGTTCGGCACCGTCAGGCCGAGGGCCCTGGCCGTCTTCATGTTGATGACGAGCTCGAACCTGGTGGCAAATTGCACCGGAAGAGTGCTGATATCGGCACCGCGCAGGAGACGGTCGACATAGCCGGCGCCATCACGAAATTGCTGGGTCAGATCTGCACCATACGACATCAGCCCGCCATTCGACGCGTAGAAACGGACTGCGAAGATGGCGGGCACGCGCCGCTGCGCCAGCAATGCAATGGCCATCGCGCTGTGGGATCCGAAGAAGCCGCCATCCGGCAGCACGACGAGGCCGCCGCCTGTGCGCGCCGCCGTCTCGATCGCTCCCGCCATCTCCGGACCGCTGCGAACGCTCGCACCGGCGATCTTGAGGCCGAGACGGCTTTCCATCTGGTGCGCCGCTTGAACATAGAACGGTCCGTAGGGTGACGATTCCGGATTGAACAGCAGGGCCGCATGGTTCATTCCCGGCACCATGTCCTTCAATAGGCCGAGCCACTTCCCGCTCATCGAATGCTCATAGAGCGAAAAGCCGGTCAGATTTCCGGCCGGACGCGCCAGATTGGCGACGAGGCCCGTTCCTACCGGATCGGAAAGCCCCACGAAGACGATCGGAATTCGTTGCGTTGCATCGCGCAGCGCCCGTGTCGATCCCGTACTGGTCGAGAACAGAACGTCGGGCGCCGCGGCGACGAGCTCGAGCGCCTCCAACTTCTGGCGCGCCGGATCGGGGCCCGGCCAGCGCACCTCCAGCCGGAAGTTCTGGTTGGCGATCCAGCCTCGATCGGTGAGACCCTGCTGAAAGGCATCCACGCGCATTTGCGCGCCGGGATCACCAGCGACATTGCCCGTCAGCACGCCGACGGCGGGCATTCGGTCCTGGGCTTTCGCCAGGACCGGCAACGCAGCAGCAGCACCAACCAGCGTCATGAAGTCACGACGTCTCATACGCCTCACGCTCGCCTGTCGTACTCGTCATGCGATCGAGAGAGAACGGCTTCAGCGCCGTGATGTTTGATCAAGATCAAGATACCGCCCGCTCAGCGAGCGGTCGGAAGCCTGATCGTGAACAGTGCGCCGCCCGCAGGCTGGTTCGCAGCAGCGATCGTGCCGTGATGGGCCTCGACGATGGTTCTGGCGATTGCAAGGCCCATGCCCATGCCTTGCGGTTTGGTCGTGAAGAACGGATCAAACAGGCTTGCGAGATCGGAGGCGGGTATTCCGGGCCCGGTGTCGGCGATCCTGATCTCGGCCTGATTGCCGGTGCTGAGCGTCGACACGCTGACCTCCCGCTTTCCGGCGTCCGCATCGGAAATCGCATCCATTGCGTTGATGATCAGGTTGAGAATGACCTGCTGAAGCTGGACCGGATCTCCCTTGACGTGAAGGCCGGCCAGGGCCGGCAAATAGCTCAACGTGATCCGGCGTCCCTGAGCGAGGGCCTTCACCAGATCGATTGCTTCGCGCACTGTATCGTTGAGCTCGATGTGCTTGACCTCAAACGGGGTCTTTTTCAGAACGCTGCGCAGCCTACGGATCACCTCGCTCGCCCGTTGGTCGTCCCTTCTGATGTCGGCGAGGATCTGCTGAATCTCGACAAGGTCGGGCTGAGCGGCCCTGAGCATGAGCTCTGCAGTCTCCGCATTGGTCAGAATCGATCCGAGTGGCTGGTTCAGTTCATGTGCGATCGATGTGGTCAGCTCGCCAACTGCCGAGTAGCGGTTGACGTGGGCGAGTTCCGCCAGCCGCTGACGCGATTCGACTTCGGCGACGCGGCGCCGGCGACGCTCGTGCAGGAGCCCGCTGATGAGTCCGGTCTGGACCAGGAACACAGCCGAGATCATCAGCATCTGCCAGTGATAGCGCTGCCAGATACTCGGCTCGCGAAACAGGATGGTGCTTCCCTTGGGCAGGCGACTCTCGCTGATGCCCCAGCGCTGCAGCTCGCGCCAGTCGTAACGCGGCGCGGCGAAGGCGATCGGCTCATAATTGATGCTCGCCGGTTTCGCGCCGCCAAGAATGCCGATCGCGGCGCTGACGGTCCGCGACGTCGTTTCCCCAATCAAGTGCATCGGTCCCCCGACCGTGCTCTCGCCGAAGAACGGCTCCTGGTAGGAGAAGATCGGGGCGTTCGCGACGGCATGCAGGCTGCGCAGCGCCCAGTCGCTCTCATAGACCACCCCGGCCGCATCGACGGACATCAGCCCCCAGAACAGCGCGGTGTGAGACGGGAGCTTCGATGAGCGCTTCAGGATCTCCTCGAACGACAAATCCGAGTACCAAACGAGTTCGATCCGCTCCGCAAAAGGTTTCAGCTCCCGCTTCAGCTCCTCCGTCCAAAACCTCTCGAGCGGCGAAGCTCCGACCACAATTCCAATCGATTTTGTATCGGGCAGGACCTGAAGAATGTTGTCGAAGGCCGCGACAAAATCGTTGCGGACGGCCACCACGACATCGTTGTCGCAGAGGTCGGTGCGATTAATCAGCCGATGCTCGACCGCGGAGAGGATCAACGGTGCATCGGGGAACAGCCTGGCGCGATATTTCTGCGCAAAGCGGGCGGCAGGCGCGCCGATGCTCAAGACGATGTCCGGCACCGCACCTTGGTACAGCGAGTGTAGATATTCGACGAACGGCGCCTCGGGACCAGGGTTGTTGAAGCGCGCGGTGAGCAGCGCGTGCTCCTGGATATCGAGCGGCCAGGGCGATTGCCGCTCGAGCTCGGACTTGATGTCGCGCGCATATTCGCTCCACGGCCGGAACTCGCGGCCGAAGGAATGCAGCAACAGCACGCGTTTGAGCTCGCCGCGCCGGCTCCGCTCGACCGCACCGGCTTGCCCGGCCGAGAGGCACTCGGCCACGAGCAGGCCGAAACAGAGGAGCGCAGCCGCGAGCCGTGGCTTCAGCCAGTCTATGCACGCGCCCCCGCTCATGCTGCACCCTCACAGCTTACGGCAGCTGCTTTCCAGGCAATAATAGCTGGAATCGCACCATACGGACAGCCCCCGAGGCAGGCCTCAGCAGCGCGTGACGACGCGGCCATAGGCGCCCACGACTTGCGCGCAGGACGGCGCATAATAGGCGCCGGCGGCCGAAATGGCAGGCGAGGACGACTTTCGGAGACCACGTCTCGTCCGTCCTCTTCTCTCGTTCAATGCCCGCCGCTCAGCACGAGCGTCTGGATCGGCAGCAACAGCGCCTGGATCCGCAGCAGCAGCGCGTGCACGAGGCCGACGCCGTCGACGACGTGCAGCGCGATCTTCCGGCTGGTCGAGGTGTCCTTGGCCGAAATCTCCTCGTGATTGCTGGTGTAGGCGTTGACGATGCAGCTCGAGCCCGGCGTGACACCGTCGAGACCGCCCTTGTAGAGCGGCTCCAGGAAAACCAGGATCGTGCCGGGACGGACGGCATTCTGCGGGTCGATGAGCTGCTCTCCGGTGCGAAACTGCCCGGCCGCGATGTAGTCCTGCACCGTCGTGATCACCATGGGGATGATGACCCAGGGTTTGGATATGCAGGTCGCTTCCGCCACCATGCCGGTCTTCATGACCTGCGCCTCGATCTGGCCGAAACCGGCCTGGAGCGCCTTGCGGCCCGCGCCCTCCGGAACGAGAACACCGGCCGGACGCATCAGCTGGTTGACGACATCGCCGGGGCGAACCAGGAACTGCTCGACGCGCCCGTCGACGCCGGCGCGTACGAAAGTCTTGTCGAGATCGACCTGCGCCTGGTCGAGCGCGGCTTCGGCGCTGGCCTTCTGGGCCGGCAGCAGAGCCGAGACCTGCAAGGACACTGACTGCTTCGCCGCCGTCGCGGCGTCGATGCCGGACTGTCGCTGATCGACCAGCACCTGGAGCTTGTCGATGTCACGCTGTGGAACGATGCCGGGATTGCGGCGCTGGAGCTCGGTCTTGACCTCGAGCTCGTCTTTGGCCTGCTGGTAGTTGGCCCTCGCTTCGCCGAGCTGCGCCTCGGCCTTGACCACGTCGGCCTGCGCCGTCTGCATGGCGGCATCGACTTCTGCCACCTTCCGCTTGGCGGTCTCGACCGCAGCCTTTTGCTTCGAGCTATCGAGCGTGAACAGCACATCGCCCTGTTTGACGGGCGCGGTGAAGCCGACTTTGACCTCGGCAACACGGCCCGAGCCTTCGGGCAGAATTGGCACGGTGCGGAAGTACAGCGTCGCCGACGATGTCGCCGGATGGAAGTAGAAGATCATGGTGATGAGCGACACCGTCAGCATCAGGCAGGCGGTGATGCCCCAGCGCAGCTCGTACCAGACCGAGAAGAAGGTGATTTCCTTCCCGAAGCGCTTGCCCTGGGCGTAGCGGCGGTACAGGTAGTCCGGAAGGATCGTGACGAGGGAGCAGATCAGCAGCTCAAGCATGACTGCGCTCCTTCTCCTTGGCGGGTCCCGGCTTGTCCGCGGGGGGCGGTGCGACGGCCGCCTCAGCCTGGACTTCCTCCGCATCGGAGGCCGGCGTCGCGTCGGCGATCTTCTCGACGGACCCGGCAATGCTGCGCAGCGGCGTGCCGAAATCCGGAAGATCGATCATTGCGAGGAGCAGTCCGGCGATCCAGAAGATGTGCATGTGCGTGAACAGCGAGATCAGGCCGAGCACGGCGACTAACTCGAACTGCAGTTTATGCGTTTTGTGCGCCATCCGCTCGGGCAGGCTGTGCAGTTTCCAGTAGAGCGTGCCGACCCAGAGCACGGCCCCGATCAGGAATACGCCCATCACCACCATCAGCGTATCGGTCCCGCTCCCCGGTGCGAGATAAAACGGCAGATGATGCGGTGCCATCGGATGAAGCTGCTCGCTCAAACGTCTCTCCCGGTCAAAACGTCCATGGGCGGCACTGTGTTCGGGTATGTTCGCGTTTGTTTGATTTGAGTCAAGGGAACACGTCAGGGCCAACCCTAGCGTCAGCCGCATGCTGATTGGACAACCATCAGGAGCCGCCCGCCATGCCCGGCCTAGACGATCTCATCCCCAGCGCAGCCCAGATTCGTAAGGAAGCCGCCCTCAAGGAAGCCGAAAAGGCGGAGGAATATGTGCGCCTTGCCGCCGCGGCCGAGGCGGAGAAGCGCGCCTTGATCGAGCGCTTGAGCAAGCCCTCGGGCAAGACCGAGGAGGAGAAGATCAAGCTCGCCTCGACCGTGATCCAGCGCGCGGTGCGCAACGGCCTCACGGAAGTGCTGGTCTATCGCTTCCCCAATTCGCTCTGCACGGACAAGGGCCGCGCCATCAATCAGATGGAGAAGGGCTGGGAGAACACCCTGACCGGAATTCCCAAGGAGATCTTCCAGCTCTGGACCGATTACCTGAAACCGCGCGGCTATCGCATCGCCTATCAGATCATCGATTTTCCGGGCGGCGTGCCCGGCGACATCGGCGTGACCATTTCCTGGGACGATTAGCAACAGGTGGGATCGGCATGGCGAAGGACGGCCCTGCGGAGCGGATGAAGCGGAAGGATTACGAGAAGGAGCTCGAGAAGCTCCAGGTCGAGCTGTGCCATCTCCAGGACTACGTGCGGGAAAACAAGCTCCGGGTCATCGTCCTGTTCGAGGGTCGGGACGCCGCCGGCAAGGGCGGCACGATCAAGGCGATCACCGAGAAGGTCAGCCCGCGCGTGTTCCGGGTCGTCGCCCTGCCCGCGCCGTCCGACCGCGAGAAGACACAATTGTTCTTCCAGCGCTACATGGAGCGATTTCCGGCCGGCGGCGAGATCGTGATCTTCGACCGGAGCTGGTACAACCGCGCCGGTGTCGAGTACGTCATGGGCTTCTGCACCCCCGCCGAGCACGAGCGTTTCCTCAACCTGTGCCCGCAGATGGAGAAATACGTCATCGACGGCGGCATCATCCTGATCAAGATCTGGCTCGAGGTCGGCATGGACGAGCAGGAGCGCCGTTTCAAGGCCCGCATCGACGACCCGGTCCGACAGTGGAAGCTCAGTCCGATGGACCTGGAATCCTTCCGTCGCTGGTACGATTATTCGCGCGCGCGCGACCTGATGCTGAAGAAGACCAGCACGAAGGATGCGCCCTGGAACATCGTCCGCTCTGACGACAAACGAAGGGCGCGGCTCAACTGCATCGCGCACCTTCTCGGCGCCATCCCCTTCAAGCGCATCAAGAAGGACAAGATCAAACTGCCGAAGCGCTCCGACAAGGGACGCTACAACGACCAGGCCAGCCTCAAGAAAATGAGTTTCGTCGCGCAGCGCTATTGAGCAGCGTCAGGCCGCTAAAGCGCGATGCGATTGGAATGAATCGTCATCGCGCTTTAGGTTGTTGTTTGAGCATGTTCTATTCGGAAAACCGCTACACACTTTTCCGGATCATGCCCTAGGGGCCCGACGCTGCCGTCGATCGCTCAATGGCCATACGACCCCTTCAACTCGATTTCAGGCGGATCGTGACGCCACCGACTGCAGCCGATACTTCCGCGCCGACCCGCGGGCCGCTGAGCTGGAGGATCACGCCATTGCTGTTTTGCAACTGAACGGCGCCGGCACCTGCGGCGATTGCCCCACCCGCTCCTCCCACGGCATAAGAGCCTTCGATCGACGCCGGCCCCTTTAGATTGAGCGCGCGGCCGACGAACTTCGTGGTCGACGCTCCGATGGTGAGGCCCACGCTCATGCCAGACACCGTGAATGGGTATTTCTTGCCCCGGTAGACCAGAACGCCCTCACCGCCACCGGCGCCGACGATGAAGCCACCCTTGGTGAAGACGACCGCGACCTGGCCGGTGTCGGCACGCGCGGACGTGCTAAAGCCGGCAACAGCGGCGAGCGAAGCGACCAGGACGGCGCCGAAGGACAGTTTTCTCATGACGTTTTCTTCCCCTTATTGAGCCAGGATCATCGCGAAGTAGCCGAAGATGGTGAGAAGGATGCCCGAGACGGCATAGCCGACCGGGAATCCGATCCAGGGCACGGAGCTCTGGATCTCGACCGCGGCCTCGCGGCACGGGCCGGAATGCGAGCGCGCGCCGGCAACGCCGCCCATCAGAACCGCCGGATTGATCTTGAAGACGTGGTATCCGATCGCCCACACAATGAACGGCGGGATCGTGCACGCGATGAAGCCGACGATGAAGATCTTGAGCGCGACCGCGCCGGTGAGCTGAGCCAACAGGCCGGCGCCGGCATTGACCCCGACGATCGCGACGAACACAACAAGGCCGAGATCCTCAAGCACGTTTCGCGCCGCGTTCGGCGTATTGCCGAAGAAGCGCAGCCGCGACACGACCGAGGACACGATCACGCCGGACAGCAACAGCCCGCCGGCATTGCCGAGACCGACCTTGGCACCGAAGGCGGGGAATTCGATCATGCCGATGAGGAAGCCGATGATCATGCCGACCGACAGGGTCAGCAAGTCGGTCGAGGTGTTGGCGCGCGCGATGCGGCCCCACATCTCGCCGAGCTCGTTGACCGCCGACTTCAGGCCGACCACCGAGACGATGTCCATGCGCTCCAGCTTGGTCTTGAGACCGGCCGGGATCTGCACCCCGCCCCGCTCGACCTTGGTCACCTGCAGCTGGCCGGCGATGGCCGTGTCGCGGAAGGACTCGAAGGTCCGCCCGACGACGTCCTTGTTGAAGACGACGATTTCCGCCTGGTCCATGGGTATACCGAGCGTCTTGGCATCGGCGACCTCCGGACCAATCAGGCCCATCTTCTCAGTCAGATGCTCGGTCGATCCGCCCAGCGCGACGATATCGCCCTTCTGCAGCACGAGCTCGGGATCAGCCCCCTGCGGCTCACCATTGCGCCCGACATTGACGATACGGTACTCGGGATTGACCGTGCGGAATTTGGCGATGCTCATCCCGATCGTCGCAGGATTCTCCAGCCGGTAGGCCCGCAGACCGAACTGACGGTAGCCGGTCAGGGCGCCGCCTTCGAGATCTTTGACGCCGAACTCCTGCTCATACTTCTTGGCGGCGGCCATGGCATCGACGCCCCACCAGCGCGGCAGGTATTTGCAGATCAGGATGATGCCGACGGTGCCCCAAATGTAGGTAATACCGTAGGACAAAGCGATCATGCCGGAGGCATCCTCGGGCTTCATCCCGGCAGGCAGTTTCACGACTCCCGACGTGACGGCCTGCTCGGCCGAGCCGATCGCCGCCGACATGGTCTGCGATCCCGCCAGCATTCCGCCAGCCGCACCGGGCGGCAATGCGAAGAGCTTCGCCCCAAGCACGACGAGGGTCAGGCCGATCACACTCGACACCACCGCGAGGAACAAGAATTTGATCCCGTCGCCCCGCAGGCTGTTGACGAAGGACGGACCTACGCGCAGGCCGACGCCGTACATGAAGAGATAGTAGAACAGGCTCTTGGCGAAGTTGTTCAACTCCAGCTTCACGCCATAGCTGGATGCCCAGACCGAGATGCCCGCGCCGACCACGATGGCACCGGCGACCATGCCGAGGCCATAACCCTTGATGCTGGCTCGGCCGATATAGACGGCGAGACCGACCACGAAGAACAGCAGCAGATACGGGTACTGCTGCAAGAACTGGAAAAATGCCTGCATGTTCGTCCCCTCCCGACCTATGACGCGGCCTTGAGCTTCGGCTGGGCGCTGGGCTTTGGCCTGCCGAGCTTGGCCAAGGCTTCCGTCCGTACGAGTTTCAGCCCTTCCTTGGCGTCGTAGCCGTGGATCTCCTTCACATCGAGCTTGCGCATGAAGTCGATCGTCTCCTGGGTGATGACCTGGCCGGGCACCATGATCGGGAAGCCCGGCGGATACGGGATCACGAAGTTGGCCGAGACGAGCTCGGGCCCGGCCTTCAGCCGCCGGTCGATCTCGGGATCGTTGAGGCGGATGTGCTCGCAGCCGGCGACGTCATAGGCCGCGTAGAAGCCGCTGCGGATGTCGCCCTCGTTGGTCTTGGTGCCAGCATCGCCGCGGAAGCTCGGGTGGAAATGCGAGAAGTTCGGCAGATCGGGCACGTCCTTCATGAGGCTCGTCACCCGTGCCTCGAAGGTCTTTCGCGCATTGGCACCGCCCTGGGCCAGGCCGCGGTCGATCTCGCCCGCGATCTCGGCGAGCACGCGAACGAGATGCGCGACGTCGCTGCGAGTGTTGTTGATGTTGGATTGGACCAGCACCGAGTTGCGGGAGGTCTTGTTGACCTGGATGTTGTACTCGTTGGCGAGAATGCCCTTGAACTGCGTGCCGTCATAGCCGGCCGTGCCGCATACCAGCGTCATGCGGGTCGGGTCGAGGCAGAACTCGTCCTCGTCCAGGCTCTTCAGCGTGTTCGCCCAGTTGACGCCGGGGGCGAGGAAGTCGGTGAAGCCGCTCTGGCGGTACTGCGCCGGCACCATGGCGTCGGCACCGAGGATGCGGAAATATTTCGAGATCAGCGGGTTGTTGTTGACCGCCTGGCGGATCGCGAACGCGATCTCGATCGCATTGGCGACGAGGCCATAGCCCTCCAGCTCCATCTGCCGCCGTGAGATGTCAAGGCTCGCGATCAGCTGCTGGTTCGGGCTTGTCGAGGCGTGGGTGAACACCGCTTCCTTGAACTGCTGCTCCACGGTGTGGAATTCGACGTCCTTGACCGAGAGCATCGAGCCCTGGCGGATCGCCGACATCGACTTGTGGGTCGAGTTGGTCTGGTAGACGCGCAGCCGGATCTGTCGGGGGTCCGGGATCAGCCGGGTCTTGAGCAGCACCTCGTCGGACGGGTTCTTGCCGAGCTCGGCCTGCTGCTTCTCATAGGCCGCGACCGACTTGGGATCGCGCATCCATGCCTCGATCTCGTTGGCCGCGCCAAGTCCGGTGCGGCGGCGCAGGAATGGCGAGAAACGCGCGAAGCCGAACCAGGCTTCATCCCACAGGAAGATCAGATCGGGCTTGATGGCGAGGCATTCCTCCATCACCCGCCGTGTGTTGTAGATATGGCCGTCGAACGTGCAGTTGGTGAGGTCGACCATCTTGACGCGGTCGAGCCGGCCATCGGCCTTGGCGCCCAGCAGCGCCTGCTTGATGGTCTTCAGCGGCACCGCGCCGTACATCGAATATTCCGTCATCGGGAAGGCTTCGACGTAGAGCGGCTGCGCACCGGCCAGCACCATGCCGTAGTGATGCGACTTGTGGCAATTGCGGTCGACAATCGCGATGTCGCCGGGCGCGAGCAGCGCCTGCACCGCCATCTTGTTGGACGTCGATGTGCCGTTGGTAACAAAGAAGACGCGGTCGGCGCCGAGCGCCCTCGCCGCCTTCTCCTGCGCCTTCTTGATGTTGCCGGTCGGCTCCAGCATGCTGTCGAGACCGCCGGTGGTGGCGCTGCTCTCGGCCAGGAACAGGTTCGGGCCGTAGAACTCGCCCATGTCCCGGATCCAGTCGGACTTGAAGATCGACTTGCCGCGGGCGATCGGCAGCGCGTGGAAGGTGCCGATCGGACGCTGGGCGTATTTCTTGAGATTGTCGAAGAACGGCGTGTCGTAGCGATCTTGGATGCCTTCGAGGATCGATAGGTGGAGTTCCAGCAGCTCTTCAACGGAATAGAAGATGCGACGGACCACATCCGCCTCGGGATTGCCGGCGAGCTCCTCCACGTCGCGGTTCGAGATCATGTAAAGGTCGAGCTCGGGCCTGACGCGCTTGATGATCTGGGCGAGCCGCAGCGCCGAAGCGTCGGTTTCGTCGTTGAGACCGGCCGAGGCCATGATCGAGCGCAACACCGGTGCATCGTGCCGCGAACGCAGGCCAAAGCCCTCGTTGATGATGACGGCTCCGATGTTCGGATTGAGCATCGTCGCACAGAAAGCGTCCTCCAGGCTGCCGACGATCACAGGTTCATAGATGAACGCGTCGACCGGGCGCCGCAGCTTGCGCCATTCCGCGGCCAGCGCCGGCCATTGGCTGGAAGATACGCCGGTGACGATCAGGGTTTCGAAATACGGCCTGCGCGCGCTGTGCGCGCCAAAGGCCGGCGGCGCCAGCTCGGGCGCATCGCCGTTGCCGTCGTCCTTGGGGCTCCAGTCACCGGCATGTTGGCGGAAGGATCGCGTCGCCAGTGCCTGGGCAATTCTCGTCGCAAGGGCGAACGATGATGCACCGTCGCCGGCGACCGCTGCTTCCCGCAGCGCCGCCATGAGGTGCGGACCGGGATAGCCGTGAAATTCTTCGATGATCGAAAGATCGGCCAACGCCGCGTCATAGGCTGTGCGATTGCCGACGCGCGCCCAGGTCTTTGCTGCTTCCACAAGGTCGCGCCAGTCGTCTGCCCGCGCGCCCGGGCCGGAAAAGAACTGGTCGATACGCTTCTGTGCGGGCTTGGCGTCTTTGGACATCTCTCTCTCTCCCGATCCTCTAAAGGTGATGCGGATCGTGGGTGCGGCGCGGCTCGCTCCATTGATCCAAGTCAACGGTCGCGTGCATTCTGCGGGCCGACGCCGTGCCGTTCGCAGCGCAACACGAAAAGATCACCGTTCGTTGTGCGACGCTCACCTGATCATTGGCGCGCTCATCTCCCCTCCTGCGAACGTAGCGCTTCGCAGCGCAGCAGCACGATCAACAGCGCGACGACCGGCAGGCCCAGCGCGAGATCGGGGACGCTCTTGGTTGCAAAGGCTCCGGCGGCGGCACCGAAGCCGAACACGACGCACAACGCGATGAAAATGCCCGAGCGGCGCAGCGTTCCGAGTGGTGCGCCGCCTGCTGCGACTGCGAAGACGTTCTCGATGGCCTGACGCATGTTGCTGGTGATCATCACCGTGCTGCACACTGTGCCTTCGACCTTGACGAACATTGCGGCCTGCATCGCTGCCACGGCGGAAATACCGAGCGTTCCAGCCAAATCGGGCAACCTATTGTGCAAGATGCCGATCGCTATCAACAGCAGGATCTCGATCAACGTACTGACCGCGCTGGCCCGCTCGCCCGTTGCGCGGCGCAGCCAGGCTGCGAGCACGATGCCGACCGCGAACGCCAGGATTGGCGGCACGAAGTGCAACGCCTTCGCCCAGTTGCCCGCCATCGCGTGAATCCACAGGAAGATCAGGTTGGCGGTCTGGGCATTCGCCAACACGCCGTGGATGATCCAGGTATAGGCGTCGATATAGCCGCCGACAAAGGCGAGCAGCAGGACGATCTCGACTGTCTCGTCGCGGCGGATCGCACCGGTTGTGACGTTCAGGGTACTCATGACGGCAATATGGGCTTTCGCGAACATTCCATCGCGTCATAGCCGCCGCCACGTCGCCGCGAAGGCTTGATCTGGATCAAGCAACATCCGGCCGCCGCCAATCAAATCGCTCCAAAGCGCCGGGGGAATGCCATGGAAACCGTCAGGTGGATCATCGCCACCGCACCGGAAATTTTCCTGCTGCTCGCGATCGCGATCGGCACCATCCTCGGCCGCATCAGGATTCGCGGCTTCTCGATCGGAACCACCGCCTGCATCCTGATCGTCGCCGTGCTGATCGGACAACTCGGGAGCTTCACGTTCCCGCCGATCCTCCGGGCGATCCTGTTCAGCCTGTTCGTCTTTACGATCGGTTACCGTTCTGGACCGGAATTCTTCGCCTCGCTGAGCGTGCGGACCTTGGCACAGGTCGTGCTGGCGTTGGTGATCGGCGCCACGGGGCTCGCGCTCGTGCTCATCTTCGCGCGTGTCTTCACGTTGGATACGGGGACAGCGGCAGGACTGACGGCAGGAGCGCTGACGCAATCCTCGGTGATCGGCACCGCATCCGGCGCGCTGGCGCAGCTCGGCCTGCCGAGCGACGTGCTGAAGCAGCAGGAAGCCAACATCGCGGCGGGCTATGCGGTGACCTACGTGCTCGGCTACATCCTGACGCTCCTGTTCGTGCCATTCGTCGCGCCGCGGCTGATGCGGATCGATCTGAAGGCGGAGGCGAAGAAGCTCGAGGCGGAGCTCGCCGGCGGTACGCCGCCAAAGACGGAAAACCTGTCCTATCGCAAATTCCAGGCCCGCGCCTATCGCGTCTCGGCCGGCGCAGGTCGTACCATCGGTGCTATCGAGGCGGAGATCGGCGGCCGCACGGTCGTAGAGCGGATCGTGCGCAGCGGGGCCGACATCAAGCCGCAGCAGGACGCCGTGCTCGAGGCCGGCGACGACATCGTCATCGCCGGTCCGACCGCCGTGATCGTCGCGGCCAAGCCGATCCTCGGGGCCGAGATCGACGCGGGGGAACTGCTGCGCAACCTGCCCGGCAATGTGATCGAAGTGCTCGTTGAAAACCGCCAGCTGCACGGCCGCTCACTGCGCGAAATCGTTGATCGGCTCGGCGACAATGCACGCGGTGTATTCCTGCGTGCGCTGACGCGCATGGGGCGGGAAGTGCCGCTCGGTCCCGATACGCGCGTCTATCTCGGCGACGTCATGACGCTGGTCGGCAGCACCGGCAATATCGCGCGGGCAACGGCGCCAGTGGGACACGCTCTGAATACGAGCGACCGCACGGACATCGCCTTTCTCGCTGCCGGCATCGCAGTGGGTCTTCTGGCCGGCCTTGCCAGCTTCAAAATCGGCACTGTCGCATTGACACTCGGTGGCGGCGGCGGCGCGCTGATCGCCGGGCTCGTCTGCGGTTGGTTGCGTTCGCGCAGGCCGGGCATCGGCGCAATGCCGCCCGCGGCGCAGCAGACCCTGAGCGACATCGGCCTCGGCGGCTTCATCGCGGCGATCGGACTCGGCAACGGCCTTGCCGCCTGGTCGGCGATCCAGGCGCACGGTCTGTTGCTGGTCGGCATGGGCATCGTCGTCACGCTGGTCCCGATGACGGTGGGAACGCTGGTTGCCTATTATCTGCTGCGCATGAATCCGGTCGTGACCTGCGGTGCGCTCGCCGGCGCCATGACGGTCGATGCCGCCGTCACCGGCGCCTGCGACGTTGCCGAGAGCCAGACGCCGGTGCTCGGCGTCGCCGTCCCCTACGCGGTCGGCAATGTCGTCCTCACGGTGCTCGGCCCGATCGTCGTGGCCGCAACCTATTCAGGTTGAGGGAGGCCCGGATGCGACGCGGACCTGCATTGCTCCATTTTTTCGCGATCACCTTGCTCAGCCTTTTCGTGGCCGCATCGCCCACGCACGCCGCGGACGAGGTCCGCATCCAGGAGGAAATCTGGGCGCTGCCCCTGCCGCTGCCGATGTTCGCCTATCTGGTGCGCCCGGTCGGCGATGGTCCGTTCCCGCTCGTCATCATGAATCACGGTGTCTCGCTCGACGCGACCCAGCGCAGCCTTTTCCCTCTGGTCGAATTTCGCGACGCCGCCAAATGGTTTGCGAGGCGCGGCTATCTCGTGGTGGCCCCGGTGGGCAGCGGTTATGGCGCGCAGGCAATCGACATCCCCGAACGCGGAATGTTCGGCCCGTTCTTCTCGAAAATCGGGAAGTGCGCCAATCCCAATTTCCGTGATGCCGGCCTCGCGGTCGCCCAGGTCGATCTCTGGATCATTGACTATCTGGCCGCCGAGAAGCGGATCATCCCGAAGGACGTGATCGTGGTCGGCCAGTCTGCCGGCGGCTGGGCCTCGATCGCCCTTTCGAGCGTGAACCCGCCACAGGTGAAGGCCATCATCGTCTTTGCCGGAGGCCGCGGCGGACGCGTCGACGGCAAGCCGAACAACAATTGCGCGCCCGACCGACTGGTCGAGGCCACCGCCGATTTCGGCCGTACATCGCGCGTGCCGATGCTGTGGATCTACACCGGGAATGACACGTATTTCGGTCCCGACCTATCGAAGCGCATGCACGCTGCCTTCATCGGCGCCGGCGGCCGGGCCGAATATCACCTGATGCCCCCGTTCGGCAACGAGGGACATTTCCTCCTCGGTTCGCCGGACGCGGTTCCGCTCTGGTCGCCGTTGGTGGCGAAGTTTCTCGACGCGCAGAACTGAGTCCGGATCTCGGAGTTGCAGCGATGGCCCGTACTTTTGATTGTCTCTCTGGTCTCCTGATGGTTGCAGCCGCCGGAGTCGCGACGGTCTTGGCTGTCGCTTCGCTCAAGGCGGCGCAGGCGGAAAAGTCCTCCGAGGTCGCAACACGCGGCCAGCGCGACGCCAGCGACATCAGCTATGGCAGCTGGCAGAAATTGTGCTTCAAGGCCGGCGGCGCGCCCACCCTCTGCCGAACCTCGATCACTGGCCGGTTCGCGACCGGGCAAACAGCCGTGCGCATTGATCTGATCGAGCGGGAGGACGCGCCCACCGCCCGCCTGCAACTTTTCGTGCCGGTCGGAATGTACCTGCAGCAACCACCGAAACTGGCCGTCGACCATGGCGCCGCGTTCCGCATTCCTTATACCTGGTGTCTCACCAATTTATGCGTCGCGGCGGACGTCGTGACGCCAAAAATCATCTCGGAGATGGAAAACGGTCAAACGCTTCTGCTCGAACTCGTCGACTCCAATCTTCTTGCCGTGACGACTTCGATTCCGCTCGCGCAATTCGGTTCCGCCCATAAGGGGGCGCCGACCAGGATACTCGAGCAATATGTCGAAGAATGACGGCCGTCGTGGAGCTACAAGACGCGGGCGCGCTGGACCGATTGGATCAAAGACTGCGCCGCAAACGGCTTGATGAGATAGGCGATGCAGCCCGAGGCAATCGCGGCCGAGCGGTTTGCCGGGCTGTCATTGCCGGTGACATAGATCACGGGTGCTTCGATGCCCTTCTCGGCCAGGCTTCGCCGCACCTCGATGCCGGACCTTGCACCCAGATCGATGTCGAGGATGATGCAGATCGCGGTATGGAACCTGCCATGATCGAGCAAGGCCCCTCCCGTGTCGAACAGGGTTGTGGCGAAGCCGTATCCTCGCAGCAGCCTGTCCATGCTGGTACGCATGGACGGATCGTCATCGACAACGAAGACGGACTCGCGCAGGAGCAAAGCGATGGCCTTTCCGGAACACGACAGTGGGATATCGGATACGACAGCTCCGCGCTCTCGCGTGTGCGTATGTGCATTATTGCACATAGCGCGTCGCGCACTGTCAACACGCCTTGGCATTGTCCTTTGGGACAGGCACGTCGAGGGAACCTCGCTCTTTCCGGAGCCGTCAGCGTTCGTCCGGATCGAGCATTCCGAGACGCTCTGCGATCGAAACGAGTTCCGCCAGCGAGCGAACCTGCATCTTCTCCATCACTTGATGGCGGTGCGCCTTCACGGTGCGCTCGGTGGTGCCCAGCTCATGCGCGATCTGCTTGTTGATCCGGCCGCGCACGATCAGATCGAACACCTGTCGCTCGCGCTGGGTCAGCGTGGCGAAATGGCCACGAAACGCATCCAGCCTGCTGGCCTGAGCCCGCGCAGTCCGCTGACTGGCCAGCGCACGCTCGATCGCATCGAGCAACTGCTCGGAGGATATCGGTTTGGTCAGGAAGTCTTCCGCACCTGCCTTGATCGCGCGCACGGTCGTCGGCGTGTCGGCATGACCGGTCAGGAAGACGATGGGCAGCATCGACCCCGCCGCAGCCAACCGCGCCTGCAGGTCGGGACCGCTCAGGCCCGGAATCCGCACGTCGAGCAGGATACATCCCGCCTGCCCGTCATCCGGCGCCGAGTCCAGGAGCTCCAGCGCCGAGGCGTAGGTCGCGACCTCGTATCCCGCGAGCTTTAGCCGGCGCTCGATCGCGGTCCGAAACGACTCGTCGTCGTCAACAACGTGAACAAGGCCTGGCAACTTCCTACCTCTCGCCCAACTTGATCAGGACGCTCGACGTCCTTGTCGTTCTTCAAAGCGATTTTCTCGTTTGAAGGTCGGAATATCTGCTTCGCAATATGTCGCATCTTCCCTGCGGTGGAGGATTCTCATCCAGCGCAGCAATCACCAGTGCTGTCCTTTGGTACACTGAACCTTGGGACAATGGATAAGAATACTTCCTTGGCCGAAAATCAACTTCGGCGGGAGTGGGATAGCGCGGCGCATTTCCGGCAAAGTATTTCGTCTGACAGACCAATTCGGCGGAAAGCTGAGGAGTTGGCCTATGTTCGTTCGCATCACGACGGATTCCACGCTGCGTCCCAATACCCTCCGCGACCTCGGCATGGCATCTCATTCAAATGCCCTGGTCAATTTAAGCGAATTTTCCTACCGAAAAGGCTCCGAGATCTACGGCGAGAAGGAGCCGGCCGAGTATGTCTACCAGGTCAAATCCGGCGCGGTGCGTAGCTACAAGCTGCTGTCGGACGGGCGCAGGCAGATCGGCGCATTTCACCTCGTCGGCGACATTTTCGGGCTCGAGAACGGCAGCGAGCACCGCTTCACGACGGAAGCCATCGTCGACACCACGGTGCGGCTGATCAAACGCCAAAGCCTGGAAACGGTGGCCGAGAGCGATGCCATGGTGGCCAGAAATCTGCTCAGCATGACCACGAACAACCTCCAGCATGCTGAAGACCACATGCTGCTGCTCGGCCGCAAGACCTCCCTGGAGCGCGTCGCCGCATTCCTGCTCGAAATGGACAAGCGCCTGACGGCTGCCGGCGTCATGGCGCTTCCGATGTCCCGACGCGACATCGCCGACTATCTCGGCCTGACGCTGGAGACCGTCTCGCGGGCTTTGTCGCGGCTGCATGAACTCGGCGTCCTCGGCTTCATCGGCAACACTCAGCGCCAGATCGTGCTCCTCGACCGGCACCAGCTCGCAGGCCTCGATCTGCAGCCGTGAACCGGCGAAATGCCGGTTCGCGATCCGCGATGGTCGCGATCGCCGCGGCTCAGGTGCCCGGCAGGTCCGCGCCGGGTTTTTCCGTGAGCCCGAGATGGTCGAGCGTCCTGAGCAAAACCTCGAACAGGATGGCGGCGGACCAGCCGAACAGAAGAACGCCGTTCATGGCGGTCAGCGGGCCAATCAGCCGCCATTCGGGCACCGGCGTGATGTCGCCGTAGCCGAGCGTGGTGTAGTTGACGAACGCGAAGTAGAGCATGTCCGCGTCGGCGGTCGCCGCGTGCACGATATGATAGGTCGCCGCCCACATCAGAATTTCGATCATGTGGGCGAACTTCAACACGACGGCGATCGTGATCATGACGCTCATGAGGTGCAATCGCGGCCGCTTGGTATGGCGCGGGACGGCACTGCGGGCCACCGTGACGGCGACCACCGTCACGAGCGCGTGGATTCCGATATTGATCACGCTGACGAGCGTGCCGACAAGGAATTGGAGCATCATCGGGGTGAAACACACCTCATTTTAGCCTAGGCCAAGCGTGCCTCGATGGTTTCCTTTGCGACAACGGTTTCCTGATCGACCCGCGCTGACGCAGCGCGGTCGATTCCTGTCCATGCGGTCGCGAGCTCCCAGGCCACCGACAGGATGATCGGCCCAATGAACAGTCCGATGATTCCATGCGCGAGCGTACCACCAATGACCCCGATCAGGATGACCAGCGTCGGCGTCGTCAGGCCCCGCCCCATGAGGAGCGGCTTCAGCACGTTGTCGAGCAGACCGACGACGACCAGATAGACAGTCAAGAGCAGGGCGACGGTCACGTCCTTGTCCACCCATATCCAGACCAGCACGGGGAAAAGAACGGGGCCGGCGCCGATTTGGACAATCGACAGCAAGAGCACGACGACCGCGAGCAGTCCCGCGCTTGGGATCTCTGCGAGCTTGAAGCCGATGCCCGCCAGCAAGGCCTGAAGGATAGCGACGCCGATAATGCCCTGCGCGACGGCGCGTATGGTTGCGCCGGCGAGCTCGAGAAAGTGCTCGCTCCGGCCGGGCACGACGCGCAACAGGAAGCCGCGCAGCGCGGCGACGAGCTGCGCGCCGTGCGGGAGCAGAAAGCCCGCGACGATCACCGACAGCAGGAATTGGAGCATGCCAATTCCGGTGTCACCGGCAAACGACAGCATCACTCCGGCGAGCGGTTTCAAGTACGGCGCCACCTCGCGCAGCGCCGCACGGATGTTCGTGTAGGCCTCGTTCCAGATCGCGTAGAGCTGAGGACCGATCAACGGCCAGCTCCTGATCTGCTCCGGTGCGGCCTGGAGCGCGAGATCGCCACTGCCGATCTGGGCCGCAAGGTCCCGGATTCCTTCGACTGCACTGAGGCCGAGCCACGCGGCGGGACCGATGACGATGCCCAGCGTGATCAGGGTGAGAACGGCTGAGGCTGTCCGGGGACGGCCACCGAGGCGTTGGGCGAGCCAGGCGAAGACGGGATGAAATGCCACCGCCAACACGGCGCTCCAGCTCAGGATCGGCACGAACGGCCGGAGGACGAGAAATGTCCAAAAGATCAGCAGCCCGAGCAAGCCCAGCCGGATCACGAGTTGGACAATGTCCTCCGCGGACAGAAGCTGGCGAAGCGTTTTCAAGGGTCGTTGCCTCCAAGCCGACGGACCGCTGCTGAAAAGCTAGCGGGGCGGCCCGCCGAGGAGGCTTGATCCAGATCAAGCCAGGCGATCGGTCACCTAACGAGATCGGCAACAGGCGCGCAGCCAGTTGCGTCTCGGCGCAGATTGCGCGGTCCACCGCCCGCGAGTGAGAATGCCCCGGTGCTGGACCTGAGCCAGCAGTCGTGAAGTTGACGCCGACGAACGGATTGATCTCGACATAGCTCCGACCGACGGCAAAGCCCATGATCTCGATTGCTGTGCCCGTCTGGAGGCTAATGGCGGGTACGGCCGAGCTATATCGGCCGCTCCGCCCGGCGGCCTGTTCTTTCTGGTCACGACCAAGAGGGCCAGGGGCTCTGGAGGTATCGGCCGGCTTTCATTCCTTCGATTCGGACTTGGCGCTCAGGACGACCCGATCAGAGAGTGCCTTTTGGAACTTTATTCCAACGCCGTCGCCGGAATTTGGGGGGATCCCGAGGGGCAATTTGGGGGTACAAGGCCCCTACCCCCTCCATATCCCCAGCCGCTCCGGACCACGGCGGAAGTGGCAGAACAGAACGAGACGTTGAAACCCCTGATTTTTCAGTGGCTTACCCCTAGGGCTTGCTTAGTTCTGGAGTGTTTTGAAAGGCTTGGAAACAGCCTGATGGCTCCCCGGGCTGGATTCGAACCAGCGACCATCCGATTAACAGTCGGATGCTCTACCGCTGAGCTACCGAGGAAAAGGGCGAACCGTTCGTTCGCGCGCGGCTGCGTATAACAAAGCCGCTTGCGCTTGCAAAGGACGAATTCGTCATCATCCGCAACGCGCTCGGAGGGAGCTGGAATGGCCGCTCCTCCGGCCGGGACCGGGCGAGGATTATTCCGCCAGGAACGAGGTGGTCTTGGTGCCGGGGTCGTAGCGCAAGCGGAGCGCGGTGAGCTTGCAGAGATTGACGTTCTTCCACAGCACCGACTCGTCATAGTTCTTCCAGTCGACCCGGATGTTCCAGACGCAGCCTTCATCGTCGTCGTCGAACTCGACATAAGTGCTGGCCTGGTTCTGCAACACCTTGTCGAGCTCGTTCTCCCACTCGTCCAGCCCGTCATCCGGCGCGTTGAAGCCCAGGAACTTGATGGCATAGCCGGTCTCGTTGACCACGGTGACGTTGCGGGCATCGGCCGCAAGCGACGGCGCGGCGGCGATCGAAAGGGCGATCGCGATCAATCCGGACAGAAAATGCTTCATTGTGAAATTCTCCGATCGAAACAGGTCTCGGCGCCCGATGTCGATCGACGCAGGCGCCGTGGCAAACAAAACGTTGCCTCAAGACTCGTCCGGAGCGAGATCGACCGATTCAAGACACGATCGATCCGCGCTCCGGAACGTTCGCGCGACGCGAGACGCGCCCCGCCTGTTTATCGCTTCGAATTCTCCGCAGCAATGAACCGGCATTCATAGTTCGGCGGCGTTTGTTTTCTCCGGCAGCGGCGCCGGCACGGCCGCGCCGTTGCTCTTTCCGGTCACGGCGCCGACCAGCGCCTTCACCGGATCCTCGTCCGGCGCAAAGCCGCTCTGGCGCAGGATTTCGTCGATCATCGGACGCAGCGCATGGACCTTGAGCAGCTCGCCGGCCAGACCTTCGCCGAAGCCGACATTACCTCCGCTCGCACCGTTGCCGCCGAACGCGCCGCCGGTGTGCAGGATGCGGACATCCTTGAGATTCGCGATCGGCTTCACCATCTCCGCCAGCGCGGACGGCATGGTCTCGATCCGCTTCTTGGCGATCTCGAAATCGATGACGTTGTTGCCGAGCTTGTTCTGCGCCTCGTTCTTCATGGTGATGACGGCGGCTTCCGCCTCGCCGATGTTGCGAACGCCGACCGCCTTGATCTTGTTGGATTCGGCTTCGGCGGTGGCCAGCGTCTTGACGGCTTCGGCGCGATCGAGCGAGGCCTTCTTCTCGGCCTCGGCCGCGACGATCAGCTCGGTCGATTTGCGTTCGGCCTCGGTGCGTGCGGCCAGCACCTGGGTCAGGCGGGCACGATCGGCGACCTCGATGGCGCGCGCGGTGACGACCTTTTCCTCCGCGGAGACGGCCAGCGCCTCGGCGGTCTTGGCTTCGGCGACGGCTTCCGACGTCTCCTTGCTCTTCGCCGCGATCTGGATCTCGTTCTCCTGCGTCGCGATCTGGATCTCGCGCTGGGCGTCGGTCTTGCGCTTGTTGATCGCCAGCTCCGACTCGATCACCGCGGTTTCCTTGACCTGCTTGGCACCCGCCTCCTTCTCGGCAACCGCACGATCGGTGTCGATGCGAGCGTTCTCCTCGGTCAGACGCGCCGTCTGCGTCGCGGTCGCGACCTCGGCGCGGGTGCTCGCCGTCTTGTTGGCGATGTCGCGCTCCTGCGACAGCTCGGCTTCCTTCTTGGTCCGCTCGATCCCGAGGGTCTGCTGGCGCGCCTCGAGGTCCTTTTGCGCGATCGCCACCTCGTTATCGCGCACGATCGCGTTTCGATCGCGGCGGCGGGTTTCGGTGACCGTCTTGAGCTGGGTCAGACCCTCGGCGTCGAAGAAGTTCTCCGGGTTGAAGAATTTGACGTCGGTCTGGTCGAGCTTGGTCAGCGACACCGATTCCAGCTCGAGCCCGTTCGACTTCACGTCAGACTCGACCGTGGACTGCACGTGCTTGACGAAGTCCGAGCGCTTCTCCTGGAGCTCCAGGATACTCATGGTCGCGGCGACCGAGCGCAGGCCGTCGACGAATTTCGCCTCGACCTGGTTGCGCAGCGCCTCGGCATCGTTGGTCAGCGCGCCCAGCGTCTGGCTTGCAAGCGCAATGCTCTCCTCGTCGGGACGGACGCGGACGTAGAACTCGGCAACGATGTCGACGCGCAGGCGATCCTTGGTGATGAGGGATTCCCGCTCCTTGCGCTCGACGGTGAGGCGCAGCGTCTTCAGATTGACGCTGGCATAGGAGTGGAAGATCGGCAGGATCATGGCGCCGCCGTCGAGCACGATCTTCTTGCCGCCGAGCCCGGTGCGCACGAAGGCCTCGTCGCGGGTAGCGCGCTTGTAGAGAATGGTGAAGACGATCCCCAGGACGACGATCAGCGCGACGCCGATCACGGCCGGGACTGCGATGTCGAACATGACGTTCTCCGCTGTGGGACTTGCTAATTGCTTAGAGTGGGGTTGGACGGCTTGAGTTCATCGTCGGCCTTCACCGCGACGAAGCGCGTGCCATCGCGGTCGACCAGGAGGACCATGGTTCCCTGGGGCAAAGGTCCCGATTGCGGCGCCGCGACCGCCGAGACGAAATGGCGGTTGCCGTGGATGTCGGCGACGCTGACGCGGCCGGGCGGCCCCTGGTCGAGCGGGCCAACGACGACCTCCCCGATGCGGCCGACCAGATCGCCGAGGCCGACGACGTAGCTTTCGTCCTTGGGAATGACCCGCGCGATGGTCCTGCTGGCGGCGCGCACAAGCGGAACCGACACCACGACGGCCCCGACCGAGGCGACCGTCGCCGGTAAGGGACCCGCAACCATTCGCGCGAGGTCCTGGATCAGGAATCCGGTGATGGAGAAGGCGCCGAGCAGCAGCAGCAGGAAGATCAAGAGCGGCACGCCGCCGACATTGATCCAGGAGATGGCGTTGAGCACGCCGTTGTCGCTGGGGTGAGCAAAATCGATGTTGGTGCCCAGCATCTCGCTCAAGGAGGCCCCGATCAGCATCGAGATCACCTCGACCGAGCCGACGATGACGATCATGGCCGCCGCAATCGCGAACGGCCTGACCTCAGGCGCCATGACGTGTTCGAGCAGAGCGCTCATGACACCGCACTCAGCCGCCCGACTTCAACCGGGCCAGCCTCGCTGCAATTTCCTTGTCGCGATGGAGCGTGCTCAGCTCGTCGATGTCGCTCGAATAAGGAATTCCCGGCGGCACGCCGGTGGCCCGTGCCACTGCCCTGCCCGCCCGCAGCGCCTTCGCGGCAGCGGAGGTGCCGCCGGATTTCCGCGACGACGTCGATGTCTGTGGGCTGGCCTGTGCCTCGCTCTTTTCGAGATCGGCGCGGCGCTGCTCGGCATCCTGGAGCGCCGACAGCACCGCGCGGAGCGATGTGACGCATTGCTCGATCTTCTCGTTGTTCTCGTCGATGGCGCGAGAGAGCACCTCGAACTGCGCCTCCAGGTCCATTTGCCGCGCGATGCCGGCGCGGGCGAGATCATCGCGCCCGTCTGCGATCGCGGCCTCGATCTTGGCGGTCAGATCGGTCATCGCCCGCTCGATCTCGCTGCGGCGCGCGTTGAGGCGATATTCCTCGGCCCGGGCAGCGGCGAGCGCATCGCGCGCTTCGGTCTCGGCGCGCTCGATCTCGCGGATGGCCTGTCCGACCACCTTCAGCTTGTTCTTGCCCTCCGCCTGCTCGATCGCATCGTACGCGATCCCGGCAATCAGGCGCCCGACTCGGGACAGGAAATTGTCGGGAGCGGCAGCGATGGTATCCATGGCGTTCTCCTCCTCTGGCAGGCTGTTCGGCGTGACGCCGTAGTGAACTTCGAAACCGTCGTCGGTGCGGATGAGGCGCGCCGGCACGCTCTGTCCCCAGCCCTCGGCATAGCCGGCGTAGTCGAAGGGCACGCTGAAGCGCCCTTGCACGGTCGCAATCGAAATGGTGGCGGGCCCCTTGATCTTCGCGAGCTTGTCGTCGAGCGGCAGGCGGCGCCCTTGCGCGGCGCGATACTCCGCGCGGTCGCGCAGCCCCAACGTCACCAGCCGCGAAGGCAGCGCCGTCTGTTTGCGGATCGGCTCATAGGCATGGGCATGGAGCAGGACCACATTGGAACCCACATTGTGGATCCGCGCCACCTCGTCGAGGATTTCCATCATGCGGTCATAGGCCTGGAATGTCGCCTCGATGGCGGCCTTGGCGGCCGGGTCAGGGGCAAGCCGGTAACGCAGTGCGGACGGCGCGTTTCGGGGCGATTGGCTCATGGAAAGCACTAAAGCACCATTTTGGTGCTTTAGGAAGAGGAAGCTCGGTCACGTTCTGCTGATCCCTATGCACTCTGTCGGTTAGTCGCGACGACGAGGGCCTGCGTTCAAGGCGGCCGATCATCCCTAGCGGACGGCCGATCAAGATTTGATGCACGCTTCGGTTGAAATTTGAGACGAATGCAGTGGAGTTCCGGTAAGCCGTCATTCTCTCGACGCGCCGTTGCGAGGAGCTCTGGCCGCCGCAGCGATCTGCCAGATCGCCGAATCATTCGGTGCGCTCATTTGACGGAGATATGACTATTGCCGACCAAGATCCGACGACGGTACGAAGCATCCACGTCCAGCATCCGCAGCAAATCCACAGCATATCCACAGGGTGCCTGTGACGGATTCGCGAGCCCCTGCGAGGCACTTGCTGCGCACAAGCCCACAAGCCGGGCCGTTTAGCCACCCGCCTGGTCGAACACGGATCGGCAGGCCTCGCTGAGGCTGGCGCGGTTGCGGCGCAGGCAGGCGGTGATGGCGCGGACGTTGGGGATCTCGCCGGCGCAGAGCCGGTAGACGTCGGGCGTACAGGCCCGCCGCTGCTCCGCCGTTCCCTGTGCATGGGCCGCAGAGGCAAACAGCGTCAGGAACAGCCCGACCGTCGAGGCGCCCCGCGCCCGGCTCTTCACGCCCGCAAACCGCAAGAACCTCGCCTTCATGACCAGTCTCCCGCTCTGCACTGCCCGCTCCGGCCTGCATTGGCCGTACGGTGCAAAAGGGGTTACGAGAAATAAACCGCGGGGAATGTGATCTCCTTCACGCCCGCTGCGCGGCGGCGGGCACATAGGGTTGCCCCGGGGATTTTCAGGAATCGCTAACCATTCGGGTCCCGATCGCCGCATCGTTAAAATGCGAACGATCGGGTCAATCCGGAAACAAACCGGCTTTGCGACATTGCGCCGTCCGCGTTCTGCGAGGGTGTGATGAGCGAAGCCGAATTTAATCTGCTGCTGGATGCTGTCCGGGACGCCATGGTCTTTGAGGATTTCGCGCCCGTGCCGGTGGAGCAATACGTGCCCCGCTCGTGGAGTTTCGACACGACGCCCAAGGCTGCCAATAACAAGGCTGCCAATGACAACGAGGGCGCCTGGCCCCTCCTGCCCTTCCCCGACGACTGGTACGCGGCCTGCTGAGGCCACTTGAAGTGAACCGATGCGTCCGCCTTTCGGGCGGTTCGGCATGACCGAGCGCCGGGGACCGGCGCAGCCCCGATCAAGTCTTGACGCGTTCCTCGCCCTGCTGCGGCGCCCGGTCGGGTGCAGCCGGCGGGAAGATGCTGTCATAGATCGCGCGCGCCTCAGCAATGAGGCGGGCCCGCTCCAGCTCGGATTTCGGGACAAATCGAACGACGTCGCCCACGTGCTCTCCAGCTCCAGGGTTTGGATGCGTCTTTTCGCAGATGCGAAGTCTATGCCAGAGGACCTGAATCGCACCTTTCCGCCAAGCCCCCGGGCAAACCCGGTGGCTCACTGGAGCTGCGGCTCGGCGGAACCGCCTATAAGTCCAAATTTTGCGGAAAATCAGAGACTTGTGATGGAGGCCACGACCAGAATTGAACTGGTGTACACGGTTTTGCAGACCGTTGCGTAACCACTCCGCCACGTGGCCTCGTAAGGGCGGACCAATATAGGGGATCAATGGCTTAGGCAACCCCACGGCCCGCGGGTAGCACAGCGAAATGTCCAGCCGAAATCAGGCGCGCTTGCCGCGTCGGAAGTCGCGCCGGCGGCCCTTGGGCGCAGGCTTGGGTGCCAGTTCCGGCATCTCGGCCTGGACCTCGCGGTAGCGAGCCAGCATCCGCTCGAAACTGGCATGAAGCGTCTCGGCGATATCAGGGCGCCGCTCGAGGGCGGCGAGGATCGTCGCGGCGGCTTCGATGGTCGCGAGGCCGTCGCGGCGCGGCTCTTTGCGCAAGCGCCCGTAGCGAGAGGGACGTGCCGGATTGAGGATCACGCGCTGGCATTTCAGCATCCAGGGATTGCGCCACCACAGCGCCTTGGCCTGGCTCCAGGTACCGTCGAGCAGGACCACGCCTTCGAGCTTGCCGAGGATCGCGCGCTGGTTCTCCGCGACCTCGCCCTTGCGGTTGAGCGCGACGATCTCACCTTCGGCATCGAGATCAGCCGCGCGTGCCGAGCCGAGATAGAGCACCGCCCAGTGCGAGGCGTTCTCGACCGGCCGTCCCAGCGCCTTGGACAGGCTCGGCCAGGACAGGCCAACCCGCACCGTTGCATCGGCAAAATGCCTGGCCAGCAGCCGCGCCGTGCCGAGCGCCCTGTCCTGCTCCTGCGGATGCTGGAGGATCAGGAGCGAGAGCCGGTTCTCGATCGGCGTGACGCTGTCGCAAATGCAGAGCGGCATCGGCTTCTGGCAATGCGGGCATTCGGGGATCGGCTCGGCCGGCGCGGCGGTAGTGTCAGGCGGATTGGACATGGCGCCGCTATACGCTTCGCGCGGCGCTGCAACAACCTATTCCGCCGGGGCCGCCAGCGGACGCGGCTCGGATCGCCGCCGCAGGCGGTCGATCAGGAGGTAGATTACGGGCGTCGTGTACAGCGTCAGGATCTGCGAGACGAACAGGCCGCCGATGATGGTGATGCCGAGTGGGCGGCGCAGCTCCGTGCCGGGGCCGGTCGCGATCACCAGCGGAATGCCGGCAAACAGCGCCGCCATAGTCGTCATCAGGATCGGGCGGAAGCGCGCCTGGCAGGCCTCGAAGATCGCCTCCGCCGAGGACAGGCCGCGCTGGCGCTCGGCATCGAGCGCGAAGTCCACCATCATGATGCCGTTCTTCTTGACGATGCCGATCAGGAGGATGATGCCGACGAAGGCGATCACCGTCAGCGGCGTGTTGGTGAGCTGCAAGGCCAGCAGCGCACCCAAGCCGGCCGATGGCAGTGTCGAGATGATCGTGAGCGGATGGGCGAGGCTCTCATAGAGCACCCCGAGCACGATATACATCGCGACCAGCGCGCCGAGGATCAGGAGCGGCTGGCGACCGCTGGTCCTGGCGAAATCGCCGGCATTGCCGTCGAAGCTGCCGCGAATGCCCTCGGGCATGTGCAACTCGTCGACCGCGCGCTGGATGTTCTGGGTCGCCGCCTGAAGCGGCACGTCCGGCATCAGGTTGAAGGACACCGTGGTCGATGGGAACGACTGCGAATGATAGACGGCGAGCGCAGCGAGCCCACGCGTCGCGCGCACCACGGCCGACAGCGGCACCTGCGCATCACCCGCGCCGGCGACGTAGATGCGATCGAGATTGCTGGGATCGACCTGGAACTTCGGATCGATCTCCAGCACGGTCATGTACTGGTTGCGCTGGGTGTAGATGATCGAGATCTGCCGCTGTGCGAAAGCGTTGTTGAGCGCGTTGTCGATGTCCTGGACCTTGACGCCGAGCGCGGACGCCTTCTGGCGGTCGATGGCGAGCGTCAGCTGCAGCCCGCCGGGATCGCGATCGCTGGAGATGTCGGTGATGCCCTCCACGCTCTCCAGGCGCTTGGCCACGATCGGCGCCCATTTCTGCAACAGGCCGAGATCGGTGCTGGTGAGCGTATATTGGTAGTCGGAATCGCTCTGACGCCCGCCGGCCCGCACGTCCTGGGCAGCGAACATGAAGAGGCGGATGCCGGGCACGGGATATAGTGCGCGCCTGAGCCGTTCGATCACGACCTCAGTCGACACGTGGCCACGTTCCTCCGGCGGCTTCAGGCTGATGAACATGGTGCCGCGGTTCGAAGTCGCCGGCCCCGGGCCCCCGCTGCCGACCGTCGAGCCGATGCCGGCCACGGCGGGATCCTTCATCACGATCTCGGCGAGCCGCTGCTGCAGGCCGAGCATCGACTGGAACGAGGTGTCCGCCGAGGCGCGCGTCGCGCCGATGATGAAGCCGGAATCGTCCGTGGGAAAGTAGCCTTTGGGGACCTTGATGTAGAGCGTCACCGTGAGCGCGATGGTGGCGAAGAACACCAGCAGCGTCAGCAGCGGGAATTCCAGCACGGTGCGCAGGGTGCGGGCGTAGAACACGATGGTGCGCGACAGCGCGCCTTCGATGATGCGGTCGAACAGCGTTGCCGTGCCGGAGGTGGCCTGCCTGATGTAATGGGCGCAGATCATCGGCGTGACCGTCAGCGACACCAGCGTCGAGACCAGGATGGCGAAGGTCAGCGTCAGCGAAAATTCGCGCAGGAGCCGACCGACGACGCCGTCCATGAAGATCAGCGGCGTGAAGGCCGCGATCAGCGACAGGCTGATCGAGACCACGGTGAAGCCGATCTGCTTGGCGCCCTCCTGCGCCGCCCGGAACGGCCGCATGCCTTGCTCGAGGTTGCGGAACATGTTCTCGATCATGACGATGGCGTCGTCGACAACGAAGCCGACGGAGATGGCGAGCGCCATCAGCGACAGGTTGTCGATGGAGAAGCCCGCGACCCACATGCCGGCGCAAGTCCCGGCGAGTGCCAGCGGCACCGAGATGCCGGCCGCGATGGTCGGCGTCAGCCGCCGCAGGAACACGAACACGACGACCATCACCAGGACGGACGTTGCCAGCAGCGTCCATTGCATGTCCAGCACGCTGGCGCGGATCGTGCCGGTCCGATCGACCAGGGTGGAGATCTCGACACCGGCCGGGATCCACTGCTTCAGCTCGGGGATCAGCGCCTTGACCCGGTCGACGGTGTCGATGACGTTGGCATCGCCCTGCTTGGTGATCTGGATCAGAACCGCCGGTTGCCTGTTGAACCAGGCTATCGAGCGGACGTTGCGGACGGAATCCTCGATGTCGGCGACATCCGACAGCCGCACGAAATTATTGCCCGAGCTCTTGATGACGATGTCGCGGAATTCCTTCGCCGTGCGCATCTGCTTGTTCAGCGACAGCGTCTCGCTCTGGCGCTCGCCTTCGAAGATGCCGACGGGGCCGAGCGCGTTGGCGGCGATGATCGCGGTTCGCACGTCGTCAGTGGCGATTCCAGCATTGGACAGCGCAACCGGGTTGAGCTGCACGCGCACGGCCGGCTGGTCGGCGCCGGAGATCGACACGTTGCCGACGCCCGGCACCTGCGAGATGCGTTGCGCCAACACGCTATCCGCGACGTCGTAGATCGCCGACGGAGAGATCGTCTTGGAGGTCAACGCCAGCACGAAGATGGGTGCGCCGGCCGTGTTCGCCTTGCGGAAACGCGGCAGCGTGGGCAGGTCGCTCGGCAGGTCGACCATCGCGGCGTTGATGGCCGCCTGCACGTCGCGCGCGGCCTTGTCGATGTTGCGGCCGATGTCGAACTGAAGCTGGATGCTGGTCGTGCCGAGGCTCGAGGTCGAGGTGATCTGGTTGATGCCGGCGATCTCTCCCAACCGCCGCTCAAGTGGCGACGCCACCGTCGCCGCCATCACGGACGGATCGGCGCCGGGCCGGCTGGCGGAGACGAAGATGGCGGGAAAGTCGACGTTCGGGACCGAGGCGACCGGCAGGAACCGGTAGGCGACGACACCCAGCAGGAACAGCCCGATCGACAGCAGCGTGGTCGCGACCGGACGGCGGATGAACGGCTCCGAGATCGATGCCATCACTGCATCCCCTCGGTCGCGCCGGCGACCGGCGGGCCGCCGGATCCAGCCGGCGGCAGCGCCTGCTCGAGGCGACGGTTGATACGATCGAGCGCCAGATAGATCACGGGCGTCGTGTAAAGTGTCAGGAGCTGGCTGAGCAGCAGGCCGCCGATGATGGAGATGCCGAGCGGAAAGCGCAGCTCGGCGCCGGTGCCGCTTTCGATCGCGAGCGGCAGCGCCCCGAACAGCGCCGCCAACGTCGTCATCATGATCGGACGGAAGCGCAACAGACAGGCCTGCACAATGGCTTCACTGGGCGACATGCCCCGCCCGCGCTCGGCCTCGAGCGCAAAGTCGATCATCATGATCGCGTTCTTCTTGACGATGCCCATCAAGAGGATGATGCCAATCAGGCCGATCACCGAGAGGTCCTGTCCGCACAGCATCAGCGCCAGGATGGCGCCGACGCCGGCCGAGGGCAGCGTCGACAGGATCGTGATCGGATGGATATAGCTCTCGTAGAGCACCCCTAACACGATGTAGATCGTGATGACGGCGGCGAGCAGCAGCCAGGGCTGGCCGGCGAGTGCCTTGGCGAATTCGGCGGCATCGCCGGCATAGACGCCGACGATACTGCCCGGCACGCCGATGCGGGTCTCGATCACCTTCACGGCTTCGACGGCGTCGCCGAGCGCCGCGCCGGGCGCCAGGTTGAAGCTGAGCGACACCGACGGGAATTGCGCCTGGTGCGAGATCGCGAGCGGCGCCGTGGTCCGCTTCAGCGTCGCCACGGCCGACAGCGGCACCTGGGCATTGGGCGCGCCCGCGGTGGCGCTCGCGGCACCCGGCAGATAGAGCTTCGACAGGATCGAGGGATCGCGCTGATACATCGGCAGCGCCTCCAGCACCACCCGGTACTGGTTGGCCTGACCGTAGATGGTCGAGATCTGCCGCTGCGCGAAGGCGTCGTTCAGCGTGTCGGTGATTGCTTGCAGGCTCACGCCGAGCTGGCCGGCGCGCGTGCGGTCGACATCGAGCTGCGCCCGCAGGCCGCCCTCCTGCGCCTCGGAGGAGACGTCCCGGAACAAGGGATCGCGCCGCATCTCCGCAACCAGCTTGCGCGCCCATTCCGAGACCAGCGTCGCATCGGTGCCGGTCAGCGTGTACTGGTATTGCGAGCGGCTCGACTGGGTCGAGATCTGCACGTCCTGCACCGGCTGGAAATAGACGGTCATGCCGGGGATGCCGGAGACCCGCTCCTTCAACCGGGTCACGACCACGCTGACATCGTCGCGGCGCTCGCCGCGCGGCCGCAAGCTCATGACGAGGCGGCCGACATTGGTGGTCGGGTTGACGGAGCCCGCACCGATCACCGAGACCACGCCGACCACATCAGGGTCGGCCCTGATGGCCTCGGCCGCCTCGGCCTGCCGCCTCTTCATCTCCGCAAACGACACGTCGGGCCCCGCCTCCGTCACCGCCGTGATCGACGCGGTGTCCTGCAGCGGCAGGAAGCCCTTGGGCGCGACGACATAGAGCACCAGGGTCGCGATCAGCGTAACGAAGGTCACGACCAGCGTGGCGCGCTGGCGCTCCAGCACCCACAACAGCGATCCGTGATAGGCGTCGACCGTGCGGTCGATGAAGCGGCTGATCGCGGCCAGTCCCGGCACGGCCAGCTCCTCGTGCGCGTGCTTGAGCAGCCGCGAGCACATCATCGGCGTCAGCGTCAGCGAGACCACCGCCGAGGTCACGACCGCAATCGTCAAGGTCAGCGCGAATTCGCGGAACATGCGCCCGACCAGGCCCGACATGAACAGGAGCGGGATGAAGACCGCAATCAGCGACACCGTCAGCGAGATCACGGTGAAGCCGATCTCGCTGGCGCCCTTGCGCGAGGCTTCCATCGCGCCGTCGCCATTCTCCATGTGGCGCACGATGTTCTCGATCATCACGATGGCATCGTCGACAACGAATCCGGTGCCAATCGTGAGCGCCATCAGCGACAGATTGTCGAGACTGAAGCCGGCAAAATACATGATGCCGAAGCTCGTGATCAGCGACAGCGGCAGCGCGACGCCGGCGATCACGGTCGCGCGCAACGAACGCAGGAACAGCAGCACCACCAGCGTCACCAGCACGACGGCAAGGACCAGCGTGAATTGTACGTCGCGCACCGAGGCGCGGATGGTGACGGTGCGATCGGAGACGATGGTGAGATTCACGCCGGCCGGGATCGCGCGCTGCAGTTTCGGGATCTCGGCGCGGATCTGGCTGACGACGTCGATGACGTTGGCGCCGGGCTGGCGCTGGATGTCGAGGATGACCGCCGGCGTGCCCTGGTACCAGCCGCCAGTGCGGTCGTTCTCGAGGCCGTCGACGATCTGGGCGACGTCGGCAATGGTCACCGGCGAGCCGTTGCGATAGGCGATGATGACGGGCTTGTAGGCTTCGGCCGCTGCGATCTGGTCGTTGGCGGCGATGATGTAGGATTGCTGCGCGCCGTCGAGCGAGCCTTTCGGCCCCGAGACATTGGCATTGGCAATCGCGGTGCGCAGATCTTCCATCGCGATGCCGTAGGCTGCAAGGCGCGCCAGATCGGCCTGGATGCGCACGGCCGGCTTCAACCCGCCCAGCACGGACACGCGCCCGACGCCGGAGATCTGGCTCAAACGTTGCGCCAGAATGGTGTCGGCGATGTCGCTCATCACCCGCAGCGAGATCGTGTCCGAGCGCAGCGCCAGCGTCATCACCGGCGCATCCGCCGGGTTCACCTTGGCGTAGGTCGGCGGGTAAGGCAGCGTCCTCGGCAGCACGCCCGCGGCGGCATTGATCGCGGCCTGCACGTCCTGCGTCGCCCCGTCTATGTCGCGGTTGAGCTCGAACTGCAGCGAGATCTGGCTGACGCCGAACGAGCTCGTCGAGTTCATCGCCGAGAGCGACGGGATCTGCCCAAGCTGCCGCTCCAGCGGCGCGGTGATCAGCGAGGCGATCACGTCCGGACTCGCGCCCGGCAGCTGCGTCGTCACCTGCACGGTCGGGAAATCGACCTGCGGCAGCGCCGAGACCGGGAGTGCGAAATAGCCGAGCAGCCCGCCGATCAGAAGCGCGATGCCGAGCAGCGAGGTCGCAATCGGCCGGCGGATGAAGGGTTCGGAGACACCCATGGGTTATGCCTGCCGCTTCAAGCGGCTGTTGTCGGGATCATGGCTGCTTGGCTCCACTTTCCGATGCCCCCGGCCCCGGCGCCGGTCCCGTCTGCCCCTTCTGGTCGCCTTCACTGCTCTTGCGCTTGGCGCGCAACTCGCCGTCCTTGGCTTGGCCGTCCTTCTGCCCGTCCTTCTGGCCTTCGTTAGCACCATCCTTCTTCTGAGCGTCCGGTGCGCGCGAGCGCTTGCGCGGGGCAAGATCGGCCGACGGAGTCTGGTCATCGCGGCCGACGATCACCTTGGACCCGTCGGACAGATTTGCGAAGCCCGTGGTGACCACCCTCTCGCTCGCCGACAGGCCGCTCGCGATCACGGCGTCATGCTCGTTCTGCTGGGTCACCGTCACGGGCTTGGCCGAGACGATGTTGTCCGCGCCGATGACGTAGCTGAAAGTGCCGATCGGGCCGCGCTGCACCGCCGAGGTCGGCACCACCAGCGCCTGCGTCAAGGTCTCGACCTTGAGGCGGACATTGACGAACTGGCCCGGCCAGAGCTGGTAATTGGCATTGGGGAATTCGGCCTTGAGCTTAAGCGTGCCGGTGGTCTGGTCGACCTGGTTGTCGATGCCGGTGAGCTTGCCAGTATCGATCACCGTGATGCCGTCATTGCCGAACACGTCGACCGCGAGCGGCCCCTTCGCTGCCGCCGCGTTGACGCGCATGATCTGCTGTTGCGGCAGGCTGAACCACACCGCGATCGGCTGCAATTGCGTGATCACCACGAGGCCCGTGGTGTCGGAGGCATGGATGATGTTGCCCTGGTCGACCAGGCGCAGGCCAACGCGACCCGAGATCGGCGCCACGATCTTGGTGTAGCTCAGCGTCGCCGCCGCGTTGTCGATCGCAGCCTGGTCGGCCTTGACCAGCGCCTCGGTCTGCGCGACCAACGCACGCTGGGTGTCGGCCTGCTGCTTGGAGCCGGCGTTGGAGGCCGCGAGCTGCTCGTAGCGCGCGAGGTCGATGCGTTGGTTGGCGAGCTGGGCCTGATCCTGCGCCTTCTTGGCAACCGCCTGGTCGTACTGAGCCTGATAGATCGCCGGATCGATTTCGCCGAGCACGTCGCCCTTCTTGACGTCCTGGCCTTCCGTGAAGTTGACCGCGATCAGCTTGCCGTCGACCTGCGAGCGCACGGTTACGGTGTTGAGCGCGCGGATCGCGCCGACGCCGTCGAGATAAACCGGCACGTCCTGGATGCGCGGGCTCGCCGCCAGCACCGGCACCGGTAGATCGGGGCGCTGATTGCGGTTGTTCGCCTGCTGCTGCTGCATTGCAATCCAGCCGACGTAACCAAGGCCGCCAAGGATCGCGAGCGTGATCAGGGTCATGACGAAGCTGCGGCCGCGCGATCGCTTCGCTGTCCCCTCTCGCGCGCCTTGCTTGGTGTCCGGCTTAAAGAGCATTGACCGGTTTCTCCATTCGCGGCTCCCAGCCTCCGCCGAGCGCCTGGTACAGGCTGACGATGGCCAGAAGCCGTGCGAGTTGGGCCTGCCACAACGCGTCTTCCGCCTGGAACAGGGTCAATTGGGTGTTGAGCACTGTGACGATGTCGGCGGTGCCGGCACGCAATTGCTGCTCGGAAAGATCGAAGGCGCGACGCGAGGCGGCGACGACGTCGCGCTGCAATTGCAGCCTGATCGTGGTCTGCTTGATCGAGAACAGGGCGTTGTCGACGTCGGCAAAGGCCTGGACGATGGTCTTGCGATAGGTTTGCAGCAGCTCGTCCTGCCGCGCCTTGGCCAACTCGAAATTGCCGAGGATCCTGCCGCCGTCGAAGATCGGCTGTGTCGCGCTGCCGACGAGCTGGAAGAAGGCCGCATGCGGCTGGAAAAGCGAGACCAGCGCCGAGCTCTGGTAGCCGCCATTGCCGGTGAGCTGGATGGTCGGAAAGAACTGTGCGCGGGCATTGCCGATGTTGGCGGTGGCCGAGGCGAGCTGCGCCTCCTGTCGGCGGATGTCCGGCCGCTGCGTCAGGAGCTCCGAAGGCAGGCCGGGCGTCACGCGCGGGATCGCGATCCGGTCCAGAGAGCCGCCGTGCACGCGCACGCTCTCCGGCGGTCGCGACACCAGCACGGCGAGCGCGTTGACGTTCTGGTCCAGCGTCTGGCGCAACGGCGGCACCAGCGCCTTCTGGTTCGCCAGCACGCTCTCCTGCTGGGCGACGTCGAGATCGGTGCCGGTGCCGGCCCTGCGGCGCTCCCTGACCGCATCGAGGATGCGCTGCGCGCTCGCGATGTTGCGCTGTGAGGTCCTGATGCGGTCCTGCGAGGCCAGCACCTGGAAATAGGCGTTGGCGACGGCGGCGAGCGTGGTCAGCGCGACCGTGTCGCGATCGAAACGGTTGGCGTTCGCCGTCTCCTCTGCCGATTGCAGCGCGTCGCGGTTCTGGCCCCAGAAATCGAGCTGATAGCTCGCGCTCAGCGAGGCCGAATAATTGACGACCTCGCGCCCGCCGATGGACAGCCCCGAAGCGCTCGAGCCGGATGTGCGTGAATAGGATTCCGATCCGGCTGTCGAGACACTCGGCAGCAGCGCCGCGCCGGCCTGTCGCGCCTGCGCGTCAGCCTGGACAATGCGCGCCACGGCTGCGGCAATGTCGAGATTGACGGTCTGCGCCTCCTCCATCAGTTGCGTCAGCTCCGCGGAGCGGAAGCCGCGCCACCAATCGAGCGACGGCGGCGCATCGCCCTTGCCGGCATATTTGTAGTGCGCGGGAACGTCGAGCGCGGGATCGGGAAGATCCTGGGTCAGCACGCAAGCCCCCGAAGCCGCGGCGAGGCACAGCACCGCAGTCCATCGCGCCGCGCGCAGCGTTCGGAGTGCAGAACCGCGAGACCGCCGCGAGGCGACCACTGGAACTTGCTGTGTCACATCCACCCCCCGCCGGGCAGATCAAGCCGCCGCAACGCTGCCGGATTAACCGATTCGCGGCGGGATGGTCGGGAGGCTTTGGACGACGCGCTCACAGTAATGATGCTTTCTGCGGAACTTGAGCTTCATACTAGCCGGGCGCGGAACGGCGGGACAGTGCCGCAATTGCGAGATGCCCGTGCCAACGAGGCGGGAGCGAACTGACAAGAATGCGAAAAGCGCCTGTCTCGCAGAGACTTTCTTCATTGCGAAACATTGGGAAACGTAAGCAAGCTTACCAAGATTTCATGTGATATCGCGGCCACACCCGTTGCTGCAGGGTTCGCTTCGCCTCTCCCGCTGCGGCGGCTGAGGTTCTTACCACCGAGGGACAACCGCATTTCTAGATAATCCCCCGCGAACAGGACACGCGCCCTGTCGCGACCCGTTTCGCCCGTGGCAAGAATTGATCGCAACAACGTTGATCGGGAGCGCAATTGTTTCGTGCACGGGCCGGGGTCGGGCCATTTCCTACTGCAGGCATATCACTGTTTCCGCGGGCGTTTCGGTCGGGTTCGCCGCAGCGCAAAAGCCTTCCCCTTTGGCCTCCCAAGCACTAGGTTCGGGCCAAAGCCGATCAACCCCTTGGTAGTGATTTTCCCCGACATGACCATTCGCAACGACGTTGTCGAAGCCATCGGCAACACCCCCCTGATCAAGCTCAAGCAGGCTTCGGAATTGACCGGCTGCACCATCCTGGGCAAGGCCGAGTTCATGAATCCCGGTCAGTCGGTGAAGGACCGCGCCGGGAAATGGATGATCCTGGAGGCCGAGAAGCGCGGCGAGCTGAAGCCCGGCGGGCTGGTGGTGGAAGCGACCGCCGGCAATACCGGTATCGGTCTTGCCGTGGTTGCGAGCGCGCGCGGCTACCGCACCCTGATCGTGATCCCGGAGACGCAGAGCCAGGAGAAGAAGGATTTCCTGAAGCTTTGCGGTGCCGAGCTGATCGAGGTGCCGGCCCTTCCCTACGCCAACCCCAACAACTACCAGCATGTTGGCCGGCGGCTCGCCGACGAGCTGCGCAAGACCGAGCCCAATGGCGTGCTGTTCGCCGACCAATGGAACAACCTGGACAACGCCAAGGCGCATTACGAATCCACGGGGCCTGAGATCTGGGAGCAGACCGGCGGCAAGGTCGACGGCTTCGTCTGCTCGGTCGGCAGCGGCGGCACGCTCGCCGGCGTCAGCCGCTATTTGAAGGAGAAGAACAAGAACATCCGCATCGCCTGCGCCGATCCGCACGGTGCCGGCATGTACGAATATTTCAGGACCGGCGATCCCAAGGCGACGCCGGGCGGCTCGATCACGGAGGGCATCGGCCTCAACCGCGCCACCGCGATCGTCGAGACTGCCAAGGTCGACGATGCCTATCTCATTCCCGACACCGACGCCGTCAGTGCGATCTACGAACTGCTCCAGCATGAAGGTCTGTGCCTCGGCGGCTCGACGGGCATCAATGTCGTCGGCGCGATGCGGCTTGCGAAGCAGCTCGGGCCCGGCAAGACGATCGTCACCGTGCTGTGCGATTCCGGCAGCCGCTATCTGTCGAAGCTGTTCAATGCCGACTTCATGCGCGCCAAGAACCTGCCGGTGCCGGAATGGCTGGAGAAGCGCAGCAACATCAAGCCGCCCTTCGTCTGATCGTCACGCGCATCCTCGGGCCGAAGGCGCAGATCCACAAAATCTGCGCGGTTCGGCCGGCTTAAGCGACCTCCCCGCTTTCCGAGGCCGCGGCACAATAGTCGCGCCAGAACTTGCGGTAACCCTCCTCGACCCTGCGCGTGTAGGTTTCGACATTACCCGCGGCCGAAGCCGCGATCCGGGCCGGCAATTCCGCGCGCAGCTTTGCCAGATGCGCGGGCTGGGCAGCGAATTTGCACGCGATGGTGGCGTAGCCCTCGTCGTCCTCGGCCACCCAGTCGTCAAGACCGACGGCGGCCACGATGGAGCCGCCGGCGCGCGAGGATGCGCCGTGGCCGAGCTTGGCGACGACCGGAACGCCCGCATAGAGGGATTCCCAGGTGCTGACGCCGCCGTTCTGCGGAAACGGATCGAGCGAAATATCGACCAGCGCGAAGGCTCGCAGATGATCGGCGCGCTCGGACGAGCCGAGGCAGGTGATCCTCTCCTCGGCAATCCCGTGGGCGACAAAGCGCGCGAGAAGGCCGTCGCGCACCAGGGGATCGTCGAGCAGCGTATGCTTGATGATGATCTTCGATCCGGCCACCTCCCGCATCACGTTCGACCACACGCGAATGGCCTCGTCCGAGATCTTGTTGACGCGGTTGAACACGCCGAAGGTGACGTAGCCGTTGCGAAGCATGGGAAGCTCCGAAGGCGGCACATCCAGGATAGGATCGATCGTGATCAGACACGGCAGGTCATAGACCTTTTCGGCCAGCAGATGCCGCGCCGATTGCGGAATGAAGACAGGGTCCGCGAGCACGTAGTCCATCGTCCGAAGGCCGGTACCGGTCGCGTGCCCGAAGCCCGTGACCTGTATGGGAGCCGGCTTGCGGGCGAAGATCTGAAGCCTGTTGCCCGACGAGTGCCCGGACACGTCGATCAGGATGTCGACCTTGTCGGCCTCGATACGATCGGCCAGTTCGTCGTCGAACATCTGCCAGGCATCGACCCAGCCGTCGGCCGCCGACTTGAATTCGGCTGTGATCGCATCTTGAGTCGGCGAACACGAATAGCAGACGACCTCGAAGCTGGCGTGATCGTGATGGCGCAGCACCGGCAGCAAGCCGAACGCCGCCGAATGATACCAGAATTCGGCGGAAACATAGCCGATCACGATCCGCCTGTCGGGATCGAGCTGCCGGGGGGCGAGCTTCCTCTGCGGCACGCGGGCACCGATCGCTTCGCCCCAGGACCTTCGCGTCGCCTGCTGGATCGTGAAATCGGCGTCGGGGAGAAAGTCAAGATAGTAGATCTTCCGCGCCATCAAGTCTGGATCCGGAGAGATCGCCAGCGCGGCGTCGAGATGTTCGATTGCGGACGCGATTTCTCCCTGATTTGCAAAACAGGAGCTCAGCAACGCCAATGCGATCGTGGAACGTGGATTCTGCTCGAGCAAGGTCGTGCAGGCCAGGATCGCCTGTGCGGTGTTGCCCAGGCTGAGCGAGACCTCCGCCTTTCCCCGCAAGGCCATTTCGAACCGGGGCGAAAGTGCAAGGGCCGCATCGAAGTCCGCGGCCGCCTGTTCCAGCCGCGACAGCGCCGAGTTGAGGCGTCCGCGCTGCGCCAGGATCTTCGCCGAATCGGGCTTGATCGCGAACGCCGCTGCGAGTGCAGCTTCCGCCTCATCGTAACGCTTGAGTTCGATGCTGACCACGCCCTTGCCGATGAGCGCTTCGACGTGGCGCGGCTGAAACAACAACGCGCGATCAAAGCTCTCCCTGGCGCGGTCAAACCGGAACAGCGCCAGCTGCGCCACGCCACGATTGCAAAGCGCGTCGGCGTAGTCGGGCTTCAGCTTGATGGCGCGATCGTAGACCTCGATGGCCTGTTCGGGCAGGTTCATCTGCAGCAGGGTGTTGCCGAGACCGGCCAGGGCCGGCGTAAAATTCGGCATCAGCGCGATCGCTTTCTCCTGACAGGCGCGCGCCGCTTCCAATTTCTGAAGCACGAAGTAGACGGCCGCGAGATTGCTCTGAGCCTCGTGCGAACGCGGATCGATCGCAATCGCGCGCTCGAGCAGCTGTTGCGCCTCGTCGAGGCGCCCGCCCTGCTGCACGCTGAGGCCGAGCACGTGCGTGGCGTCGAAATGATCCGGAACGGCTTGCAGGATCTGGCGGCAGAGCGCCTCGCTCTCCGCATATCTGCCTTGACCATAGGCGCTCGCCGCGGCGGAGATGACGGCGTCGGCCTGCTTCTTCAATTTCTTCTGCAACCGCGCATTCTGGAATGCGCGCGCGCCGACGCTGCTCTGCAAGGTGTCTCTCCGGAAGATGGCCCAAGGCCGAGTCTAACTGATTCGCGCACCGGCCCGGCCGGGCTGCGGGAGCAGAAATCCGTCCGGGATATCCCGGGGTTCGCCAGCAGGATGCGGCTCAGGAGCCGCCAGGTGCGTCCGCCCCGCTGCCCGCAGCGTCGTCGCGTTCAGCGGCAGCGGCACAATAGTCGCGCCAGAACTTTCGGTATCCCGCCTCGAGCTCACGCGTGTAGATCTCGACATTGCCGGCGGGCGAGGCTGCGATCTGGGCCGGCAAGCCCGCGCGCAACTTTGCCAGATATTCGGGCTGCGAGGCGAACTTGCGGGCGATCTCGACATAACCGTCGTCATCCTCCGCGACCCAGTCGCCGAGGCCGACGGCCGCCACGATGGAGGCGCCAGCACGCGAGGAGGCTCCAATGCCGAGCTTGGCCACGACCGGAACGCCCTTGTAGAGGGATTCCCAGGTGCTGATGCCGCCGTTCTGCGGGAACGTGTCGAGGGAAATATCGATCTTGTCGAAGGCCATCAGATGGTCGTCACGCGAGGTGGTGCCGAGGCAAGTGATGTCCTCCTCCGCAATACCCTGTGCGATGAAGCGTGCGACCAGGCTATCGCGCAGCAGGGCATCGTCGAGCAAACCATGCTTGAGGATGATCTTCGATCCCGGCACTTCCCGCATGATGCGCGACCACACGCGGATCGCATCATCCGAGATCTTGTAGATGCGGTTGAACACACCAAAGGTGACGTAGCCGTTGCGGAGCATCGGGAGCTCGGAGGGCTTTAGATTGGTGACCGGCTCCATCGTGATCAGGCACGGCAGATCGTGGATCTTCTCGGGAAACAGATGCCGGGCCGATGGCGGAATGAAAATGGGATCGGCGAGCACGTAATCCATGGTCGGCATGCCCGTACCCGTCGCGTGTCCGAAGCCGGTGGCCTGGATCGGAGCCGGCTTCCGCGCGAAGCATTGCAGCCTGTTGCCGGTCGTGTGGCCGGAAACGTCGATCAGAATGTCGACATTGTCGGCCTGAATACGATCGGCGAGCTCGTCGTCCGACATCTGCCAAGCGTCGACCCAGACATCCGCCAGCGCCTTGAACTTGGCGGTGTACTCGTCCGCCCCCGGCCAGGCGTAATAGCAGACGATCTTGAACTTGGCGTGATCATGATGGCGCAACACGGGCAGCAAGGTGAGTCCCGCCGAGTGTTGTCGGAATTCGGCCGCGACATATCCGACCACAATCTGCTTGTCCGGATCCAGCGGCCGCTTCGGCAGCGTCCTTTGCGGAATCCTTGAGCCGATTGCATCCCACCAGGACTTTCGCACCGCCTGCTGGACCGCGAAATCCGCCTCCGCAAGGTAGTCCAGCAAGAAGATCTTGCCTCTGATCGCGTCTCCATAGTCCGGTCGCAGCGCCAGCGCGCGATCGAGATATTCAATCGCGGATTCCATGTCTCCCTGGTTCGAATAAGCGAAGCCCAGAAGCGCCAACCCCATCTCCGAGCGAGGATTTCGCTCGATCAAGGTCGTTGCGGCCGCCATCGCCTGCGCGGTCCTTCCCATGACGAGGCAGACCTGCGCCTTGCCCCGAAGGGCCAGCTCGAGCTTGGGCGAAATCGCAAGCGCCGCATCGAAATCCGCCAGCGCCTCCTGCAGGTGCTGCAGCTCGTAACTGAGCCGTCCGCGCTGGGCCAGAATTCGTGGCGCGCCTGGCTTGATTGCGAGGGCCTGAGCGAACTTGGCTGCGGCCTCATCGTGGTGCCGCAGCTCCATGCTGACCATGCCGCTGCCGACGATGGCCTCGGCGTGACGCGGCTGAAACAGCAGGGCGCGATCGAAGCTCGCCTTGGCACGCATGATCTGCCCAAGCACGATCTCGACCATGCCGCGATTGCAGAGCGCATCGGCACAATCCGGTTTAATCTTGATGGCGCGCTCGTGCATCTCGAGCGCCTGTTCGTACAGCCCCATATGCATCAGCGTGTTGCCGAGATTGGTCAATGCGACGGCGAAACTCGGCTTCAGCGCGATCGCCCTCTCCTGGCAGCGCCGCGCCTCTTCGTAATTGCCGAGGTCGAAATGCACGGTCGCGAGGTTGTTATGGGCATCGTGCAGGCGCGGATCGAGCGCGATCACGCGCTCGAGCAGCTCCCTCGCCTCTTCCAGGCGCCGGCCGTCATGGGCGCACATGCCGAGCAGGTGCATGGCATCGACATGATCCGGAAGGGCTTTCAGGATCTCGCGGCACAGCGCCTCTGTCTCGGCAAATCGGCCCTGGCCATAGGCGTTCGCCGCAGCGGCAATGACGGCGTCGGCCTGCTTCATCAACTTCTTCTGCAATCGCGCATTCTGGAACGCGCGCGCGCCGCCGCTCTTCTGCAAGGTGTATCTCCGGAGGATGCCCTCAGCAGAGTCTAACTGATTCGCGAGCCTGGCCAGCCGGTCACCGGAGTCGCTCCGCCTCCGGGATTTCCCGGGGCCCAGCGCAATCGTCCTACGCCACCTCCGAGGCGGCGGCGCAATAATCGCGCCAGAACCGGCGATAGGCCGCTTCGACCTCGCGCGTGTAAAACTCGACGTCGCCGGCCGGCGAGGCTGCGATCCGAGCCGGCAGATCCGCCCGCAGCTTTGCCAGGTAGGCCGGCTGCGCCGCGTGTTTGCACGCGATCGCGGCATAGCCCGCGTCATCCTCGGCGACCCAGTCCTCCAGGCCGACGGCGGCAACGATGGAGCCGCCGGCGCGCGACGAAGCGCCGCTGCCGAGCTTGGCGACCACGGGAACGCCGGCATAGAGGGACTCCCAGGTGCTGATGCCGCCGTTCTGCGGGAAGGTGTCGAGGGACATGTCGACCATCGCAAAGGCCCGCAGATGCTCGGGGCGCGAGGTCGAGCCCATGCAGATGACATTCTCTTCGGCGACCCCTTCTGCCGCGAACCGCGCGACCAGTCGATCGCGCAGCAATGGATCGTCAAGCAGCCCGTTCTTGACGATGATCTTCGATCCCCTCACCGCATGCATGACGTTCGACCACACCCGGATGGCTTCGTCCGAAATCTTGAAGATGCGGTTGAACACCCCGAAAGTGACGTAGCCGTTGCGGAGCATGGGTGGCTCTGAAGGCGGAATGTCCAGGATCGGATCGATCGTGATCAGGCACGGCATGTCGTGCACCTTCTCGGCCAGGAGATGGCGCGCCGATTGCGGGATGAAGATCGGGTCCGCGAGCACGTAGTCCATCGTTTGAAGGCCTGTCCCCGTGGCGTGCCCGAAGCCTGTGACCTGGATCGGCGCCGGCTTGCGGGCAAAGACATGAAGCCTGCTGCCGGTCGTGTGCCCGGAGACATCGATCAGAATATCGATGCCATCGGCCTGGATGCGGTCGGCCAGCTCGTCATCGGACAATTGTGCGGCATCGACGAAGACATCCGCGAGAGGCGTGAAGCTCTCCGTCATCTCGTCCTGCACCGGCCAGCAGGAATAGCAGACGACCTTGAACTGGGCGTGATCATGATTGCGCAGCACCGGCAACAGAGAGTATGCCGCCGAGTGGTTCCTGAATTCGGATGCGACGTATCCGATCACGATCCGCCGGTCAGGATCGAGTGGCCGCGGCGCCAGCGTCCTTTGCTGCAGCTTCGCGCCGATCGCGTCCCACCAGTATTTCCGCGCGGCCTGCTGGGCGGCGAAATCGGCCTCCGGCAGGTAGTCCAGCACGAAGATCTTGTATCCGATCGCCTCCGGAAAATGCGGCGCGATCTCGAGCGCGGCGTCGAGGTGCGCGAGCGCGGTCGCGATGTCTCCCTGGTTCACATGGCACGCCGCCAAAAGCGCCAACCCCATCTCGGATTGCGGATTGACCTCGAGCAGCGTCTTGACGCCTGCCATCGCCCGCGCCGTGTTGCCCGCGAGAATGTCGATCTGCGCCCGCCAGCACAGCGCGAGCTCGAGCCGTGGCGATTGCGCCAGCGCCGCGTCGAGGTCCGCGGCCGCCTGCTCCAGCCGGGCTAAACTCAAATTGAGCCTTCCACGCTGCAACAGAATCCGCGGCGAACCCGGCTTGATCGCGAGCGCGGCGTCGAAGGCGGCACCCGCCTGCGCGAAGTGCCGGAGCTCGAGGCTGACCATCCCCCTGCCCGCGATCGCCTCGGCGTGAGATGGCTGAAATGTCAGGGCACGGTCGAAGCTCGCTTTGGCGCGCTCGAACTGGCCCGTCATCAATTCCGCCATGCCGCGGTTGCAAAACGCATCGGCATAATCCGGCTTCAGCCTGATCGCCCGCTCGTGCAGCCCGATCGCCTCGTTGCCGAGGCCGATGTGCAGCAACGTATTGCCGAGATTGGTCAGGGTGATCGGACAATTCGGCTTGAGCGCGATGGCCTTCTCCTGGCAGGCGCGGGCGCCAGCGAATTTCTCCAGCGCGAAATAGACGGCGCCGAGATTGCCGTGCGCATCGGGCGAACGCGGCTCGAGTGCAATCGCACGTTCGAGCAGGAATTCCGCCTCGTCGAGCCGCCCGCCGTCGAACGCGCGCAGGCCGAGCAGGTGCGTGGCATGAAAATGATCCGGCACCTCCTTCAAGATCTCGCGGCAGAGCATCTCGGCCTCATCAGGCCTGCCCTGCCCGAGTGCCTCGATCGCGAAGGCCATAACGGCGTCCGCCTGCTTCTTCAGCTTCTTTTCCAGTCGCGCATTCTGGTATGCGCGCACGCCGGCACTGCTCTGCAAGGTCTCTCTCCGGAGGATGGTCCGAAAAGAGGCAAGCCGATTCGGATGGTGCCAGGCTTGCGCTCAGACCGGCGAGGCCACAGGTCGCCGGGCTCAGCGCAGAATCTGGCTCAGGAACAGCTTGGTGCGGGCGTGCTGCGGGGCGGCGAAGAACTCGTTCGGAGTGTTGGCCTCGATGATCTGCCCGGCGTCCATGAACACGACGCGGTTGGCGACCTCGCGGGCAAAGCCCATCTCGTGAGTGACGACCAGCATGGTCATGCCTTCCTCGGCGAGGTCGACCATGGTGTCGAGCACCTCCTTGACCATTTCGGGGTCGAGCGCCGAGGTCGGCTCGTCGAACAGCATCACCTTCGGGTTCATGGTGAGGGCTCGCGCGATCGCGACACGCTGCTGCTGGCCGCCGGACATCTGACCCGGAAACTTGTTGGCCTGGTGCGGGATCTTGACGCGCTCGAGGAACTTCATCGCCGTCACCTCGGCGTCCTTCTTGGGGATGTTGCGGACCCAGATCGGCGCCAGCGTGCAATTGTCGAGCACGGTCAGATGCGGGAACAGGTTGAAGCTTTGGAACACCATGCCGACTTCACGGCGGACCGCGTCGACGTGCTTGAGGTTCGGCCCGAGCTCGATGCCGTCGACGACGATCTCGCCTTCCTGGAATTCCTCCAGCGCATTGATGCAGCGGATCAGCGTGGACTTGCCCGAGCCCGAGGGGCCGCAGATCACGATGCGTTCGCCCTTCTGCACCGCGAGATCGACGTCACGCAGGACGTGGAATTCGCCGTACCATTTGTTCAGGCCGGAAATCTTGACGATGGGCTCAGACATGGTGGCCTCGATCAGTTGCGGCGGTGGGCGTTGAGGCGGTGCTCGACGAACAAGGAATAGCGCGACATGCCAAAGCAGAACAGGAAGTAGATGATCCCGGCGAAGGCGAAGCCGGTGAACGCCGTCGACGGCGTCGACCATTTCGGATCCGCGAACGAGGCGCGCAGCGAGCCGAGCAGATCGAACAGCGCCACGATCGAGACCAGCGAGGTGTCCTTGAACAGCGAGATGAAGCTGTTGACGAGGTTCGGAATGACGTGCCGCAGCCCCTGCGGCAGCACGATCAGCGAGGTCGTCTTCCACCAGGACAGCCCGAGGGCGGCGGCCGCCTCGCTCTGCCCGCGCGGGATCGCCGCCAGCCCGCCGCGGACGTTCTCGGCCTGATAGGCGCCGGTGAACAGCGCGATGCCGATCAGCGCACGCACCAAGCCGTCGACGGTGAAATTGCCGGGAAGGAACAGCGGCAGCATGTAGGTTGCGAAGAACAGCACGGTGATCAGCGGCACGCCGCGCCAGAACTCGATGAAGGCGATCGAGAAGATCCGGATCAAGGGAATCGTCGAGCGGCGGCCGAGCGCGAGCGCGATGCCGATCGGCAGCGAGGTGACGATGCCGGTGACGGAGACCACCAGCGTCACCAGGAGGCCGCCCCACAGATTCGTCGTCACGATCGGCAATCCGCCGTGGTCGAGGTCCATCAGCCTGATGACGATGGCGATGCCAATGAAGGTGGCGATGCTCGAGGCCAGAGCCCGCCCGCCGGTGCGAACGCCACCGCCGAGAACGAAGGCGATCAGGCAGACGATCGCGCCCGTGACGGCGAAATCTGCCCAGACCGGCTGGCCCGTGCCCTGGATATAATCGCGCAGCCAGGTGAGCGGAAAGATCAGCCAATGGATCACCGTGCCGAGCAGCACGATGAGGCTCCCGAGCACCCACAGCAGCGGACCGACCGCGGAGGTCCTGCCCGATGTGATCAGCGCTTGTCCGGCACCGACGATGCTCTCGTCGAACAATTGCAGCAGGCCGGCCGTCCAGCTCAGCCCGAAGCCCTTGATGCCGCCGCCGTGCAGCAGGAAGAACGCCACCACCGGAAAGGCGACGAAGAACAAGCCGGCATTCAGGCTCTTGGCCGGCAGCCGCGGAATGAGCAGCGGCAACAGCAGGACGACTGCGAGCAACAGCGTCAAGTTCACCCGCCAACGCTCGGCCTCGGGATAGAAGCCGTAGATGAGTTGCGGGAGCTTCGCCTGGATGTAGGGCCAGCAGGCGCCGACCGCAAAGCCGGCGTTCTCGGCGAGGCACGCGGTGCGGTCCTTACCGCTCCAGACCGCATCGACCAACAGGAACTTGACGGAGGGAACGATGGTGAACCAGAGCAGCAAGGCGCCGACGATCGTCAGCAGGATGTTGGTCGGCGAGTTGAACAGGCGCGTGCGCATCAGGCCGATGAAGCCCGTGGTCTTCACCGGCGCGGGACGCTCGGCGAGCAGGTCCTGGCGGACGAAGCTGGACGAGATGACATCGCTCATGCGCCGAGGCTCCGGCTGACACGCCAACCGTAGACGCTCATGATCGCGCTGGTCAGGAGCGAGATCAGGAGATAGACGCCCATCGTCATGGCGATGATCTCGATCGCCTGCCCGGTCTGGCTCAGCGACGTGCCGGCAAACACCGACACCAGGTCAGGATAGCCGATCGCGACCGCCAGCGACGAGTTCTTGGTGAGATTGAGGTACTGGTTGGTTAGCGGCGGCACGATGACGCGCATGGCCTGCGGCACGACGATGAGGCGGAGCGTGGCGCCGCGGCTGAGGCCGAGCGAAGATCCCGCCTCCATCTGCCCCTTGTGAACGGACAGGATGCCAGCGCGCACGATCTCGGCGATGAAGGCGGCGGTATAGGTCGCCAGCGCCACCGTCAGCGCCACGAATTCCGGGATGATGCGTGAGCCGCCGGCGAAGTTGAACCCCCTCAGCTGCGGCAGCTCGAAGGTGAAAGGCAGACCGAAGACCAGCATCGTGGCCAGCGGAAGCCCGAACAGCAGGGCCAGCACGGAAGGCCAGATGCGGATCACCTGCCCGCGCTGAAACAGCGCTCGCCTTGCGTAGACGCGCAGCGCCAGTGAGGCGACGATGCCGAGCGCCAGCACCGCCAGGAACGGCGCGAGACCGCTCTGACCGATCGGGCTGGGAATGACGAGGCCTCGATTGCTGATGAAGGCAATGCCGAACAGGGAAATGCTCTGCCGCGGATTTGGCAGGGCCGCGAGCACCGCCAGGTACCAGAACAGGATCTGGAACAGCAGTGGCAGGTTGCGGATGACCTCGACATAGATCTCGCCGACCCGCGACAGCAGCCAATTGGGCGACAGCCGGCACAGCGCGACGATGAAGCCGATCACCGTGGCGAAGACAATGCCCACCACGGAGACCACGAGCGTATTCAACAGTCCGACCACGAACACGCGCAGGAACGTGTCCGAGCCGGTATAGGAGATCAGGGTCTGGTTGACGTCGAAGCCGGCATTGTTCCTGAGGAAGCCGAAGCCGGCGGCGATGTGCTGGTTCTCGAGATTGGCCCGCGCGTTGGAGACGATCTCGTAGCCGATCCAGCCCAGGATCGCCGCGAAGGCAAACTGGACGGCAACGCCGTTCCAGCCTGCCTTGCCGCCCAGAATGCGCCGGATCTTCAGCGCGATCTGGGGCGGCGGTTTTCGAGCCTCGGTGCTCATGCCGCTGCCGGCCGATCAGGGCTGATCAGCGGATCGGCGGCGCGTACTGAAGACCGCCCTTGTTCCAGAGATTGTTGACACCGCGATTGATGCCGAGCGGCGAACCGGCGCCGACGGTGCGATCGAACACCTCACCGTAATTGCCGACGGTCTTGACGATCCGCACCACCCAATCCTTGGTCAGGCCGAGCTGTTCGCCGAAATTGCCGTCGCTGCCGAGCACGCGCTTCAGCTCGGGATTTTCCAGCTTCGCCTTCTCGTCGATGTTCTTCGAGGTCACGCCGAGCTCTTCGGCGGTGAGCATCGCGAACAGCGTCCATTTAACGATGTCGAACCACTGGTCGTCGCCGTGCCGCACCATCGGGCCGAGCGGCTCCTTCGAGATGATCTCGGGCAGCACCATGTGGTCGTTGGGGCTGGCGAGCTTGAGGCGGTTGGCGTACAGGCCCGACTGGTCGGTGGTGAAGACGTCGCAGCGGCCGGCCTCATAGGCCTTGACGGTCTCGTCGTTGGTGGCGAACGCGATCACCTCGTACTTCATGTTGTTGGCCTTGAAGTAGTCGGCGAGATTCTGCTCAGTGGTGGTGCCGGTCTGCACGCAGACCGATGCACTGTTGAGCTCGAGCGCCGAATTCACCTTGAGCGACTTCTTCACCATGAAGCCCTGCCCGTCGTAATAGGTCACGCCGGTGAAATTGGCGCCGAGCGAGGTGTCGCGCGAGATGGTCCAGGTGGTGTTGCGCGAGAGCACGTCGACCTCGCCGGATTGCAGCGCGGTGAAGCGGTCCTTGGCCGACAGCGGCACGAACTTGACCTTGGTCGGATCGTTGAAGATGGCGCCGGCAATGGCGCGGCAGACGTCGACGTCGATGCCGGTCCAGTTGCCCTTGTCGTCGGGCGAGGAGAAGCCCGGCAGGCCCTGGCTGACGCCGCAGGACAGCATGCCCCGATCCTTGACGGTCTTGAGCGTTTGCGCATCGGCGGCTTGGGCGGTGAGGCCGGCGGCGAGAGCAAGGGAGAGAGCCAGGGTTACGCGTTTCATGGGCTTTGGGCCTTTCAAGGTCGTCTCAAGGTCAGGAATGTTGTCTTAGGATCGTCTCTGCCAAACCAGGTCCTTCAAGAATCCGGCCTTGCAAGAGTCATGCTGGAAAACCTTGCCGAACACTCGCCGATCTCGGGAGCCCATACCTTCATCCCCGCCGCCGGCGCCCGCCATCTCTTGGCTGTGACGCGACGTCCGGTCAGGCAATGGATCGAAGGTCGCGGCAGGCCCCTCAACATGCGGCGACTGAATAGCACCTGCGCATCACAGAACGACTGGCGTTCCGGGTCAAGGGGTTGACGGGACTCTTCTGTGTTCTGTTATTAACGACCGCGGCCTTTCGGTCGGCCCAGGGGCGCGATGCGTCCGGTGGAAACGCGGTTTTGAAAGCAGGCGCATGGATTCTTCGTCCCCCCAAGAGCAGCACGCCGAGACCCGGCTGGTCACCTCCGGCCGCGACACCAAGGCGCAGAAGGGGTTCGTCAATCCGCCGGTCTTCCACGGCTCGACCGTGCTCTATCCGACCGCAGAGGACCTGCACGCCCATCGCGGCGAGTTCACCTACGGCCGTCACGGTTCCCCGACCACCAAGGCGTTCCAGGAGACGCTGATGGCGCTGGAGGGTCCGCAATGCGCCGGCGTCGGTATCGTGCCGTCGGGGCTGTCGGCGATTTCCACCACCCTGCTCTCGGTGCTCAAAGCCGGCGACCACATCCTGGTGGTCGACAACATCTATCGGCCCTCGCGCAATTTCTGCAACGGCATGCTCACGCGCTACGGCGTCGAGACCACCTATTTCGATCCGATGATCGGCGCGGGCATCGACAAGCTGTTCAAGCCCAACACCCGGGCCGTTCTGGTAGAGGCGCCGGGCTCGCAATCGTTCGAGATGCCCGACATCCGCGCCATCGCCGAAGTCGCACATGGGCGCGGCGCGCTCGTCATCGACGACAACACCTGGGCGACGCCGCTCTATCACCGCTCGCTGGACCAGGGCGTCGACATCAGCATGCAGGCCGCGACGAAATATATCGGCGGCCATTCCGACATCATGTTCGGCACCATCTCGGCCAACGCCAAGGCCTGGCCGATGATTGCCGAAGGCATCCGCTTGCTCGGCGTCTGTGCCGGCCCCGACGACGTCTTCCTGGCGCTGCGCGGCCTCCGCACGCTGTCGGTGCGGCTGGCGCAACATCATCGCTCCGGGCTCGAGATGGCGCGCTGGCTGGCGGCAAGGCCTGAGGTTGCGCGCGTGCTGCATCCCGGGCTGGAGACCGATCCCGGTCATGCGATCTGGAAGCGCGACTTCACCGGCGCCTCGGGCCTGTTCAGCATCGTGCTGAAGCCGGCGCCGCAGCAGGCGGTCGACACCATGCTCAATACGCTGAAGCTGTTCGGCATGGGCTTTTCCTGGGGCGGGTTCGAGAGCCTTGCAATTCCCTTCGATTGCGATGCCTATCGCACCGCGACCAAATGGGAGCCCGGCGGCCCGACGCTGCGTCTCCACATCGGGCTCGAGAGCACCGACGACCTCAAGGCCGATCTCGACCGCGGCTTCGCTGCCCTCAAAGCGGCCATGTGAGCATCAGGATTGGGCATCTCGCCTAGCAACGTGCCAGGCTTCAACAAGCGGAGCCGAACGCTGGATCAGCGGTCCAGCGTCTTCGAGGCGGTGCCGCGGTTCTTCCAGATCAGCATGATGTTTCTGATATAGATGATGGTCGCGAGCGACTGTCCGAGGATGATGACGGGCTCGCGCTTCACGACGCCATAGACCAGCGTCATCAGCCCGCCGCCCATCGAGCAGAACCAGAACGCCATCGGCACCACGCTGTTGCCGGCGCGCTCGCTCGCGATCCACTGCACCAGGAAGCGCGCCGTGAAGAACAGCTGCGCGACCAGGCCGAATGCCAGCCAGAAGTCGAACTTGGCGACGAAGACGTCATAGAGATAATTGCTCAGCGCCTGACCGTATTGAATGATCATGCGTCCACCTCGGTCACTTCTGGCGTCGGCTTCTTGCGGCGGATCAGCCACCAAACGCCGGCGAGATCCATGATGCCGATCCACAGCCGGTCGAAGAAACCATAGTTGGACACGCCCGAATGGCGCGGCCGGTCGATTACGTCGACATAGGCGATGTCGTAGCCTTCGCGGCGGACCAGGGCGGGAAGGAAGCGATGCAGCCCGTCGAAATAAGGCAGCATCAGGAAAACGTCACGCCGGAACGCCTTCAGCCCGCAGCCGGTGTCGCGCGTGCCGTCCTTCAGGATGGCGTTGCGAATGCCGTTGGCGACGCGCGACTGGAATTTCTTGAAGCCGGTGTCCTTGCGCCCGATCCGCTGGCCGGCCGCGAGCCCGACGCGCCCTGCTCCCTTCTCGACCGCCGCGATCAGGTCGGGCAGGAAGGCCGGATTGTTCTGGCCGTCGCCATCGAGTGTCGCCACGATCTCTCCGCGCGCCGCGCGCACGCCGCTGCGCACGGCCGCCGACTGGCCGCCCGATCTTGCATGGCGAAGCTGACGCAGATTGCTCTGCTGCTTCATGATGGCGCCAAGCCGCTCGCCGGTGGCGTCGGTCGAGCCGTCGTTGACGTAGATGATCTCATAGGGCCAGCGGCCATCGAGTGCCGCGCCGATCTCCGCGATCAGCGGCGCGATGTTGTCGGCTTCGTTGCGCACGGGAACAACGATGGACACCGAAGGCTGGGACGTCGACAAATCGAGGCTCGTGGTTGGAATTGACCTGCCCAAAGGACCTGCCCAAGGGAACCGGCGGTCCCGGCAGGCAGCCGCTTTTATGGGGCGGATGCCCGGTGGGCAACCCTTTTGAGGCGGTCGGAAAACGTCCCTGAAAGCGGCACGATGGTGCCGTCGGCGCGGATGGCAAATCCGAGCTTTCGGGCCGCGAACCAGTAATGAACGGCCATGGCGCCCACCGTTCCGACCAGAGCGCCGGCGACCACGTCGCTCGGATGATGCGCCAGCAACACCAGGCGCGTCAGCACGATCACGATTGCGTAAGTGAACATGAAGACGCGCAGACGCGGCCACAGTGCCGAGACGGCAAACGCCAGGGCGAACGCGGCCACGGCGTGGCCTGACGGCAGACTGGCATAAGCCCCCGTCCCCTCGAACGGGACGAAGTTGAACGGATTGGCCTTGCCCCCGACGAACGGACGTCCGCGGCCGATGACATATTTCAGGATCTCGGCGACGAAGGCTGACACGGCAACCGACAGAAACAGGAATTGCAGCCGCGTGCCGAAGCCGAGCAGCAGCGCGCGGCGGCTCCCACGCAGCCCGGCCGCGACGAGCGCCAGCACCACCAGCGCAGCCCCCAGCACCGAGAGGATATACTCGTCCTTGCCGAAATCGGTGAGGATGCGGATCGGCCACAGGCTCGGCGTGCCGCGCGGCGGCATCAGCAGGATCTCGGTCTGATCGAACGCGACCATCAGCACGATGACGAGCGCTGCACCCGCCGCGGCAAGCCACAGCGAATGCCGCGCCAGCTTCCGGGCGGCCTCGGCGCGGCGCGAGTGCGAGGGCGACCGCACGAGCTGCGCCAGCGCGCGCCAGGACACCGCTAGCAATTGCGCAGGATAGCCGGCATGCGCTGCAACGTCGGTCAGAGCCCGCATCCTATTCGGTACCTTCCGATCGGAAGATCGAGATCGAGATCGCGCGCCCTTGCGAGAAGTTATAGCCGTCGATGCGCGCGCCGACCTTGTAGCGCAGCCCGATCGCCTCGGCACGCTGCACGAAGCTGCGCTCCGAGCGCTGCTCGATCAGCGCGAAGCGGCAGCTGCCCTGCCGCAGGAAGTCCGCCGCACCGGAGCCGTCGGTGAGCAAGGTCCGGGTGCCCGCCAGGAAGACGAGGCTCGGCTCGTGATAACCGGCCGCAGCCGCCTTCGGTCCGACGCAGGTGACGTTGCGAAGCGCGCGCGCGATCTCGATGCTGGGAAACAGCGGGGTCAGCGACGGCAGCACGATGCCGTAAATCGTCACAGCGAGCATCAGGCCTGCGACCAGGGCGTTGAGAAACGAGCGCTCGGCGCGGTTGGTATCGAACAGCCACCAGGCGAACAGACCGAAGATCAGCGCGGCCGCGATGAACGGCCAAGCTACGAAAGCGGGCTGCCGCGTCAGTATCACCGAGCCGACCACCGCGATGATGGAGGCGGCTGCGGGGATCGCGAACCACCAGGCCGAGCCGCGCATCAGCCAGGAGCGCGACAGCACGCGCCGCTCCACCGCGCCGGCGGTGAGGATCGCGATCGCGGGATACAGCGGCAGCACGTAATGCGGCAGCTTGGTCAGCACCGCCTCGAACACGATCCAGGACGGGATCAGCCAGGCCAGCAGGAACTGCGCACCGGGCTCGCGGCGGGCCCGCCACACCGCGGGCGCCGCCATCGCCGCCAGCGGCGCACCTGGCCAGAACGTGATCCAGAACAGCGCCAGGTAAAGTCCGGGCGGTGCGCCGTGGGATTCCTGGGCGCCAAGCTTGCTCAGCATGTCGCCGCCGACGGAGGTGGTGAAGAAGGTCTCGCCCGCGCGCCAGAAGATCGCGACGAACCAGGGCAGCACCAGCACCAGCATCCACATCAGGCCCCAGACAGGCCGCAGCTTCCACAGCCAGGAGGCGTCGCGGTCCTGGATCGCGAGCGCGACGATGGTCAGGCCTGCGAACATCAGGATCAGCGGCCCCTTGATCAGGATGCCCGCAGCAAGCGCGGTCCAGAAGATCGCGGGCCAGCTCCAGGGCGGATGCGTCTCGTCCTCGGCGCGCTGCCAGGACAGATAGGCCCGCGCCATCGCGCCCATCGCGGCAACCACGCAGAGCAGCAGCACGGCGTCGGTCTTGGCCAGGCGCGCCTCGACGCCGAGCAGCACCGAGGCGCACATCATCAGCGCAGCCAGAACCGCGGCGCGCCGCGTGACGAAGCCGAGCGCGGCCCAATACGTCATCAGCACGGCGCCGATCGCGCCCATCAGTGACGGCAGCCGGTAGACCCAGATGCGCAATTCGGCCTTCGGCAGCTTGAGCATCGAGGCGGCTTCGACGGTCGCCGATTGCAACCAGTAGATGCCGACCGGCTTCTTGTAGCGGACGTCCTCCTGAAAGCGGATGTCGACATAATCGCCGCTCTCGACCATCTGCTTGGTGGCCTGGGCAAACCGTGCCTCGTCGCGGTCGATCGGCGGGATGGTGAAGAAGCCCGGCAGGAACAGCAGCAGCGCACACAGCACCAGGAAGCCGACCGCGCGCGGGTGGCTGGCCGTGACGATGTCGAGCATGCGCACGAGCCCGCTGCCCGGATTTGTGGGCGATTTCGACTCGCGGGGGGCACCAAAACGGGGGCTGGGGTAGGTGTCGGCCATTGGTTCCGCTTACGCTGAAACCGCCATGGCCACAACCGCTTAAGGCAGGGTCATTGAATTCGAATGACGACTGTGTCCGCGGCGCCCGTGGCGTCGATCACGGTGAGCCGTGCAAAGCCCGGGCCGGGCGGATCGATCAACCGATGACGGCGGCCGTCGATCTCGCCGAGCGCGGTGCCGTTAACCATGACGGTCATGGGCAGCACGCCGCCGGCGACCTTGACCGGCATAGCCGCGCTCTCCCGGCCACCCGATCGATCGACGTCGATCCGCGAGCCGTTCAGCGGAAATTGGATATGCAGCGGCTGCTCGCCCCCGCTTCGCACCAGTTCGCCGACCGGACGGAACCGCTTCAAGGGCAGCGGCAGCTTCGCGTTGCTTGCGACCAGGGTTCCCTTGGGCGGCTTCGGCAAGGCGGCCAGCGTCTTGCCGCTGCGGGCGAAGGCATCGAACAGGATGGGCGCGGCGGCGACGCGTCCGATCAGGCCGGGAACCGGCGCTCCGTCCGGACGGCCAACCCAGACGCCGATGGTCATGCGACCGTCGAAGCCGACCGACCAGGCGTCGCGATAGCCGTAGGAGGTGCCGGTCTTGAAGGCGATGCGGTTGTGGGCGGCGTTCTCCGGCGGGGGCGTGCCGAGCAGGACGTTGCCGACCTGCCAGGCTGCGACCTGATCCAGCAGCCGCAGCGGCTCCCGCTCGTCCTTGGCCGTGACGATCTCGCGCAACGGCTTGGTGGTCCCAAGGCGGGCAAAGCCGGCATAGAGCTGGGCCAGATCCTGCAGCGTCACGCCGACGCCGCCGAGCCCCATGGCGAGGCCGGGCGCTTCGTCCTTGGGCAGGACGAGGTTGCCGCCGGCCTGCCGCAGCCGCGAGGTCAGCCGGCTCGAGCCGACGCGGTCGAGCAGCACGATGGCCGGCACGTTCAGCGACAGTTGCAGAGCCTTCCTCACCGGGACCGTGCCCTGGAAAGTCATGTCGAAATTTTCCGGCGCATAGGAGCCGAAGCGGACCGGGCGGTCGTCGATCAAGCTGTCGGGATGGACAAAGCCGTCCTCGAAGGCGAGCCCGTAGATGAAGGGCTTGAGCGTCGAGCCGGGTGAGCGGATGGCGCGGGTCATATCGACCTGCCCCGCCCGGCTCTCGTCGAAATAATCGGCCGAGCCGACACGCGCGAGCACGTCGCCGCTCTCATTGTCGACCACGACGATTCCGACCGAGATGTTCGGACCCAGCGCAATTGCGCGGTCGCGCGCCAGCGGCTCCAGCACCTTCTGCAAGGTCGCATCGAGCGTCAGCTTGATGATCGGCGCGTCCTTGACCGTCGACTGCGCGGCGTCGGAGGCATGCGGCGCCAGGATCGGCATCGGCCTGCGCAGTTTCGGCACCGGCATCGCTTTGGCCTGATTGGCGTCGTCGGCGCTGACCACGTGCTCCTCGACCATGCGGTCGAGCACGCGGTCGCGCGCCTTGCGCGCAGCCTCCGGAAACCGGTCGAGCCGGCGTGTCTCCGGCGATTGCGGCAGCGCGACCAGCAACGCGGCCTCCGCCAGCGACAGCCGCTTCGGCTCCTTGCCGAGATAGGAGATCGACGCCGCGCGGATGCCTTCGAGATTGCCGCCATAGGGCGCCAGCGCCAGATAGAGATCGAGGATCTGCTCCTTGCTCATGCTGCGTTCGATCTCGATGGCACGCACGATCTGCCGCAATTTTGCGTAAAGCGAGCGCTGCCGCCGCGGCTCCATCAGACGGGCCAGCTGCATCGTGATGGTCGAGCCGCCCGAGACGATGTGGCCGCGCGTTCCGAGCTGCAAGGCGGCGCGTCCCAGGGCGAGCGGATCGATGCCGCCATGGGCGTAGAAGCGCTGGTCCTCATAGGCGAACAGCAGTTTCAGGTAGGTCGGATCGACGTTGGTCCTGGCATCGACCGGCAACCGCCAGCGCCCATCCGCCATCGCATAGGCGCGCAGCAGCTTGCCGTTGCGATCGATGATGGTGGTTGAGACCTGGCGGGCTTCGTCGAGCGGGAGCGGGCCGAGCGAGTAGACCCAGCCAACGAAGCCGATGATGGCGAGGATAAAGGTGAGCGCGGCTGCGGAGAGAAGGCGAAAGGCGATCCGCCCCCTCCGCCCGTCATGGCCGGGCTTGACCCGGCCATCCACGCCAACACCCACCGCCGGCGCGGCCGTGGATGCCCGTGTATGTGGCTCGACCTCGCTCATCTCACTCACTTCGCCGCCCGCACCTCGACACTGCCCGTGCCGGTCCGGCCATAGCGCGAGGGATTGTACATGTCCTCGACATAGGCCTGCGGCAGCACGTATTTGCCGGGCGAGACCGCGCGCACGACATAGGCGAGCGTGAAGACCGACTTGGAATCCGAGGCCCGGTCGACGGCCGCGGTGAAGCGGTCGTCGCGGAATTCGGTATGTTCCGGCTCCTCGCCGTCCTCGATCCAGTCCAGCGTGCCGCTGTCGCCGGACGACACCAGGTTCGGATTGTCGATCTCCAGGCCCGCCGGCAGATAGTCGGACACCATGATGTGGCCGTACTCGGGCTTGGCCTCGGTGATCTTCAGCACCACCGCAAAGCGCTGGTTCTGCTTGACCTTGCTGATGTCCGCGGGCTTGCCGTCGAGCGTATAGTAGCCGCGCTCGATCTTGAAGCCGTTGGACGCCGCCGGCTCCGGCGTGACCGGCGAGCCCGACACCGAGACGACCGCCTGCACCGGCGCCTCGCCGGTGTTGGTGATCTTCAGCGGCTTGCCGCCCAGCGTGTCCGCCTTGTAACTGCGGTACAGCGCAGTCTTGACCGGCTGCCCATCGACCTCGATCGAGAGGTTCTCCTTGGCGAGCGCCCGTGCCGCCAGCACCAGCCACGCATTCTCCTGCGTGGAGGTGTAGGGCGTCAGCCCACGGGCGGTCTCGACCCGCGACACCGCCTGCGTCAGCGTCGCCCTCGGCGCATTGCCTTCACTGGCGAGCGACACCAATGCTGCGGCATCGCGCAGCTGCGAGCCGTAGTCGGTGCGGCCGAATTCCAGCGCGGGCTTCGGCGCAAGGCTGTCGAGCGCCGCGCCATAGACCCGTTCGGCGCGGTTGCGGTCGCCGACCAGGGCCAGCGCCGCGGCAAGCTGCGATTTCGCGATGGGTGTCGCGAGGTTGGCGAGCTTGGTGTCGGCGAGATAGCGGAGATCGCCGATCGGGGCTGCGCCATTGCGGGCGAGCACATAAAGGCCGTAGGCGAGATCGCGGCCGCCGTCCTTCTCCGGCTCGTTGGCATTGACGACGGAGTTGCGGATACGGTCCAGCGCGTTCTTGAACAGCACGTCCGGCACCGCAAAGCCCTTCTCGCGGGCGCGGGTGAGGAAGTCCGTCACGTAGGCATCGAGCCAGGCATCGTCGCCGCCGGCCAGCCACAGGCCGAACGAGCCGTTCGAGCCCTGGCGCGCCAGCAGCCGCTCGATGGCGTCGCGGATGCGCTGGTCGACCTCGGTGTCCATGGCAAGATGCGCGCCGGCCGCGAGCTCGTTGACATAGAGCAGCGGCATCGCCCGGCTCGTGATCTGCTCCGAGCAGCCATGGGGATAGCGGTCGAGCGCCTTCAGGATCGTTGCCGCGTCGAGCGCGGTCGACAGGCTGGCCGAAACTGAGACAGCGCCGGTGCCCGGCACGAGATCGGAGAACATGTCCGAGGTCAGCGTCAGGCTCTCGCCCTTCGCCAGCGTCCGGATCGAGCGCCGCGCCAGCACCTGCGTCGCCGGCTTGACGTCGAACGCATAGTGACGCACCAGCGCGAGGCCATTCGGGCCCTTGATGTCGACGTCGAGCGTCGCCTGCCCCGCCGCGGTCGCATCGAGCGCGAGCGAGACCGAATTTCGCTGCTTGGCGGCGAGCTTCACCGTGGTTGCGGGATTGCCGGTCATCTTCACCGGGCCGCCCGCCTTCACGTTGATGACGTAGTCGCCGGCCTGGCCCTCCACATTGTCGATCTCGAGATTGACCGAGCCGCGGTCGCCATTGAGCAGGAAGCGCGGCAGCGTCGCCGTGAGCACGACGGGATCGCGGATCACGACGTCGGTGTTGGCGCGGCCGAGCTTGGTCGCGGTCCACGCCACCGCCATCACGCGCGCGGTGCCGGCGAATTCCGGAACATCGAAGCTCACTTCGGCCGAGCCGTCGGCGGCGACCGTGACGATGCCGGAATAGAGCGCGAGCGGCTTCTGCGTGGGCGGCGAGCCCTGGAGCTCGCCACCGGCGTCGCCGCCGGACTTGATCTGGCCGCGCGTGCCGGACATGCCGTCGATCAGCTGCCCGTAGAGGTCGCGGATCTCGGCGCTGAGGCGACGCTGGCCGAGATAGTAATCGTCCGGCGCCGGCGGCTTGTAATTGGTGAGATTGAGGATGCCGACGTCGACCGCGGCGATGACGACCTTGGCGTCCTCGCCCGGATTGAGTCCATCGAGCTTGACGGGGATCTTCAGCGTCGAATTCGGCCGGATCAGCGAAGGCGGCGACAGCTTGACCTGCAAGGTGCGAGCCTGCTTGTCGATGCCGAACCATTTCAGCCCGATCGCACGGCCAGGCATGCGCTGGGCGGCGGCATCGAGCGGACGGCGCAGCGTCGCCACCACATAGGCGCCGGTGCCCCAATCCTTGCCGATCGGGAGCTTGACCTGCGCGGTGCCTTCCTTGACATCGATGGTCTGCGTCGTCAGCAGCCGCTCGCCGAGCACGTTGATGGTGAGCTTGCCGGCGCTGCGGACGTTGACGGACACCGTCATGGTGTCGCCTGAGGCGTATTGCGGCTTGTCGATCGAGGTCTCCAGCAGGTCCGGCGTGTCAGCGCTGCCGTCGGAGTACCAGCCGACGTCGAACTGCACCGAGGTCACCGGGCCGTCGGCCTCGTTCGACTTGACGTCGAGCCGGTAGCGGCCGGGCTCCGGCGTGAGCGAGAGCCGCGTCGGCTTGTCGACCGTAACAGTGACGTCGCCGTCGGCGACGCGCGAGGTCGACTTGACCGGCTCGTACTCCCAGTAATTGTTCTGGCGGTACCACTGGTAGCGCGACTCGATCTTCAGGAGCTCATAGCGCAGGCCGTCGCGGCGCAGCTTCTCGCCCTCCGGCGAGACGAACACGACGTCGAACTCGGCCTTGTCGCCCTCCGTGACGTTCTTGTCGCCGAACAGCGGCTTGATGCCGATCTGCGCCGTTGCCGGCGCGACCGGCAGCACGATCATGCGCTCGACGGCGCGGCCGCCGGTCTCGACCATGCGGACGAAGATCTGCGCCTCCTGCGGGCGCGTCGAGGCCGGCTGCTTGTCCAGCGTCACCGGGAAGGTCGCAACGCCATGGGCGTCGGCCTCGGGCAGGTTCTCCAGCGGCGTGCGCTCGTTCGAGGTGCTCTCCTCGTCGTCGACGCCGAATTTGTAGCCGGCAAAGCCGGGCCGCTCGGCCGCGGGCGCGATCAGCATGTCGCCTTCGAGCTGCAGGCCCGAGGCCGGTGCGCCATAGAGGAAATGACCGTCGGCCTTAAGCTCCACTGGAGCGTTAGCTTTGATCAGCTTGTCCTTGGCGGACAAGTCGAATTCGATCCGATCGGGGACGTAATCCTCGACCATGAAGGTGGTCTCGCCGACCGAAGCTCCCTTCGGATCGGTGAAGGCGCGCACCCGCCAGGTGCCGGTCGGTACGGCCGAGTTGAGCGGCACGGACAGCGTGCGGCCGCCGGCGCCCTGATCGGCCAGCACGGCACGGCGATATTCGACGCCGTCGGGGCGCTCGACCACCAGCGTCATCGGCCCGCCGGTGACGGCATTGCCCTGCCCGTCGCGGAGCAGCGCGGTGAGGAAGACGGTCTCGCTGGAGCGGTAGACGCCACGCTCGGCGTAGACGAAGGCATCGGCGCCGGCGGGCACCGCGCGCCCCGAAACGCCGCGGTCGGACAGGTCGAAGGCCGACGTCTTCAAGCTCAGGAAGGCATAATCGGCCTTCTCGCCGGTCACCGTGAGCATCGCCGGCGACAATCCGCCCTCGCCGCGCGCAAGGCCGGCCTCGAACAGCACGTGACCGGCATCGTCGGTCTTGCGAGTCGCCAGGATCTCGTTGTTGCGCGCGACCAGGCGCACCTCGGCCTTGCCGACCGGGTCGGTCGACGCCAGCGAGTTGACGAAGACATGAATGCCGTCATTGCCGGAATAAGCGGCGATGCCGAGGTCGGAGACGATGAACCATTGCGTGGCGAGCTGGTAGTCCTCGTCCGAGGCCCTCGCCGCGGCCGTCATGACGTAGACACCGGGCTGGAGCTCGCCGAGTGCCTGGTCGACCGGGAAGGCCGTGGTGACGTCCTGGTTCAGCGTCGTCGCAGTCGCAAGCTCGCCGGTCCACACCTTGACGCCGCGCTCGTCGCCGAGCTCGCTGAGCTGGTACTTCGACAGCGTCCTCTGAAAATCGCTGTCCACGACCGTGTTGATCAGGTTGCGGTCTCCGATCCGGAACACGTTGATGCTGACTGAGGGCGTGTTGACGCTGACGACGGGAATGCCGCGCTGGCCGGTCCGCGGCAGCACATAGGCGCGGCTGGTGAAGCGCACGAACGGCTTGCGGTCGCGCACATAGATGTTGAACTCGGCCGATTTCGGCAGCCCCTCCTTCACGGACGACGGCAAGCCGGCGCGCAGGTTGATGTTGTAGCGCTCGCCGTGCTTCAGCCCGTCGACGCAGAGCTGCTTGCCTTCGGCCGACAGCGCCGGCTTGTCCTGGCCTGCAAGCGCCAGGAACGGCGCGAAGTCGGTGCGCTTGGCGAGCTCCTCGGAGAACTGGAAGCAGGCGCGCGGGCTCGCCGAGTCCGAGTCGACGGTATAGTCGAGCAGCCGGAAGCCGTGCTCGTCGCGCATCTTCTCATATTGGCCGCGGACCTCGGCGACCTCGCGCATGTCGAGCGACAGCCGCAGCGCATCCAGTGCCGGCCGCCACAGCTTGCGGTCGGCCAGCGCCTTGCCGAGCACGGCGAGCGCGTCGGCCTCCTCGCCCGGATTGCCGGCGCGCATGTAAGCGATATAGGCCGCCGTCGAGGCGCGCTCCAAAAGGAAGGTCTGCTCGCTCGAGCTCTTCGGCGAGATCTGGAAGATGACCTTGGCGAGCCGCAGCCAATTGCCGGCATCCTCGGGCGTGGTCGCGGCGATCTGGCCGAGCACCGAAAGGCCGGTGCGGTAATCATTGCGCCGGAAGGCGGCGTCGGCGTCCGTCTTCAGCGTCGCATTGGTCTTGGCGATCGGTCCCGCCTCGCTCTTGATCTGGGCCTCCAGCTTGATCGCGGAATCGGCGAGGTCGTCGCGTTTGAACGCCTTGTCGGCGGCCTGCGCGGTGACAAGGCCGAGCGCTAGCGCGGCGCAGATTGTGACGGCGCGAACGAGACCGATCATTGAAGACTCCCGGAAAGCGCGGACGAACGCCGCGGCGGCAAATGAAATGCGCGGAAAGGTGACGGACTCAAGGCGATGGAACCAGAAGGTGCAAAGCGTCGCTTTCGCCATGACAGAGGTAAGCCCAGAGGAGGCCAAGATATCGCCACGCACGCCGTCCTGATGGCGCAGCACTACCTGACCAGTCGACCGGCGGCCGTGCCCCGGAAGCTGTTCAGCGTTCCCGGCGATGTGATCCATCGTCCAGTCCGCTGCCGCTCAACCCGGCACCCTGACACCCCACCGTTCCGCTTTGTCGCCGCACTGAGGAAAACGGTTCGGTTCAGACTTGGCGAAACACCAGTTTTTTCATATTGGCATGCTACATGAACGGCCAGCCGCCCAATCCGGGCGGCTCAAGACGGCCGGCTCAAGACGGTCCCGTAGCTCAACTGGATAGAGTAGCGGATTTCTACTCCGCGGGTTGCAGGTTCGAGTCCTGCCGGGATCGCCAGCTCGTTGCCTCGCCGCCGCTGTTCACGAACGCGTGGGTAACCATATGCCGGCCTTTGAACGGCGCCGATCAGCCCTATCTAAGCGCCGGGTGAGACGCGCCCGATAGGTTTGGGAATGCAGCAATCCGAATTGACGAGAATGGCGATCGCATCTGCGGTCGCGGTCGTTGCGATCTCGTATTTGGCGGTCGACGCGGGCTTGGTGAGCACCAATGCGGTCACGAGGCCCATCAAGGTGGTCCAGGCCTCGATCATTGGCGCCGCAACGGGACAACGTCAGCCTGCATTTGCAGTTGAGGACTGGGCGCGCCGCGGTCACGACAAGCCGCGACTCGAATATTGCCTGGCGGTCGACTGATCGACGCGCCCGCCCTCCGGTCTATCCACAGCCTGCCCGCTGATGACCCCGCCACCACCGCGCAATGGCCGCGGTGAGATCGTCCCACACCTCCGTCGGCAGGTCCGGAATAGCCACCCGGACGCTGTACTGGTCCGTCGTCGCGTCGTGAAACCACTCGATCGCGGCGAAGTCGAAGCCGAAGCTGCCGGCGTGGCGGATGGGAAAGCCCGCGCGGCGCAATTCGCAGCTCATGTCCTCGGCAGCCTGCCGTGCTGCCGCCTCGTCGAGCGCGCGCCTTCCGCGAAGAGTCACGTAGAGGCCGTGAGCGAAGCGAAGCTGAGCCGAGAGCGCCGGGATCTCGGCGGCAAAGCATCGCGCCGAGCTTCGGCCGTTGCGCAAGATCGCCGCCACGCGCCGCTTCGTCAGCGCCCAATACGCCGCGCTGCCCGCGAAGGGCGGGAAGTGGGCCGGCAATGCCGCGCCGCCGAGCAGCCGCACTGCGTTGCGCGTTTCGAAAGCGAGACGTGACCATTCAGCGTCCCCTGCCCGCGGTGGACGCTCATGCCCGTGCACGAAGACGGCCGAGCCGAGGCGGCCATATTCCGCTCCGAGCGAATCGAGCTTGTTGTGGCTTCGCACCAGCACCAGCGCAATTCCGTGTCGCCTGGCCCACCCCACGACGCGCCTGATGCGGCCCGACCTGCCGGCGAAGCACGTCGTATCGAAAATCAGGAGATCGAGGCCCGAGCCGTCACGGCGCAGCACTGCCTCGATGGCGCCGGCGACGGAGCAGGAATCCAGCAGCAGGATCCGCGGCGAGCTCACCCGTGCAAGCGCATCGCCGAGCGGCAGCGGCAAGGGTTCGATCCGCAAATGCGGCATGAAGCTTCGGATCAGCTCCAGCGTCTCGCCATAGCAGCCTGGCAGCACCAGGATATCCGCCTTCGCGACGATCCGCGCGGAGGCGAGCAGCACCGCGGAGATCGCCGCCATCCCCGAGGCAGTGTAGATCGCCGTGCTCGTGCAGCCGCCGTCGAGCTCGTAGAACGACGGACCGCGTACCGTGAGATCGGCCCGCTGGTAGTCGTAACTGAACTCGAACGGCCCGCTGGCGGGATCGGCCGTGTGCGACCAGGCGGTCTCGGTCGCCTTCCACTCGTGTAATTCATGCTCCGCCCTGAGCGCGGCAGTGATCTGGAATTTGGACCTGACGACGTCATCGACGGAACGCGGCGACGCCAAATCGAGCGGGTTTCTCAGGCCGTCGTTCAACAGCCTGAGTTCCCAGTGCTTGCGTTCCAGATAGGCCCGAACGGTCTCCATCGCGCTTCTTGACAGATCCAATCAGGCGTCAACGTCCGGAAATCCCAACGGGTCCAACGTGCCTGCTGCAACGAACCGGCGCCTTCGCAGTTGAAGCCATGCAAGGAGGACAGCATGGCTGACATCAGAGAGCACATGAAGATCATCGGCAAGGACGGCGCACATGTCGGCACCGTCGATCGTCTCGAGGGCAACCGCATCAAGCTGACGCGCAAGGACAGCCCGGAAGGTCACAAGGACCATCATCACTACATCGACACGAAATATGTCGGCGCCGTCGAGGGCGACGTGGTCAAGCTGTCGGTGAATGCCGACGCCGTCCCGAAGACCGAAGCTGCGTAAAACACTGAGCCCCTGCGGGGGCTTTTTGTTTGTTCACGGTCCGACTCCGCTTCGTTCGCGAGTACGAATCGCGACTGCAATTCGATTGCGCGGAGCATTCGTTAACGATGACTTTCTGCGGAAGGTCGCTGCAATGCGATCGGATTTCAGCGCTGCGGATTGACCGGGAACGAATGCGCGATCCGCGCGTTGGATGACCGAACTGAGTGGTGCCGACCCGCCAGCCCCGGTCGGCTTTGAAGGACCCCGTGCTTGTCCCCCGAGCACGGGGTTTTTCTCATCTCAGCGCTCTCGGGCCAAAGGCCTGCGCCCGGCTGGATGCGAGGGGCCGGCTTGCTCATCGTGCAGATCGCGGGCGAGCTCGTGCCATGCCAGGGCCAGCTGGATCAGCCGTTGCCTGTCGGCACCCTCGGCCTCCGCGGCGCGCTTCATAGCGGCCTCGGCCTCATGTTGCGGATCGTACTCGGTGTACATGCGCAGACTCTAGCCGGCCATCTGGACGAGTGCGTGGCAATTTCGTCCGTATGATTGCGGGGTAACGACCAGCCTTCCTGCACCGGTCTGTGAACCACGTCACAGCCTGTCCGCGACATCTCCGCTAAACTACGTGTCCAGGCTTCATGGGTGATGTCCGGTCATGACACGCAAAGCAGCAACCGAAGTCATCGTCCCGAGGCAGCGACATCGCGCGGACCTGCTCGGCATCGCCTATCTCGGCACCATCGGCGTCGTCATGGTGGCCTGGATCGCGGGCCTGGTCTGGGCCTCGATCGCATTCTTCGATTGGCTCGTGTCCTGACCGACCAAGGCATTGGCCTGCCAGCTGATCGCCGTTTTAGAGCAGGTAGGGCAACGCCTGCGAGAGTTTAATTCCGCCGCAAACGATCATGGCCCAGAGCGCCACGCTGATCTGGATGGCATCCAGCATGCACCACATCCCCCGCGAATCATCCCGTCATTTTTCTTTGAAATTGACGTGAGGGGGCGACGAGCACCAGAGCCAATTCATAGCAACCGCCGGCGTGCAAAAGGATGAGGCGGGCCCGAAGCCCGCCTCCAATGGTCCGATCCTGCCTGCAAAACTCAATAGCAGGCGCGGGGATCGGCCTGCACATATTGGCCGTTCGGATAGCGGTAGTAGCAGGTGCCCTGCGCCCAGTAATAGCCGGGCTGGGACGCTGCGGTCGCGCCAGCAATCGCGCCCGTCGCGCCGCCAAGAACCGCGCCTGCGGCGGCCCCGGTTGCATTGCCCGAGATCAGTCCGCCCAGCAGGCCGCCGACGAGCGCGCCGCCGAGCGCGCTGGCGCCGGGATCGGCCGGCGGTGGCGGCGGCGGAGGTGGCGGCGCATAGGCCACCGGAGGCCGGGCGTAGACCACCGGCACGTCGTCGATATAGTCCTCTGAAATGTAGGCGGGCGGGCCGGCCATACGCTGCGGATAATAATACCAGACGCCGCCAACGTCCCACCACCAGCCGGATCGGCCATGGCGGACGTCGTGGCGCCAGCGTCCACCCTCCCAGGCAAGGTTGCCGCGATAGGTGTGCCCACCCCAATCACGTGTGGGAGCAGGACCGCGCGCGACGTGACGTCCGGGCGGCGGGCCCCCGGCGTTGTGACCCGCATGGGGCTGACCGCCGGGCTGCGCAGGCCTGGTCGCTTGCTGCGGCGGAGGGCCCTTGCGCATGGGCGAATTGGCCTGTGGCGGCGCGCCTGCTGCCGGCCCGGCCGGCGGTTGGACGACCTCTTGCCGGGACCTGGCCTCTTGCGCCTGCGCCGACAGCGCGAGCAGCGACGTGGCCGAAACCAAGGGAATGAAGATCTTCAGATGTTTGGACGCACTCATGCGTGCTCGCCCCCTGCTCTCATGGCCGTGAATCCCGGGCGCGATCGGCGAATCGCCGCGCGCCGGGCTGATGCCGGCCGAAATCACTGCCGTGCTTGATCGGCTAAGTCCCGTTACAAATGATTAAGATCAGGGCATTTTTTCGGCCCCATGGCCATGCTGTAGAGCGCGCCTAGCGAGCCGGCTCGATCACATTGCAATTGCTTCGCCCGGACATCAGACAATCCTGCATCTTGCTGGCTGCCGTCAGATCCCGGGCAAGCCACCAGCCGACGCCGAGGATCACGACCGCGATGATCAATCCTGCCAGCGCGCCGCGGCGGTCGCCGCCGGACGGAGGCTTGGGCTGACGGTTCGGTCGAGGATGGGGCTCCTCGCCCAGTTCGGATCTGGACTCTGGCTTCGACATGGCCGCCTGGTCACGATGGCGCGCTGGCTTTACCACCTCTGCGGCGTCGCGTCACATCCAGATCGTCCGGCCCAATTCAGCCCCGGGTCTGCTGGATTGCATCCTTGCGCAAGGTTTCGACCGCCGGAATTGCCTCCTGAACGCGCGGTGCGCAACTCGTGAGCACGAATGCGGTCTGGGTGCATTCCCAATCCGCTCCCAGGACCGCACTTTCAACCGGCTGCGGACGAGCCAGCAGCAGCGCGGCGCCGGTCACGCCTGCCAGGGCGACGGCAATCGCGAGCGCCTTCAGGCTTGGTCTTGAGATTGTCATGCCCGTGCTCCGTCTCGTACGGGGCGGACGCTAGGCGTCGCCCATGTGCTCCCTTATGAGGGACATCACAATTCGGCAGTTTTTTCGGGCTACGAGAGATCGTCGGGGGGCGATTTTTCGTTGACCTGATCGGCTGCGATTATGGGTGGCTTCGCGACGCGCGCCGATGTACACGCTTCTGCGTCGCGTGGCGCCTGCTATGCCCAGCCGACTTACCAACAGGCACCGATGTAGGATCGAAAGCGAGGAAGACAAGGCTCGTCGATGAGTGGATTCAGGGAACCCGGCTTTGCAGACCGGCAAAAGGCGGCGCAGGACGCCCGCAAAAATCTTTTGAACAAGTTCAAGTCGCAGCCGGGGCCCGATGATCCCGCGGTGGCGGCGAAGCGCGCCGAGCGTGAGGCCCTCGCGGCCAAGCGCGCCGAGGCAAAGGCCGCGCGCGAGGCCGAAAAGGCTGAGCAGAAGCGCCTCGAGGAAGAGGCCAAGGCAGCCGAAGCTGCGCGGATCGCGCGGGAAGCCGAGGAAGCCGCCGAGAAGCAGGCTGCGCTCGAGGCCGAGCAGAAGGCCAAGCGCGATGCGCGCTACGCCGCCCGCAAGGCTAAGCGCAAGTAAAACGCGCTGGTCACGTTCAATTGAACTTGAACTGAGCCATCATTCCGGCGGCCTCAAATGCCGCCGGAATTCGAGAGGACGCGGCCCGACCAAGGGGCGTTGCGCGATGACGACCCGGGATCAGTTCTTCTTCATCATCCCGTCGTCCTTTTTCATGCCGTCCTTCGACATGTGATCCTTCTTCATGCCGTCGTCCTTGGACATGTGGTCCTTCTTCATCATGCCGTCCTTGGACATCGTGTCCTTTTTCATCATGCCATCATCCTTGCCCATCTTGTCCTGAGCAAAGGCGGCCGGCGCAAACGCGAGGCCTAGCGAGAGAGCGGCAGCCGAGACGCCGAGCACGATGCGGGTGCGAATGGTCATGGTTCATCTTCCTTCGTGATTTGTTTGTTAGCGACGGACGCCGCTATCCTGTCTCGACGGATAGCCGTGTGGCGTTGTTACGCTGACCATCGATAAATTTCTGCGGCCAGCCGCCCTCGTTGATTGGCGAGCCCGCATGGATCGGATGTGCTGCAGCGCAGCACAACCGGCACTTGCCGCGGCACTCTGTCTCGAACTATCAGATGAAAGACCATCGGATGGAGACCGGCTTGGATTGGCCCCGCGGTCGCGAAGAACCCAGTTCAAATCACCTCTGCCAAAAACACTCCGAGAAACGCCCAAAGAAACGCCCAAGGGGATTACATCATGTTCACGCGCCGCCATCTGCTCGCGACCGCCGTCGCGGCACCTGCCATTCTCCGCTTCGGCACCGGCACCGCGCAGGCCGCGACCACGCTGAAGATCTCGCATCAGTTCCCAGGCGGCACTATCGACAAGGGCGATTTCCGCGACCGGCTGTGCCGCATGTTCGCCGCCGAAGTGAATAAGCGCAGCAATGGCGACATTGCCGCCGAGATCTATCCGAACTCCTCGCTGATCAAGACCAACGCGCAGTTCTCCGCCATGCGCAAGGGTGCGCTCGACATCAGCCTCTATCCGATGCCCTATGCCGGCGGCGAAGTGCCGGAGACCAATATCGGCCTGATGCCGGGCCTCGTGACCAACTACGACCAGGGTCTGCGCTGGAAGAAGGAGCCCGTCGGCAAGGCGCTGACCGACTTCCTGGCCGACAAGGGCATCATCCTGCTCACCTGGGTCTGGCAGGCCGGCGGCGTTGCTAGCCGTTCCAAGCCGATCGTCGCCCCGGAGGACGCCAAGGGCCTCAAGGTGCGCGGCGGCTCGCGCGAGATGGACATGGTGCTGCAGACCGCCGGCGCCTCGGTGTTGTCGGTCCCGTCGAACGAGATCTACGCGGCGATGCAGACCGGCGCCTGCGATGCCGGCATCACCTCCTCGACGAGCCTGATCTCGTTCCGCCTCGAAGAGGTCGCGAAGTCGCTGACCTCGGGCGCGGGCGCCTCCTATTGGTTCATGCTCGAGCCGCTGATGATGTCGAAGGCGATCTTCGACAAGCTGCCGAAGAACCATCAGGACATCCTGCTCGCGGTCGGCACCGAGCTCGAAGCCTTCGGCCGCAAGGGCGCGCAGGATGACGACGTCGAGGTCACCAAGGTCTATGAGAAGGCCGGGGCTAAGGTCTCGGCGCTCGACGCCGCCACCGTCGGAAAATGGCGCGACATCGCCCGCGACACCGCGTGGAAGGACTACAGCGCCAAGACCGCGACCGCCGCAAACCTGCTCAAGCTCGCCATCGACGTCGCAGCATGAGCCACGGTCCGCTTCCGGATCGTGACGACCGGACGAGCGTTGCCGCGGGGACCGGCCCTGCGGCGGCGATCGATCGCGGTCTCGCCGTCCTCAACAGCATCATCGTCGTGTTCGCCGCGATCGCACTGGTCGCGGCCTGCGCAATCCTGAGCTACAGCGTGCTCAGTCGCGCCTTATACAAGGCGGCCAATTACTGGCAGGACGAGGCCGCCGTATTCCTCCTGGTCGGCGCGACCTTCATGACGGCGGCCTATGTGCAGCAGAACCGCGGTCATATCGGCATCGAGGCCTTCGTCGGCCTGCTCTCGCCATTCGCGAACCGGGTCCGGCTCTGGCTGGTCGATGCCGCCACGTTCCTGTTCTGCGCCTTCTTCACCTGGAAGTCGTGGACACTGGCGCACGAAGCCTATGTCGACGGCCAGGTCTCGAACTCGATGTGGTCGCCGCCGCTCGCCATTCCCTACACGCTGATGGCGCTGGGGATGAGCCTGCTCTGCATCCAGATCCTCGTGCAGCTTGCGCTGCCTTTCGCCGGAGCCAAGCGGCCATGAGCGTTTTCGGTATCGGCGTCGCCTACGGCATCGTGACGCTGCTCGTGATGTTCTCGGGCATGCCCATTGCGTTCGCGCTCGGCGCGGTCGCGGTGGTGTTCATGGCCATCTTCATGCCCTCGGCCTCGCTCGATACGGTGACGCAGAACGTCTACGAGGAGATGGCCTCGATCACGCTGTTGTCGATCCCGCTCTTCATCCTGAAGGGCGCGGCGATCGGCAAGTCCCGCGCCGGCCAGGATCTCTATCTGGCGCTGCATGCCTGGCTGCACCGCGTGCCCGGCGGCCTCGGCGTTGCCAACGTGTTCGCCTGCGCGCTGTTCGCGGCGATGGCGGGGTCTTCGCCGGCAACTTGCTCGGCGATCGGCTCGGCCGGGATCCCCGAGATGCGCAAGCGCGGCTATTCCGGCGGCTTCGCCGCCGGCATCATCGCAGCGGGGGGCACGCTCGGCATCCTGCTGCCGCCCTCGATCACGATGATCCTGTTCGCGGTCGCCGCCGAGAAGTCGCTCGGCCGCCTGTTCCTCGCCGGCATCGGTCCCGGCCTGCTGTTGGTCTTCCTATTCGGCGCCTATGCCGTCGTTCGCTTCCGCCAGGAATATGCCGCCGCCGAGGTGGCTTACAAGAACGGCGAACCGGAGGCTCCGATCTTGCATCGTGACGAGTACACGCTCGCCGAACGCTTCAGCGTGCTGCCGCGCGTGATCCCCTTCGTGCTGCTGCTCACCGGCGTCATGGTCGCGCTCTATGGCGGCTACGCCACGCCGTCGGAGACCGCGGGCCTCGGCGGCCTCCTCGCGCTGGCGCTGATCGCTGCAATTTACAGCGTATGGCGGCCGAGCGACCTCGCGCCGATCATGAAGTCGACGATCCGGGAATCGACCATGCTGATGATGGTCATCGGCATGTCGCTGCTCTATTCCTACGTGATGAGCTATCTGCACATCTCGCAATCGGTCGCCGAATCCATCGTCGCGATGCATCTGCCGCGCTGGGAGCTGCTGTTCGCGATCCTCGTCATGGTCGTGGTGCTCGGCTTCTTCCTGCCGCCGGTCTCGATCATCCTGATGACGGCACCGATCATCCTGCCGCCGCTCCGCGCCGCCAATTTCGACATCATCTGGTTCGGCGTCGTCATGACCATCGTGATGGAGATGGGGCTGATTCATCCGCCGGTCGGCCTCAACATCTTCGTCATCCGCAACGTCGCGCCCGATATTCCCCTGCGCGAGGTGATCTGGGGTACGCTGCCCTTCGTGCTCTTGATGATGCTTGCAGTGCTGCTGCTGTGCCTGGTGCCGGGGATTTCGACCTGGCTGCCGGACCTCGTGATGGGGCCGGACGGAAGCAGGTAGAAGCGATCGCCGGCCTGTAGGGTGGATTAGCCGAAGGCGTAATCCACGTCTTCTGTCGCAGCGGAGACGAACAGCGGTGGGTTACGCCTTCAGCTAACCCACCCTACGATTTCTCCTTCCGCCGCGACTTCGGCGCGTTCGCCACCACCTGCAGCAGGTCTTTGCGCACGGCCTCGATGTGCCGCTCCAGGAAGCGGCAGGCCTCCTCTACTTTCTGCGCACGACAGAGCGCGATCAGATGGGCGTGCTCCTTCTCGGCAATGCCCATCGACTTGGTGTTGGAGAGTTGTAGCCGCGTGTAGCGGTCGCTGGTCTGCAGCAGCGACAGCACGATCGCGCGCGTGCGCGGCTGCGGGGCGCGGACGTAGAGCGCCATGTGGAAGTCGGCATTGAGCTGGCCCCACTCACTGACGTTGCGCGCCTTGATCGCCTTCTCGAAGCTCCGGTGGATGTCGTCGAGCCCGTCGAAATCCTGCGCGGTGAAGCGCGGCGCCGACTGCGCCAGCAGCCGCGGCTCCAGGATACGGCGGAGGTCGAACACGTCGTTGATCTCGTCCAACGACAGCTCCGAGACGATGGCGCCCTTCTGCGGCACGATGCGCACCAAGCCTTCCGCCTCGAGCTGGAACAGCGCCTCGCGCACCGGGATGCGGCTGACGCCATAGGCTTCGCCCAGCGCGTCCTGGCGCAGCTGCGATCCGGCCGGATAGGTGCCGTCGAGGATCGCCTGGCGGAGCTGGTCGACGATCGCAGCCGACAGGGTGCGATGCTTCAGAGGCTGTTTCATCTGATCGTCCGATGTCCTTCCCGACTCGCGCGGCCGACGCGGTCCCTGTCTTGCATGTCGAGCTGCCCGGCAAAAGCCGGGGCGCCGCATAGTGCCCAGCAAACGCGCGCCCTGCCGCCGAAATGACCGCAAACTCCGTTTGACTCCCAAAATGTATAAATTATACATTTGGCAATCGCACGACAAATCTTCAGGGGGTTGGGGCCTCTTTCATGATCGAGCAGACCATGCCGGCCACGCGCGCACTCAGCCTCCGACGCATGATCGTCCGGATGTCGAGTGCCCTGCTGGCCTGCGAGCGGCTCGCGCTGATGGGCCTGATGTACCTGCTCACCGGTCTGATCCTGGTGAACGTCGTCACCCGCTACTCGCATTTCCCGATCTACTGGATCGATGAATCCGCCGTCTATTGCGTGGTCTGGCTGACCTTCATCGGGGCATCCGCGATGACGCGGCTGCGGCTCGATTTTGCGGTGACGATGCTGACGGAGCGATTGTCCGCTCAGCACCAGAAATTTGCAAAAGTGATCTCGACCGGCCTCGTCGTGGTGTTCGGCGTCGCCCTGATCGTCACCTGCGTGCTCTGGATGGACCCGGTGGGCCTCGCCCGCGTCGGCTTCGACGGGCGTAAGCTCGCCGCCGAGACCTTCAACTTCCTCTACACCGAGCGCACGCAGACGCTGAACTGGCCGACCTGGGTGCTCTATCTGACGCTGCCGATCTTCGCGGTGTCGATGACCGTTCATGGTCTCGCCAACTTGCTGGAAGATCTCGAGCTGGTCCCGCGCACGCCGCCGAAGGGCTTCCAGCTCTCCGAGCTCGACGGGGTCAATTGATGATCACGTCAGCAGCCTTCATGGCCTTCATGCTGGTCGGCGTGCCGATCGGCCTCTGCCTCTGCCTCGCCGGCCTCGTCTACATCGCTGCCTCGGGCAACCCGGTGCTGTTCCAGTCCTATCCGCTGCAGCTGTTCGGCGGCGTCGACAGCTACGGCCTGATCGCAATCCCGCTCTTCATCCTGATCGGCGAGATCATGAATGGCGGCGGCATCACGCGGCGCATCGTCGACATGGCGATGGCCTTCGTCGGCTCGCTCAAGGGTGGGCTCGCCTACGTCAACATCCTCGCCAACATGTTCATCTCGTCCATCCTGGGATCGGCGACCGCGCAGGTCGCGATCATGGCGCAGATCATGGTCCCCGAGATGGAGAAGAAGGGCTACGACAAGACCTTCGCGGCCGGCCTGACCGCCTATGGCGGCATGCTCGGCCCGATCATCCCACCCTCGGTGATGTTCGTGGTCTACAGCGTGCTGGCGCAGGTCTCGGTCAGCGACATGCTGATCGCCGGCATCGTCCCGGGCGTCATCCTCACCGTGATGTTCTGCCTCGTCATCGCGCTGATGGGCTACATCTACAACTATCCGCGCGCGGACTACCAGACGCCGCGCCAGCGCGTCATGACCATCCTGCGGACCTCGCCGACGCTGCTGATCCCGATCGTCATCGTCGGCACCATCCTCGGGGGCCTCGCCAATGCGACGGAATCCGCGGCCGTCGGCGCGGTGGCTGCGGCCGTGGTCGGAAAGTTCTGGACCAAGGAATTCAAGTTCTCGCAGCTGCCGCAGATGATGCTGCGCAGCGCGATCTATTCGGCGATCGTGCTGTTCCTGGTCGCGGCCGCGGCCGTGTTCTCGTGGGTGCTGATCTTCGGCAAGGTGCCGCAGGAGACCGCCGCCTGGATCCAGACCGTCGCCAAGGATCCGGTCAGCTTCATGCTGATCTGCAACGTCATCCTGCTGCTGATCGGCACGGTGATCGACGGCATTCCCGGCTTGATCATGACGGTGCCGATCCTGCTGCCGGTCGCAACCGAGATCTATCACATCGACCCCCGGCAATTCGGCGTCGTCGTGGTGATCAACCTCGTGCTCGGCCTTTTGTCGCCGCCGGTCGGGCTTTGCTTCTTCGTCGCGGCCGCCGTCACCGGCGCCAAGCCCGGCAGGATGTTCATGGTGACGCTGCCCTTCTTCGTCATCGCCTGCATCCTCCTGGTGCTGCTCTCGCTCTATCCCTCGCTCTCGCTGATCCTCGTCAAATAGACCCATCCGAAAGGAGCCGACCATGCCGCTTTCCCGCCGCCGCTTTCTCGCCGCCAGTGCCGCCGCCTCGGTGTTCGCCCCGTCGCTGGCGCTCGCCCAGGCCAAGGAATTCCGTCTCGGCCTGATCACGCCGAACGGCCATTCCTGGAACAAGGCCGCGCTCAAATTCGGTGACGAGCTCAAGGCCGCCACCAACGGCCGCCTGACCTTGACCGTCTTCCACGCCGGCCAGCTCGGCAACGAGACCGCGATGATGCAGCAATTGCAGTCCGGCGCGCTCGACATGGGCTTCATCCAGGCCGCCGAGCTCGGCTCGCGTGTGCCGCACATCGCCGCAATCAACGCGCCCTACATCGTGCGCTCGACGCCGGCGGTGGCCAAGTTCGTGCGGCATCCGGCGGCGGTGAAGCTGTTCGAGGTGCTGCCGCAGGAGACCGGCACGATCGGGCTCGGCTGGGGCATCACTGGAATGCGCGCGGTGTTCTCCTCCAAGGACCTGAACACGCTCGCCGACATCAAGGGCATGAAGCTGCGCATCAACCCGACCCCGGTCTATCGCGACTTCTATTCCTCGCTCGGCGCGGCGCCGACGCCGATCCCGACGCCGCAGGTGTTCGACGCCATGGCCAACGGCCAGGTCGACGGCTTAGAGGCCGATCTCGAATTCTCCTGGAACCAGCGCTTCGACAAGGTGTCGAAGGTGATCCTGCAGATGAACGCCGTCTTCATGCCGATGGCCGCGGTCGTCTCCGGCCGCGTCTGGCAATCGCTGCCCGCCGGCGACCGCGAGCTGATCACGAAAACGATCAAGACGACGCTGGACGCGCAGATCGACGAGCTCGCCGGCAACGAGCCCACGCTGATCGAGAACTTCAAGAAAGCACCGATCCCGATCCGCCAGGTCGATGCCAAGGACACCGAGGCCGTGATTGCCGAGTTCGACAAGATCTGGCTGCCCAAGGCCCCCGTCCTCGCCGAGCTGCGCAAGGTCGGCGCGACGCTCTGATCCCGTTCCCCATCCCTTTCACAAGAGCCGGCGGCTCCAGCCCCCCGCCGGCATCTACACCTGGAGTCAAATCATGAGCCGCCGCGTTGCCTGGGAAGGCGTCTTCCCGGCCGTCACCACCCAATTCCACGACGATCTCTCGCTCGACATCGACGCAACCGCCAAGGTGATGGACGGATTGATCCGCGACGGCGTCTCCGGCCTGATCGTCTGCGGCTCGGTCGGCGAGAACACCTCGCTTGAGCGCAAGGAGAAGGTCGCGATCATGGAAGCGGCGAAGTCGGTCGCGAAGGGCCGGGTGCCCGTGCTGTGCGGCATCGCCGAATTCACCACCGCGTTTGCGGTGGAGACCGCGAAGGAAGCAGCACGAATCGGCATCGACGGCGTCATGGTGATGCCGGCGCTGGTCTATTCCTCCAAGCCGCACGAGACCGCCGCGCATTTTCGCGCTGTCGCCTCTGCGACCGACCTGCCGGTGATGCTCTACAACAACCCGCCGATCTACAAGAACGACGTTACGCCCGACATCCTGGCCTCGCTCGCCGACGTCGAGACCGTGGTCTGCTTCAAGGATTCCTCCGGCGACACGCGACGCTTCATCGACACCCGCAACATGGTCGGCGACCGCTTCGTGCTGTTCGCAGGTCTCGACGACGTCATCGTCGAGAGCGTCGCCATGGGCGCTGTGGGCTGGGTCTCCGGCATGTCCAACGCCTTCCCGCGCGAGGGCGAGACCCTGTTCCGCCTCGCCAAGGCCGGGCGCTTCGCCGAGGCGATGCCGCTCTACGAATGGTTCATGCCGCTCCTGCACCTCGATGCGCGCCCGGACCTCGTCCAGTGCATCAAGCTGTGCGAGCACATCATGGGCCGCGGCACCGCCCTGACGCGCCCGCCCCGCCTGGCACTGCTGCCGCAGGAAACGGCCGAGGTCGAGGCCCTGATGGCCAAGGCGCTGAAGAACCGCCCGCGCCTGCCGGATGTCGGGCTGAAGGCGGCTTGAAAACTCTCTCGGTCGTCATTGCGAGGAGCCCTTGCGACGAAGCAATCCAGACCGCCTCAGCGGAAAGACTCTGGATTGCTTCGCTTCGCTCGCAATGACGGAGAACTAGGAGACAGCCCGCTTCTTCTTCGCGTTCAGCGCGGAGGCCACGCGGCTCACGGGCGGCTTGCCGAGCACGACGCTCATCGCGTTCGTCGCCGCCAGCAGCTTCTCCATATCGACACCCGTCCTGACGCCCATACCCTCCAGCATGTAGACGACGTCCTCGGTCGCGACGTTCCCCGTCGCGCCCGGCGCATAGGGACAGCCGCCGAGCCCGCCGGCAGCGGCGTCGATGACGCGGACGCCCTCCTCCAGCCCTGCATAGAGGTTGGCGAGCGCCTGGCCGTAAGTGTCGTGGAAATGCATCGCGAGCCTGGCTGCGGGAATGTTGGCGGCAACCGCGCGCAGCATCTCCTTGGCCCTGGCTGGCGTGCCGACACCGATGGTGTCGCCGAGCGAGATCTCATAGCAGCCGAGATCGAACAGCGTGCTCGCAAGATCCGCCACCGCCTTCGGCTTGATCTCGCCATCGAACGGACAGCCCAGCACGCAAGAGATATAGCCGCGCACCTTGACGCCATCCTCCCTGGCGCGCGCCAGCACCGGCTTGAAGCGCTCGATGGACTCCGCAATCGTGCAGTTGATGTTCGCCCGGGAAAACCCCTCGGAGGCCGCCGCGAACACGGAGACCACTTTCGCGCCCGCGGCACGCGCGGCGTCATAGCCTTTCTCGTTCGGCACCAGCACGTGGAATTCGGCGCCCTTCACATGCGCGACGCCGCGCAGCACGGCATCCGAGCTTGCCATCTGCGGGATGGCCTTGGGCGAGACGAAGGCGCCGACCTCCACGGTATCCAGCCCGGCCGCCACGAGCGCCTCGATGAAGGCGATGCGCGCCTCAACGCTGACGGCGGTCTCCTCGTTCTGGAGGCCGTCGCGCGGCCCCATTTCGATGATGCGGACCGGATCGCTCATCTCATTCCCCTGCAGGTTCGACCAAGGCGAGCTCGACGCCCTCCTGCACGATATCGCCGACCTTGCACTTGATGGATTTCAGCACGCCGGCATAGGGCGCGCGCAGCGTCTGCTCCATCTTCATGACTTCCAGCGTGAGGATCGGCGCGCCCTTCTCCAGCTTGGTCCCCTCCTCTGCCAGCACGGCAACCACCGTGCCGGGCAAGGGCGCTGCGATCTTGTCCTCGCCGACATGCTCCTCGCTCTCGCCGCCGAACGGATCGACCCAATGCAGGTCGAAGCGGCCGTTGCGCGTGCGCAGGTACAGCTCATGGCGATCGATGACCGCTGCCACTGACGATTTGACGCCGTCGAGCGTCAGGTCGAAGCCGCCATCCTTCGCAGCGATCGTGAACGCCAGCTCGCGCTCGCCGATCACCAGCGTCGACGGTCCGCTGCCATAGTTCAGCGCGATCTTCTGCTCCGGACCATGGCCGACACGGAAGGCAAAGCTGCGCTGGCGGCGACCGACCGGCTGCCAGCCGAAGGTCTGCCACGGCGAACTCGCCTCCGCATGCGCGGTCTGCCGCTCCTCGTTGACGATGGCGGCAACTGCGGCGCAGAGCTCGAGCTCTCCGGGCGCCGGCGCCGCGGCGGTCAGCACCGCCAGCTCGCGCTCGATGAAGCCGGTATCGATCGCATTCGCCCGCACCTTCGGATGCGTCATCAGCGCCGACAGGAACGGGATGTTGGTGACGATGCCGCGGACGTCGGATTCCTCCAGCCCGCGGTTCAGCCGCTCGATCGCGACGTCCCGCGTCGGCGCCCACGCGATCACCTTGGCGAGCATGGCGTCATAATACGGCGAGACCGTATCGCCCTCGCGATAGCCAGCGTCGATACGCAGGCCGCCCGTCTCGGCCGGCAGTCGCCAGGTCGAGATCCTGCCGACCGACGGCATGAAGTTCTTGGTCGGGTTCTCGGCGTAGACGCGCGCCTCGACGGCATGGCCGTTGAGCCTGATCTCATCCTGCTTGAGCGGCAGCGCCTCGCCGAAGGCAACGCGCAGCTGCCACTCCACCAGGTCGATGCCGGTGATCAGCTCGGTGACGGGATGCTCGACCTGCAGGCGCGTATTCATCTCGATGAAGAACACGTCCTTGCCGTCGGAGACGAACTCGATGGTGCCGGCACCGACATAGTTCACCGCGCCCGCCGCTTTTCGCGCGGCGGCGCAGACGGTTTCGCGCTGCGCAGCATTGAGCGTCGGTGATGGCGCCTCCTCGATCACCTTCTGATGCCGGCGCTGGAGCGTGCATTCGCGCTCGAACAGCGAGAGCAGATTGCCATGGCTGTCGCCGATGATCTGCACCTCGATATGCCGGGGATTGTCGACGTACTTCTCGATCAACATGCGGTCGTCGCCGAAGGCGGCCTTGGCCTCGCGCTTGGCGCTGACGATCGCCGGCGCCAACTCATCGGCGGACCGCACGATGCGCATGCCGCGCCCGCCGCCACCGGCGGAGGCCTTCACCAGCACGGGAAAGCCGATCGTGTCCGCCGCCTTGGCGAGCGTCGCCTCGTCCTGGGCCTCGCCGTGATAGCCTGATACCAGCGGCACGCCGGCCTTCTCCATCAGCTCTTTCGAGCCGGATTTCGAGCCCATTGCCGTCATCATCCCGGCGGTCGGCCCGACGAAGACGAGGCCGGCGTCATAACAAGCCTGCGCGAACTCGGCATTCTCGGAGAGGAAGCCGTAGCCGGGATGCACGGCCTCCGCTCCGGTCTTGCGCGCGGCCTCGATCAAGCGCTCGATATTGAGATAGCTGTCGCGGGCGCGGGCGGGCCCGAGCAATACGGCCTCATCGGCGAGCGCGACATGCATCGCCTCGCGATCGGCCTCGGAATAGATCGCGACCGTGCGCAGGCCCATCGCACGGGCGGTGCGGATAACGCGGCAGGCGATCTCGCCGCGGTTGGCGACCAGGAGCGTGCGGAAACGCCGGTAGAGTTTTGAGCGGTCCATCACATCACATCCTGAACAGGCCGAATTTCGTCGGCTCGAGCGGCGCATTCGATGCCGCCGAGAGGCCAAGGCCGAGCACGAGACGCGTGTCGGCCGGATCGATCACACCGTCGTCCCACAGCCGCGCGGTCGCGTAGTACGGGTGGCCCTGGCTCTCATATTGCGCGCGAATGGGCTCGCGGAATTTATCTTCCTCTTCCCTGGACCAGCTGTCGCCCTTGGCTTCGATATTGTCGCGCCGGACCTGGCTCAGCACCATCGAGGCCTGCTCGCCGCCCATCACCGAGATGCGCGCGTTCGGCCACATCCAGAGGAAACGCGGCGAGTAGGCGCGGCCGCACATGCCATAATTGCCGGCGCCGTAGGAGCCGCCGATCACGACGGTGAACTTCGGCACCGAGGCGGTCGCGACCGCCGTCACCAACTTGGCGCCGTCGCGCGCGATACCGCCGGCCTCGTATTTCTTGCCGACCATGAAGCCCGTGATGTTCTGCAGGAACACCAGGGGAATGCCGCGCTGGCAGCACAGCTCGATGAAATGCGCGCCCTTCAGCGAGCTCTCGCTGAACAGGATGCCGTTGTTGGCGATGATGCCGACCGGATAGCCCCAGATATGGGCGAAGCCGCACACCAGCGTCGTGCCATAGAGTTTCTTGAACTCGTCGAACTCGGAACCATCCACCACGCGGGCGATGATGTCGCGCACGTCGAACGGCTTGCGGCCGTCGACCGGCACCACGCCGTAGATTTCCTCCGCCGGAAACAGCGGATCGCGCGGCTGATGAATGTTCAGGTTGGGCCGCGCGGAAGGCTTGAGCGTGCCGACGATACGCCGGGCGATGCCGATCGCATGCGCATCGTTCTGGGCGTAGTGATCGGTCACGCCGGATTGCCGCGAATGCACGTCGGCGCCGCCAAGCTCCTCCGCGCTCACGACCTCGCCGGTCGCGGCCTTCACCAGTGGCGGGCCGCCGAGGAAGATGGTGCCCTGGTTGCGCACGATGATGCTCTCGTCCGACATCGCCGGCACATAGGCACCGCCGGCGGTGCAGGAGCCCATCACGATCGCGATCTGCGGAATCCCCTGCGACGACATCTGCGCCTGATTGTAGAAGATGCGGCCGAAGTGCCGCTCGTCCGGAAAGATCTCGTCCTGCAGCGGCAGGAAGGCGCCGCCGGAATCCACCATGTAGACGCAGGGCAGATTGTTCTGCCGCGCAATGTCCTGCGCGCGCAGATGCTTCTTCACCGTCATCGGGTAGTAGGTGCCGCCCTTGATGGTGGCATCGTTGGCGACGATCACGCATTCGCGGCCCGAGATGCGCCCAACGCCAGTGACGACGCTGGCCGAATGCACGTCACCGCCATAGAGGCCATAGGCTGCGAGCGGCGACAGCTCCAGGAACGAGGTGCCGGGATCGACCAGGAGGTCGACCCGCTCACGCGCCAGCATCTTGCCGCGCGCGGTGTGGCGCTTGCGCGAAGCCTCGCCGCCGCCGCCGGCGACCTCGCTGAGTTTCTCACGCAAGTCCGCGACGAGGCCGCGCATGGCCTCGGAATTGCGTGCAAAATCTGATGACGACGGATCGATGCTGGAATGAAGCGGCATGGTGTTTCCAATGGGGTGAAGGACTTAAGCCGTCTCGGCCATCAGCTCGCGGCCGATCAGCATGCGGCGCACCTCCGAGGTGCCCGCGCCGATCTCGTAGAGCTTTGCATCGCGCCACAGGCGCCCGACCGGGAATTCGGAGGTATAGCCGACCCCGCCCAGCGCCTGGATTGCTTCGCCCGCCATCCACGTTGCCTTCTCCGCGGAATAGAGGATCGCAGCAGCCGCGTCCTTGCGCAGGGTGCGCGCGTGGTCGGCGCGGTCGCAGGCGCGGCCCACCGCATAGACATAGGCGCGCGTGGCCTGCCAGGTCGCATACATGTCGGCGAGCTTGCCCTGCATCAGCTGGAAGTCGCCGATCGGCTGGCCGAACTGCTTGCGCTCGTGCATGTAGGGCACCACTGCGTCCATGCAGGCCGCCATGATGCCGAGCGGGCCACCCGAGAGCACCGCGCGCTCGTAATCGAGGCCGGACATCAGCACCTTGACGCCCTCGCCCACCTTGCCCATCACATTCTCCTCCGGCACCTCGCAATCGTCGAAGAACAAGGGATAGGTGTTGGAGCCGCGCATGCCGAGCTTGTCGAGATGCTGACCGTGCGTGAAGCCCTTGAAACCCTTCTCGATCAGGAACGCGGTCATGCCGCGCGGGCCGGCCTCCGGATCGGTCTTGGCATAGACCACCAGCACGTCGGCATCGCCGCCGTTTGTGATCCACATCTTGGAGCCGTTGAGCACGTAGCGGTCGCCGCGCTTGTCGGCGCGCAGCTTCATCGAGACCACGTCGGAGCCGGCGCCCGGCTCGGACATCGCGAGCGCACCGACATATTCGCCTGAGATCAGCTTCGGCAGATAACGCTGCCGCTGCGCGTCATTGCCGTTGCGGCGGATCTGGTTGACGCAAAGATTGGAATGGGCGCCGTAGGACAGGGCCACGGCCGCCGAACCGCGCGAGATTTCCTCCATGGCGACGATATGGGCGAGATAGCCCATATTGGAGCCGCCATATTGCTCCGGCGCGGTCATGCCGAGCAGGCCGAGGTCGCCGAAGCGCTTCCAGAGGTCTGCGGGGAAAAGATTAGCCTTTTCGATCTCGGCGGCACGCGGGGTGATCTCCGCCTCCACGAACGAACGAACGGTGTCGCGCAGCAGGCTGATGTCTTCGCCCAGATCGAAATCGATGCTCGGGATGTTCAAGGCGAGTCCTCCGTATTTTGGGCTCCGAAACTAGCCCGGTCCCGGCCCTCTTGCAGTCGAAAAGGTTGCATTTTCCGCCAAACTTGGCGAGGATTTCCGAAAGGAATTCCGATGCCTTTTCAAGCCGCCACCGCGATTCCGCGCCGCGCCGTCACGCCCGCCGCCTTCGTCCGCGGCGTGGTGGCCGCGTACGAGCATTACGGCCGCGATCCCGCCGAAGCCTTGAGCCGGGGTCAGGTCGCGCCGGAGCTTGTGAATTCTCCTGATGGGCGTGTGACCGCGGCCCAGTTCGAAGCGCTGGCGGGCCATGCCATGCGCGAGCTCGATGACGAGGCGCTTGGCTGGTTCTCGCGCCGGCTGCCATGGGGCACCTACGGCATGCTGTGCCGGGCCTCGATCACCGCACCGACGCTGGAGGTCGCGCTCAAGCGCTGGTGCCGGCATCACCGCTTGGTCACAGAGGATGTGCTGCTCGATCTCGAGGTTGGCGAAGAGACCGCCGTCGTGTCGATCCGTCAGCTCCGTGACCTCGGACCCTTCCGCGAGTTCTGCCTCGTCACGCTGTTCCGCTACGTGCTCGGCTTCTCATGCTGGGCTGTCGACTCCCAGATCGCGCTCCGCGCGGCTGAGTTTCCTTACTCAGAGCCCGGCCACGTCTCGGTCTATCCGACCATCTTTTGCCGGAGCGTCCGCTTCGACGCGGACCGCGCGGCCATCGTCTTCGACAAGCACTATCTTTCGCTGCCGCTGACGCGCAGCGCGGCCGATCTCGACAACATGCTCAAGGGCGCGCTCCGGCTCACCGTGCTGCCCTACCGGCGCGACCGCCTGCTGGTCGAGCGCGTCCGCCGCGTGCTGCGAGAAGCGCGCGGACGGGTCCTCGGCGCCGAGGACGTCGCGCGCGAGCTTGCGCTCTCCACCCGCACGATGCATCGCCGTCTGCGCGAGGAGTCCACCTCGCTGCGCGATCTCAAGGAGGAGACGAAATTCGAGCTGGCCAAACAGGAGCTGATGCGCGGCCGCACGCCGATCAAGCGCATCGCCGAGATCGCCGGCTTCCGCAACGAGAAGAGCTTTTCGCGGGCCTTCCGAACCTGGACCGGCACCTCCCCGCGCGAGTTTCGGGGGCGGTATCGCTGAGGCGCTTTTCTGAGATTCAGACTTGATCGTGGAATATTCGGAGCCCTACCCCGCCGGCTCTGCCACCGCGACCTCCTGCAATGGCAGCGGCACGTCCTTGGCAACCCCGAGCACGGGGAAGCTGCGCACGTTCTTGACGCTAGGCATCGCGGCGAAATGCAGGAGCTGCTGCCGCATGCTCTCGACACTCGGCGCCACGCATTTGAGCAGATAGTCGGTGTCGCCGGAAATCCGCCAGCATTGCTGGATGCGCGGGATTGCGGCGATCGAGCTCTCGAACGCCTCCAGCACCGGCTGGGCCTGGCTGCCGAGCTGGATCGAGACGAACGACACCACCTCATAGCCGAGCAGCCGCTCGTCGATCACGGCGCGAACCGCCCGGATCACGCCGCGGCTGAACAGCGACTTCAGCCGCCGCAGGCAGTTCGGCGCGGACACGCCGACGCGCAGCGCCAGCTCGTTGTTGCGAACCCGCCCGTCCTGCTGCAGTTCGGATAGGATTTTCAGATCGACGCCGTCGAGCTGGTCACGCCCCGCCATCCCCCACCTCGTCCTGGTCGTGTCATGCGAGGCAGCGAAGCACGGGGCGGAATTGGTGCCAAGGGTTCTCAGGCGCGGGCGACCAGCCGCTCCCTTCTTCATGGCCGGGCTCGTCCCGGCCATCCACGTTCTTCGTCTACCGCCAAAAATGTGGATGCCCGGGACAAGCCCGGGCATGACGGCACTTTGGATGCTTCGGGTGAGAATGGCCCCTCAATGCGTCCAGGGTTCGCCGCGGCGGAACGAGAAATTGTCGGCATAGGCAACCGGCCGGCGGATCGACTCCTTGGGCTCGATCACCTGGTAGGCGATGCCCTTGCGCTCGCAATAGGCGATCGCCTCTTCCTTGCTGTGGAAGCGCAGCGTTATTTGCTGCTTCATGTCGGCCGACGAGGTCCAGCCCATCAGCGGCTCGACCGAGCGCGGCTGCTCCGGCTCGTAATCGAGCTGCCATTCCCTGGTCTTGGACCGGCCGGATTGCATCGCGTTTTTGGCGGGCTTGAAAATGCGTGCGGTCATGACTGGTCCGGGCCTCTTGGTCTTTCCGTTCGATTTCGATGCGTCACGGTGGCAGTTGGTGGAAATCTCGGGGATAGTATAGAGAAGCCGGTTGGGAACTGATCCTGATTCCGGGCCCGGCAACCCTCGCCAACGGTATAGTCATTATGCTGCACCGTGACAATTGCGTACCCGCGTTTCATCCTGGGACCCCGTTTGGCGGCCCGGTTTCATCGATCTCCGTGCTTCTGTCCTCTCTGAAAGCTCCCGACGCATGGCCTTCCTGAACGTCAGCGCCACACTTCCCGACAAGGGTCGCGACCTCCGGCTCGACCTGTTTCGCGGTGTCGCAAACTGGGCGATCTTTCTCGACCATATCCCCGACAACGTCGTGAACTGGATCACGACCCGCAACTACGGCTTTTCCGACGCGGCCGACCTGTTCGTCTTCATCTCCGGCTACACCGCCTCCTTCGTCTATGCACGGATGATGCTGGACCGCGGCTTCATCGTCGGTGCCACGCGGCTGACCAAGCGGGTCTGGCAGCTCTATGTCGCCCACATCATCCTGTTCGTGATCTACATCGCATCAATCAGCTATCTCGCGCTGCGCTTCGGCGATTCCGAGATGATCAACGAGTTCAACGTCGCCGGCCTCGTCGACAACGCCACCGAGACGCTGCGCCAGGGCCTGTTCCTGCGCTTCAAGCCGCTCAACCTCGACGTGCTGCCGCTTTACATCGTGCTGATGGGCCTGTTTCCGCCGGTGCTGTGGTTCATGCTGCGCAAGCCCGATTTGACGATGATACTGTCGATCGTGCTGTGGCTCGCCGCGCGCCATTACGGCTGGAACCTGAACGCCTATCCGGCCGGCCAGTGGTACTTCAACCCCTATTGCTGGCAGGTGCTGTTCGTGTTCGGCGCCTGGTGCTCGATGGGGGGCGCGCGGCGCTCGGCAACGCTGATCAATTCGCCTGTTACGCTGTGGGTCTGCCTCGGTTATCTCCTGTTCGCGCTGGTCATGACCATGGCCGGCCGTTTCCCCACCTTCGGCGGCATGTTCCCGGAATGGCTGTTCTCGGCCTTCAACCCCAATGACAAGACCAACCTCGCACCGTATCGCTTCCTCCACTTCGTGGTGATCGTGATCCTGGTGATCCGCTTCGTGCCGAAGGAGTGGCCGGGGCTGGAGTGGAAGGTGTTCGACCCCTTGATCGTCTGTGGCCAGCAGTCGCTCGCCGTGTTCTGCGTCGGCGTGTTCCTGTCCTTCGTCGGTCATTTCGAGCTGTCGATGAGCTCAGGGTCGCTGCTCGCGCAGATCTTCGTCAGCGTCGCCGGCATCGCGATCATGACGACGGTGGCTTATTACATCTCGTGGTCGAAGAAGCAGGACAAGCCGCTGAAGCCGCCGCCGGCCAAGCCGGCTGCGGAGGCGAAGGCGGCCTGAGAGAGGCGGCAGTTAGGCCGCCTCTTCGCCGTCGAACTCGGTGAACTTCTTGTAGATCCAGTCTCGGCCGTCATGGCGGCGCCAGACCTTGCCGAGCACGAACTGCCCGTTGATGGAGCGGCGCGGCACGATCACCGTCCAGAGGTGCCAGATCTCGGTCCAGTTTGACTGCGGACCGATGGTCCCGATGTTGCGGTCAATAGACATGGCAGAACTCGCTGGCGCAGAACTTAGGCTGATCCGCGCGCCGCGACGAACAATCATCTGTGGTGGCACAGAATGGACAGCCCATCGCGAGCCGGGACCGACCTGATAGCAGCCAGCCAAACGGCCGCAACAGCCGCTCGCCTTTAACCTTGCCGATCAACCTTACTTCTTGGGATGGAGCGGCGCGTTTGGTTGAAAGCCCGCGCCGGTTTTTCTAGAATGCCCGTGATTTGAGGACGGGCGCGCCGTTTCGGCGCAGGGCGATTTTAAGACTGAACTTTGCAGACGATCGGACGTTTGGAAGCAAGTAGATTGCTGGGGGGACGACAATGATGAAATTGCAATGTGCGCGTCTGCGCCTCGCGTTGCGCGTGATCCCGCCCGCGCCAATCGTGAGCATGGCGTCGCAACGGCCGCCGCAAGCCGCCAACGACAATCAGATGGCCTGGCCGTACGTGCCATTTCCGCCCGGCTGGTACGCCTCGAACTGACGAGCGCGGCGGACAAAACGCAACGCCGCGCAAGCGGAATATTCATCGCTTGGCGGCGTCCGGTTAGACATTGGGCGCTGAAATCCCCAACACGGATTTGTCTATCGCGACGGGCGAAGGTTCGATGAGGCTTTGCTGATTTCCGCGCGAAGCGGAGGCCGGACGCGTAGATGCCTGGCCATTGCCGGTTGGATGCTGACCTCTAGGCCAGCGCCGCCCGGGACTGGTCGGGGCAGCTGGATTCGAACCAACGACCTGCAGTACCCAAAACTGCCGCGCTACCAGGCTGCGCTATACCCCGAATGTCCGGCGAGCCCCGTCGATACACGCTTCCCGGAGCGCCAGCAAGCTTTCCAAAGCCGCCGGCCTGGGCCGCAATCGCCCCTGCCCGTCCTATTTGCCGCCGAACAGGGGGTGGCCGACGCGATCACCGGGGCGGATGCCGTACTTCTGCGCCGTCCCCGCCACCACCTCCAGCACGGCCCGGGCGGGTCCCCGGGAGGAGATGATCTTCGTCGACAACGGCTCGGTATTCTCCGCAATGCGCAGGATGCGGCCATCGGCGCGGATGAAGATCATGTCGAGCGACACATAAGTGTTCTTCATCCACATCGAGATTTCCTGCTCGGGATTGAAGTCGAACAGCATGCCTTTGCCGTCGGCCAATTCCTTGCGGTACATCAGGCCGGTCTCCTTCTCCTCCGGGGTCGTTGCCATCTCGACCGAGAACACCTGCACGCCGTTCTTGGTGACGATCTCGAGCGGCTGGAAGCTCGCGGCGCCGGCCGGCGCGCCGGCGACGGCCCAGCCGGCGATGACGAGGATGGCGGCCAGCCAGCCCTTCAGAGCGGACCAGGCGGCCTTTCGATCAGAATTCATCGGGGCTCTCGCGGCGTGGGACTTCAATCAGTCCTTACGCGGCGACCGCCGGAAAAGGAAGAGGCGCGCCGGACTTGCAGCGCGCCTCTGCTCACAATTGCTGGAAGTCATAGCCTTAGTGCGACTGCAATCCCGGCGATCCGGTCTCGGGATGGATCTCGGCCGCCATCATGCCCTTGGAGCCGGGCCCGAAGCGGACCAGCACATACTGGCCCGGCCTCAGCTCAGTCATGCCGAAGCGGCGTAGCGTCTCCATGTGCACGAAGATGTCGGGCGTGCCCTCGCCGCAGGTCAGGAAGCCGAATCCGCGCAGCCGGTTGAACCATTTGACCTGGGCCCGTTCCAGCCCGCTGGTTGGGGTGACCGTGACATGGGTGCGCGGCGGCAGCATCTGCGCCGGGTGGATCGCGGTCGACTCGTCCATCGAAACGACGCGGAAGGCCTGGTAGCCCTTGGCGCGCTGGATGCACTCGACGACGATGCGGGCGCCCTCATAAGCCGTCTGGAAGCCATCGCGCCTAAGCACGGTAACGTGCAGGAGCACGTCCGGCCAGCCATTGTCGGGAACGATGAAGCCGTAACCTTTGGAGGCGTCGAACCATTTGATGACGCCGGTGACCTCGACGAGGTTGGCGCTGGGTTCGCCCAATCCGGTGAAGGGATTGAGCGCATTGTCGCGGCCGGCTCCGCCATGCTCGCCCGGCGTCAATCGCCCCTGCGAGGTGCCCTGTCCGGGAACTCCAAGCTTCTTGGACTCAAATCCGTCCGACGACCCCATAACCCCGGACCCCACACTGCCATGCAACCCGCCACATTGGCGGCGCTCGAATCACGCGCCTTAAGAGAATGTTCTCAATTCGACGCGACGCGAATCTTTCGACTCAAAAGATAACACTCCCGGTTGAGACGCATAGACAAAAAAGAGATTCGCCGGAACCTATGAACAGCTTGCACAGCCGCGAATCAAATTGATGCCTCAATTGCCGACAAAGGGCCCGAGAGTCTCGCCGATGTCGTGGTGGATGACGAGGTCGGCGATGTCGTCCTGCTCGGTCGGCTCGCGATTGATGATCACGAGACGTGCACCGGCGCGCTTGGCCATGATCGGAAAGCCGGCCGCCGGCCAGACCACCAGCGAGGAACCGATCGCGATGAAGAGATCGCAGGCCTGCGACAGCGCTGTCGCGCGCTGCATCTCCTCGTCCGGCATCATCTGCCCGAAGGAAATCGTGGCGGTCTTCACCGGCGCGTCACAGGCGGTGCAGTCGGGCGCGATGCCATCGTCATCGAAACGGCGCTTCACCCAGTCGAGCGGGTAAACCTGCCCACATCCGATGCAGCGCGCATAGGTGGTATTTCCGTGAAGCTCAACCACGTGCTCCGGCGCGAAGCCGGAGGCCTGGTGCAGATTGTCGATGTTCTGGGTGATGACGGCGGGAACCTTGCCGGCGCGGTAGAGCGATGCCAGCGCCCGATGGCCGCGGCCGGGCTTCGCTGCGGCGAAGACCTCCTCCATCGCAAAGCGGCGGCGCCAGGATTCGTCCCGCGCTGACTGGCTCGCGACGAACTCGTCGAACGGGATCGGACGGTTACGCGTCCAAATTCCGCCCGGCGAGCGGAAGTCGGGTATGCCGCATTCGGTCGAGATGCCGGCACCGGTGAACGGCACGATGGTCCTGGCCTCGGCGATCATGTCGCCGAGCCGTTCGATACCGCTCTGCACATCCGATGCGATCAACCGCGCCTCCCGAATAGTTTGGCCTGACAGCAACATGCGCAAGCGGCAAGATCGTTGACGCTCTTATCAAGCGCCAATGCAATGCACTCGGCAATTTCTTCCGACCTTCGCATATCACAATCCTGCAATGCCTCCTCCCCATTGACGCCCCATTCGGAAGTGCCAATGGATGTGTTGACGCGACTCAACGTGATTGCGGCGGCAGTGCTTGAGTTCGGATGTGCACATACTCAGGTGTAGAGGGGATTTGACATGACCGAAGACGAACAACGCAAAGAGCGCGAACGCGAAGAAATCGCCGCCCGTGTCGCCGCCTTCCGTGCCACGCAGGAAAAGTTCAAGCGCGAGCGCGAGGAATATTTCGTGGCGACGCTGGAGAATGCCCGCAAGGCCGAGCGGCCCTCGCTCTGGCCGTAGGCATCATCGCGCCGGCAAGCGCGAAAATGGGCGAGTAAACAAGACCTGCGAATGAAAAAAGCCCGGAGCACCGCTCCGGGCTTTTCGCTATTCGCCGACTACCAATGACGGTAGTGGTGGTGACGGTAGTACGGCCCGCCGTAATAGGCGTACGGACCCGGTCCGTAATAGGCGGGACCGTCGTAGTAGCGGTAGCGGGGACCGTAATAGCCATAAGGCTGAGCAGCCGCGACTGCGCCCGCGGTGATCGCGCCGGCGGCGAGGCCGAACGCGAGGCCCGGGCCGATACCGCCGCGGCCACGCGCCTCAGCCGGCGCGGGCGCCGCGACCGCGGTCACACCGACCGCCGCGATGGTGGCCAGAACTGCCAGTGTCTTCTTCATGCTTGTCCTCCTTCGCGTGTCGCGGAGACAACGGCGAGCGCCTGCGATGGTTGCGCATGGATGGAACCGGCCCGCAGGCGAGAAATGTCGATGAAGCGGGAACGAAACGGCGAGACGGCGGTTAGCACCTCAAGTGCGGGAGCCTCCGCCATCCGGGTCGAGGCGACAGCACGAAGACCCCGTCAGCATCTCCGCGGTGCTGGCGGGGTTTTCAGTTTCATGGGAGCAGATGGCAGCAGACCATGACGGTTGCCAGCGGGGACGACAATCATGGAGGAGAGTTTGCCCTTATCCGCCTTGCTGGCCCGTATCCGCAAATTGGTTCCCAAATCCGAGGATGAGCATTACGACGAGATCGTCCGCAACTTCGGTGTCGGCACGCTGCGCCCGCCCCCGACGCCGATGAGCGACCGCGAGCTGGCGCAGGCCATCGCCGAGTTCCTCAAGGAGCAGCCGTCGAGCGAATCCGTCGCGACCCTCGGCCGCCGGCTCGACCCGTCCACCCGGCTCTGAGTTTCTTCGCGGGAGTATGGAACCAGGAATGCGCGCGGACGTTGAGCCCGTTCCCTGCTGAGCGGAGAGAAAGAGATATGCCCGCCTGGCTCGAAGTCTTGCTCAACCTGTCCGGCTATGCCGGCTTCGTGGCGCTCGCCTCGCGCGGCGCCGGATCCCCGCAGGCGCGGGCCGATGACCGCCGTTGCGGCGACGAGCGTTAATTGGCGCGCGTCGTTAGTTGGCGCGCGCGGCTTGGCCTGCCGTACGCACCAAACGGTCGGCCTTCACCGCAACGCGCGTGTCCTCGGCCTGCGGCCGCAGCGAGAAGCTGATCACAACGAAAGCAAGGCAGAACAGCGTGCCGACGACGGCGACGCGCCGGTAGGTGTGCCGGTCGCCTTGGAAAAAGGACGGAGCTGAAAAAGGCATCATGGCAAATTGCTGCTTGGGCAAATCGTTTTCGGCAAAGGCGCTTCTTGCTTGTCTTTGCCGAACACCTACCCCAAGGCGCAGCAAGCGCAACGCGATTGGGCTTTTAACCTAACCGAATAGGGTTATCGGCATCCGCATAAGCTATCGTTAGCCAGACGCATCCGGCACCTTCGCGGCGAGAGCGCGCAAGAACGCCCGGCTTTGTTCCAGCTTCGACTCCGTTTCGTTCGCGAAGAACGAATCGGAGTCGCAAGAATGCGCGGAGAGCAATTCCTAACGATCGATGAAAGCGCGCACGCTCACACCATCGACGCGGCAGGACCCTTCATCGACGAAACTTCGAGAAGACTCTTCGCCGGCAAGCAGCGCGGCGAGAGATCAAGCGTGACCCCTCGGAGCGGATCGCGCTTACGCGTTGCCGCGTGGCGTCGACAAAGTCAGGCCGCCCGCTTCGGCTTCTCCTTCGAGAAGCATTCGAGGATCTGGATGCGCAGCTCCTCCGCCGCAGGGCCCTCGACCTTTCTGAGCTCGTTCCAGAGCCTAATCACTTCGCGCTGTTTTTCGACGGTCATGAGCAACCTCCAACGGTCCATCAAGGCGCCTCACTAGAACAAAATGAGAACAAAAAGTCCAGCCCCGGACGTAAAATTTTGGTGGGGGCGGCGTTGAACCTTTTCGGCGCGGCAAGCACCTATGGAAGCTGGGGATTTCAGCGCCCAGTTACACGGCAGCGCCGCCTGACGAACATACTCCGTCGTGGCGGCGCTGTTGCTTTTTGCGATTTCAACTTTAGGTTAAAGCCATGGCTGTCGGCCAGGCGCTGAAATCCCAACGCCGTCAGCCAGAAAAGCCTCGCGCGAAAGCGCGGGGCTTTTTCTTGTGAAGCGGATAAGGATGGTGAGGAAACGAAGCTCGTCGTTCAGGACGAAGCGAGTACCGCGTGCTGTTTACCCTGATGGTCGTCTTGTGTTCGGGCATCGCGATGGCCGAGCACCACCTGGTCCTCGGCCGTTGATTGCTGCGCCGGCGCGTCAATGAGCCCACCGCACCGACATCGCCGGCACGTCAGACGGCGTCCTTGGCCACCTTCAGCGGCGAGGCCTTGACCGACTTGCTAGCGGGCTTCGCTGCAAACTGCATCGGCTCCTTGGTGAAGGGATTGATGCCCATGCGGGCTTCGGTCGCCGGCTTGTTCACGACCGACATCTTCACGAAGCCGGGAATGACGAACTCGCCGGACTCGTTGAGCTCCTTGTAGCCGACCGTCGCCATGTACTCGATCACCGACTTCACGTCGTTCTTCGAAAGCTGCGTGCCCTCGGCAATTGCATCGATCAATTGGGTCTTCGTCATCTTCGCCATGGTCTGAATTCCTTTGAATGGGTGCGCGGAGCAATTCTGCTGCTGGGGACGCGGCCGGACCCGCGAGTGCGCGCTGCTGATTCATGCCAGAAGTCATGAAGCGATCGGGCTTAGACCCTATCGAGGCCAAAAACGCAAGCACGGGCTCCGCGAGGTTCCCGACTTCCTGTGCAAGACGTTGCAGGAGCTACAATTTTAGGACCTGCAATTTTAGGACCTGCAATTTTCTCGGCACAGCGCCGCGGCTGCTATAAGCCAGGAAAGGTATCTGATGGGGTTCTGATGAAGGTCGCTATCGTCATCGCAGGTTTAATCGTGGTCGCAGTCGCAGCCCTCGTCGCCATCCAGCCTAGCTTCTTGAAGCCTGCGTCCTTCGCCCTCGTGAAAAAGTCCGACATGTTCGGCTTCTCGCCCGGGATGACATTCGAGGAGGCCAACAAGCTCGTCGCGCGACGCCACTATCTCTGCCGGCCGAGCCGAGGTCCGTACACGCTGGCGTGCGACATCAACGGCGCCAAGGTCGCCGTTGATGGCGACGAGACCGACCCCACGCATCCGATCTGGCGCGTCAATGCGACGCTGAACAATCCGGGATCGCAGGAAACCGCCGTCAAATCGATTTCCGAGCAGTTCAACGCCTCCGCCATCAAGGACCGGGAAGGCTGGATCTGGATCGTCGGCCGCGGTTTCAAGCTGAGCTATGACGGGGCCAGCTTGACTCTCGTCGACGAGGCCGCCGAGGCCAGGCTGCGCAAGGAGGACGCCAAGCGCTAGATCGCATCGCGCTTTGGCGTCACCTCGTCGTGAAACTTGTGGCTCAGCGATCCGTCGTTGACGCTTCAGTAACCTAACGCGACCAAGCTTCTGTCAGGTTGGTTGCGTTGGAGTATCCTCAAAGTGCTGGATTTTAACGAGCTGCGTGAACTCGCGGCAGATGTTCGTGTTTTTGTCGATGTCGCCGAAGACAAGGCCGAGGCGCTCAGAGCCGTGATCGCGGCCTACGATGTGGTGCTGGCGATCTTCCCCGTCGATGACGGCATGGGCCTCCACGTCGTCAAGGGCAAGGGGATCCTGGACCAGATCGCGACGTCGCGCACACACGCGATGTACAGCCACACGGCGATCGCGGTTCCGGATCTCGCCCACGCCGAAGCGCTCAAGTTCCTGACGGCGCCGGTCGAACAGCGGATTGCGGCCTGAGCATCGTTCAGCCGCTCCGCTCGCGTAGAGCGGCGCGGCGACATGAGCAGCCTTGTCCGGACGCGCGGGCTCAAGCGGTTCGCCGCTTCCGTCGCAGACCGATGCGCGTGCCCGGAAGATTGATGCCAAGCTCGATCGCACGCGACCTGATCGATGCAATGGGACGCTTGAGCTTCACGATCATCAGCGTGAGGCTCTTTCCCGTTTCGCACATGGATCGAAGCAGCCGGTCGTCGTCTTCCGACCAGCGTTCGTGGTTATAGGTGCGGGCAGCCATCGACGTTTGCCTCTGAGGCCAATGAGGCGGGACCTGAGCAGGGAATGTCAAAGGACCCAGCTTCGCCTTTTTCTGAGCGCGGCGGCTGGGTGTCAGTTGAGGGGCGGCTTGTTACGCTGCCGCCTGACGCAGAGATAGTTTTTCGGCGTCGATTTTCAACCGACTTACGGATTTGTAATGGCCCGGCGCGAGCGCCTCCCACTCCAGCGAAGCTGGCGCATGTTCTTTTGAACTTTCTTGCCGCTCGCGCGTCTTACAGTTGAAGCGTCCCTAAGCTTCACCTCGACAGAGAACCCCGCTCCTGAAAGGGCGGGGTTTTCGCTTTTGGCGCTGCATCAGCTCGCCCGGGATTTCAAGCGCTCTTTGCCGTTGACCCGGCGGCCGTCCGGCCGCACTTTTTGCGACGGGCAGGGTTTTGAGGAGCCGTGATGCCGAAAACCCTTGTGGAATTCAGAGCGCAGAACCTTCGTTTGCTCGAGCGGCTTTGTCCCGACGACCCGCGATACATCGCGGCCTGGCTGAAGCAGTTCGACGAGCAGAACGGGATCACACCAAAAGCTGGTCCGAAGTCCGGCAAGAGCCGTGCGGCTGCTTCGCCGCGAAGCAAGACCGCTTCGCCCGCGCGCACGAGGTCAGCGCCCTCCTCCTCGGTCTCACCGCGCTGATCGGCAACGATTGCCGCGTAGTCCCGAGAGCCGCTTGGGCGCTCACGGAATGTCCGCGGCCTTCCGGTTATCCCCGATCGAAACCGGCTTGTTGAGGAAATACTCGCGATTGCCTGTCGCCGCTTCCGCGTATTGGTCGATGGCGACGATGATGGCCTGGACGTGGGCATAGCACCACCCTTCCCGCGTCGCTCTGCGGCGAACGTCCTCGAGCGCGGTCAGGAAGGGCGACAGGTCTCGCTCGTCATCGAACCACCGCCTGCTCACCACGTCCTCCCGCCGAGCACCCTGCCCTTGGTCTGGCGCGGCTCTGCCGCCTTCAGCGCGTCGCGTTGCGCGCACAGGCTCTCGACCTTCGCCTCCATCCGCGACAGCAGCGCCTCGGCCGAGGCCGTGCCGATACCCGCCCGCTGCAGCTGGAGGATCTCCTTCCTCTGCCTGCCCATCTGGATGCGCATCCGTTCGATCTCCCGCCTGAGAAAGTCCAGGTCCGGCATTGTTCCGCCTCGCGAATTCGAGATATGGCCCATCAGAACAAAAACGGAACGAAGAGTCGAGTCCGACGTTCTACGGAAAACGGAATAGGAGATGTGCGATGGCCGACAACACCCGGAAGGACCCGAAGGATTGGGTTTCCGGCGACGATCCGATGACGGGAGCCCAGGAATCCTATCTCAAGACCCTCGCCGAGCAGGCGCACCAGGACCTGCCCGAGGACGAGCTGACCAAGGCCGAGGCCTCGGAGCTGATCGACAAGATGCGGCAAAAGGCCGGGCTGGACGAGTGAGCCGTCCGATTGCGGGAACCCGGCTCCGTGCGTATGCAAACGAAATTGGGAATCGAAAATGTCATATTTCGTTTGCGCCCGCGACGGAGCGGGCCAGATCATCTTGAAGAGAGACACAAGGGAAGCGGCCGAGAAGAAAGCCGCCGAGCTCCGCGACATGGGCTATTTCGAAGTCGAGATCGTCGCCAAGGGTGACGAGGAGACGGCGTGAGGGATCATGCGTCCCTCAGCACCTTCAAGGCGCTGAGAATGACGAAAGCACCCAGACCGTAGGTCAGCGCATTCACGACCCACGAAATGGCGATGCCGAGGAAGGCGGAGCCTCCGACCGCTCCCCGGAAAAAATACGCTGCGCTGATGCCCGGCCACTCCAGCCAAAGCAACGCGAAGTCGGTCAGCGGCTCCAGCACGAGGAGCACCGTCGAGACGAGCGCCCCCACGGCCAATGCGATGACGAGATATGTCCTCAGCCAGGGCATCAAAGACCCAGCAGGCCAGCGATAACAGGAATGAGGAAAAAGGCGGCGATCCCGAGTAGCCCGCCCACGACAAAGCGTGCCGCGCGGCCGTGAATCTTCGTATCGAGCCACGCACAGATGGCCACCGCAGCCTGTCTCAGCCAGCTCCCCACGAGGGTTCTGACGAGATCGAACAGGAGTTCTGCAACGAGTGCGGCCATGGCGTTTGGTCGGCGCCAGCTCTGGCGGGGTTCACGAGCAGTCATCGCGGTGGCTGATCGGCCGAACGCGAGCCGATAGGCGATGACACAGCACGCTTACCGCGCCGCGCTCCCGCGGGCGCCTTGCACTCGTCATTCAATTGAATTACCTTGGACGTATCGCTTCGGAGAAAGTAACATGGCCGCAAATGCCCTTGTTCAGACCCGCATCGACGCCGAAGTCCGTGATCGCGCCTCGGCCGTCCTTGAGGAGATGGGGCTAACGGTGTCGGACGCGGTCCGCATCCTGCTCACCCGGACTGCCAATGAGGGCGCGCTACCGCTCGAGCTCCTCACGAACGGCAAGGCTCATGACGCCTGGTTTCGCGCGAAGGTTCTGGAGGCGCTGAACGATACCCGGCCCGATACCTCCGACGAACAGGCTGAAGCGCATTTCGCAAAGCGGCGCGCGGCGGCTCGGCGCAGGGCGGATGAACCAAAGTCGTGAAGCTCGTCTGGTCCGCGTTCGCGCTGTCGGACCGCGACGGCATCTTCACCCACATCGTCGCTGAAAATCCTCGGGCAGCCATAGCGCTCGACGAGAGGATCGCTGCCGCTGCGCATCGACTTGTCGAGTTTCCCGAAAGTGGGCGCCTGGCCGTGTCGCCGGCACACGCGAGCTCGTCATTGTCGGCACTCCCTACGTCGCGGCCTATACCGTAACGGAAAGCTCGATCCGGAGATTGCGCGTCCTGCACGGCGCCCAGAAGTGGCCCGATGAGCTTCCCTAAGATTGAGGCTGCGGAAAGCTGTCAGGGCTCCATGAACTGACAGCGCGTAGGATGGAGCGAAACCCATCGAGCGCCTCGTTACGAAACATGATGGGTTTCGCAAGTGCTCTACCCATCCCACGAGCTAATCCAAGTTGCCTTGGGCCTCCTGATCTGCATTCATCAACTTGCATTGGTCTCTCAACGCAAACCGGTGGCTTGAATGAAAACCGCACTTGTCTTCGGCGCGTCCGGCTTCATCGGCTCGCATTTGCTGCGCGACCTCTTGGACAGTCCCGACTATTCGCGGGTTCTGGCGGTGGCCCGCAAGCCGCTGGCGGTGAGCCATCCGAAGCTCACGGTGCTGATCGGCGATCGCGCGTCCCTGCCCGCACTTAAATCCCAATTGGTTGCGGACGAGATCTTCATCGCGCTGGGGACGACACGCAACCACACCCCTGACGAGGCCGAGTACTACAAGATCGATCATGACTATCCGGTGGTGGCGGCCGAGATCGCTAGGGCGAACGGCGCGCGGTCGGTGTTTCTGGTCACGGCTGTTGGCGCCAACGCCGCTTCCAGCGTGTTCTATCTCAGGACCAAGGGCGAAGTTGAACGGGACATTCTCTCGCTCGATTTCGAGCACACACATATTTTCCGCCCCTCGATGATCCTCGGCGCGCGCGACGAGGATCGCCCGCGTGAACGCCTCATCGCCGCGATATGGGCCGTGCTCAATCCGCTGCTCGTCGGCCCGGCGGACCGGTATCGCGGGCTCGCCGGCAACGACATCGCGCACGCCATCGCCAAAGCCGCGCGGCATCAAACCGGGAAGGTGCGAATCTATCACTGGAAGGAGATGGCGGCACTACTTCGAGCGTGACGCTGTCCGAGCCGAACCGGCCCCCTTCACGCACATTTGCCTCGGCCCCCGCCCCTGCTCTCCTTATCCTGCTATTTCCTAGTTACTCAGCCCGACCTATTGGCGCGGCTCATTTGAGTGCACCGTCACCGTTATTGAATGCATACCTTTCCGATCTCTCATTGCAGGAGCGGCGATGACACCCGATGAAGAACAATCCGGATTCTACGAAAATCTCGGGCGCTGCATAGCGCAGTGGTCGCACGTAGAAGATGCCTTACATGAGGTCTTTGCAACAGCCATAGCGAAGGCCGATGAAGTACGCCGCTCGAACGTCCCGGCTCAGGCGGCGTACTTTGCGATCCAAGCTCCGGAGGGAAAGATCGCCATGACCGATTCAGCAGTCCGATTCAGACTACTTTTCGGTATGGGAGAAGGTCATGGTGATCCGCAGCGAAGATTGTTCGCTGCATGGGACGCCCTCAAGAAAACTGTCGATGACCGACGCAAACGCAGAAACCAACTCGCACACTTCCAAGTGCTCGTATCAATGAACGAGCCGGATGGTCGTAGATTTGCTCTCCGGCCGGCGCTCTTCAATCCAAACACCCAATTTAGGACGATAACCTTGTTTCACAGGGAGGAACTCAAAGTGGCGGCTGCATCGTTTGGACGCGTCTCATGGGATCTGAGAACCTTCGCCTATGGACTTGCGAAGCATTTCAAACAGAACGATGACACCGTCTTTGACGACGAACTGAGAGAACTGATGGCAAGGACAGCCGATAAGGTCGTCACGGAGGAGGGCTTCATCGCCAACAACTGAAATCTCAAGGCAGAGTCCCCCTCACACCGCCCCTGCCCCTCCTCTCCTTTTCCTGCTATCTCCTACCCCGCCGTCCCGGCCCAAGACAAAACCCTCCGTCCGTTCCAGGGAGCAACAACCATGCGATACCTCCACACCATGCTGCGCGTGCGCAATCTCGATGTCGCGCTGAAATTCTATGTCGATGCTTTCGGCTTGAAGGAGGTGCGGCGGATCGAGAACGACAAGGGGCGCTTCACGCTGGTGTTCCTGTGCTCGGCGGATGATCTCGAAGCTCTGAAGAAGCAGCCGCCGACGCGCGGGGCGCCGCTGGTGGAGCTCACCTACAATTGGGACGAGGAGAAGTATGGCGAGGACCGCTTCTTCGGCCATCTCGCCTACGAGGTCGACGACATCTACGCCACCTGCGAGAAGCTGATGAAGGCGGGCGTCACCATCAATCGTCCGCCGCGCGACGGCAACATGGCCTTTGTCCGCTCGCCGGACCTGCACTCGATCGAGCTGCTGCAGAAGGGCGATCCGAAGCCGCCGCAGGAGCCGTGGGCATCGATGCCCAACACCGGCCATTGGTAAGCCATAGGCAGGAACTAGGCCCCTCCCCCGGCGTTCTCCTTTCACGAAACCGATTTGGAGGAGGATGCGATGGCGAGAGGGCTGTTGCTGTGGATGCTTGGCGTGCCGATCCCGGTGATCATTCTGTTGTGGCTGTTCTTCGGCCGCTGAGCGAAAGACTTGAACTATTGCAATGAAGGCTCCGCCGCGTGCGGAGCTTTTTGCATGAGGGGCACGATGCAATCGCGCATCGCTCGGCGCGCCGAATTCCGCTATCAGCTGGGAAAGGTGGATCTGTAGCCCGGATGGAGCGCAAGCGTAATCCGGGACTGTCAGCCCTGGATTGCGCTTCGCTCCATCCAGGCTACGACACCGGACAATGCCGCGGGAGACGCTTCATGGCCGATACCAAGCTGACGATCTGGGGCCGCGCCAATTCGGTCAATGTGCAGAAGGTGCTGTGGTGCTGCACCGAGCTTGGCCTCGCCTACGAGCGCATCGATGCCGGCATGCAATACGGCAAGACGCGCGAGGCCGATTATCTGGCGATGAATCCCAACGCGCGGATCCCGACGCTGGTCGAGGGCGATTTCGTGCTGTGGGAGTCCAACTCCATCATGCGCTATCTCTGCCTCGCGCATGGCCGCGGAACGCCGCTCTATCCCGAGGCGCCGAGGCAGCGCGCCTCGGTCGACCGCTGGCTCGACTGGACCCTGTCGACGGTGCAGCCGGTCGACCGCCCGGTGTTCTGGGGCATCGTGCGCACCGCGCCCGCCGAGCGCGACATGATCCAGGTGCAGCGCGATGCCGATGCCGCCGCCGAGGTCTGGGCCATCGCCGACCGCCTGCTCGCCACGCGCCGCTTCATCGAGGGCGATGCGTTCACGCTGGCCGACATCGCGATCGGGTCCTATGCGCGGCGCTGGCTCGGGGTCGAGGGCATCAGCCGGCCGGCCCAGCCGCACCTCACCCGCTGGCTCGCCGAGCTCGGCAAGCGGCCGGGATTTGCGCAATTCGTCGCACCGCCGATGTCGTGAGCACCTCGCGCGGGTTAAGCTGCGGCGGTCGCGCGGGGAATCCGCGTTCAGGCGCGCTTCCCGCGGCGTCACGGCCGCGCTTGACGGCTACGGTGCATGGGGTTGTTTTCGCGGTTTTGTTTCAGGCTTTAGCGCCAGCCGCGCTCGACCAGCAGCACGACGATGATCAGCAGCAGCGTCACCGCGGCCGTTGCCAGCCGCGCGGTCCAGCTGAGACCGCGGCCGACCCACCACAAGAGCGCGCAATACATCAGCACGGGGACGATGATGTCGAGCCGCACCAGATCCGCGGGCATGGGCCTTCAGCGCCGGATGCCAGCGTCGACGCTGGTCGAGCCGCCGAGCTTGACGCAGGTCCCCGTGCCCTCGGCCATCACGAAGCCCGAGCCATAGGCGGCGCAGGCGCCTGCCCTCACCTTGCCGGCCGTGCTGCCGTTCAGCGGCAGCGCCTTGCCGATCTGCGGCGGCTCGGCAGGCGGCAGGCGCAGGCTCTCGGCCGCGGTCGCGGACGTGGCCAGCAAGGAGAGCAGGATGAGGAGCGGCGTGCGCATCGCCGCCTTGTAGCCCGGACCGGCCCCGCGCGCCATCGGACCGTCCGCGGCTAGAGGAACCTGACGCCGGCCGACTTGCCGCGGCGCCAGACCACCTGGCAGCTCCGCCCGGTGCGCGCATCGCGTGCGAAGGCCATCCTGATCACGCCGGGAAGCTGGCTCGCGTCCTCGTCGAGGGTGATCCTGGCGCCCGAATCCGAGATGTCCTGAACCAGGCAGTGCCGCGCGGCAAAGCCGCCGTCCAGCGTGATCCAGGCGTGCTGCGACAGCAGCTTGCGGGCTGCGCGCTTCTTCGGCGTTGGCATCGGCAAAATCTCCCCGTCCAGCGCTACGCAGGGAACGCTAACAAACCGTTGAAATCGCCTCCGAATGATCCCGCCCCCCGGGGCTATCCACCGGGCCCGAAAGACCGTTCCCGAACGGCTTGCCCGGGAGCGCAAAGGCCACTATACGTTCGCCCGCTGCAAGTCGCCGGGCCCTGTTCGGCCGGCCAGCGGCCGTGCCGGGACAATCGGCAGGGCCCTGCGTTTGCTCCCTTCGTCTATCGGTTAGGACGCCACCCTTTCACGGTGGAGAGAGCGGTTCGATTCCGCTAGGGAGCGCCAGCAAAATCAATCACTCAAAGATCCACTCTGCCGCCGTGTCCAACGTGTGGCCAATAAACCCGCGAACACCCATGGACGTGGGGCTCGATCGCCGCCCCGCTTCGCGAGCGTGAACCGGCGGGCCATCGTGCTTACCGCCTGAGCCCGGGGCGGTGCGTCATCAGCCGCGGCCGGTCGCGCCTCCTGTGCAGCCTGCGGTCGCCGCGAGGCAAGCCGCTGGCATCGCTCATTTATTTTTTTCGAAGCAGCCAGCGGCTACCCTGTTGCCGATTGAGTAGCAATCAGGAGGATTGGGCTTTGTGACCACGTGCTGGGGCGTTTCAACTCGTGGGCTCGACCACCCCCAAAGCACAGCAAGCAGGGCCAGACCCCCGAGGATCGCGAGCGCAACCATTTCAGGCGTGACGAGAGCGGGGCGCCGACAGAGCCCCTGGGGTGCAATCTGCTTCAACGAACACAACTCTGAACTGTAATAATCTAAACTGTAATAAAAATATCATATGTTAATTCCGGTTCCATTGCAAATGGCCGGTTGTTCCACGCGGAAATGCCCGAAACGAACGGCCCGCCAGCGTGAACCGGCGGGCCCTGCTCAATGGCGCTTCATTAGTCGCGCTCCGCCAGGATGCGGTTGATCTCGGCCGTCACGATCAGCTGGTGCTCAGGCGTGAGCTGGGCATACCTCGCCAAAGGGCTCGCTCCAGCCCTCTGGTGCCCTGGGCGTTCGTCGATCATCCTCTTGAGGCCCCTTAGATCGCCGTCGAGTATCCAGTCGACGTTGATCCCGTGCTTCCGGCAGTAGTCGCACAGCTCGGCGCTGGGCGCGGGACCGACCTTCGGAGCTCGCTCCAATCCCCATTCGATCGCGAGCCACAACGGCGCCGGTTGTTGTTCTGCGCTGACGACGCGCCGTCGGCGTCGAGCCGCCCCAACGGTGTCCGGAGGCGTAGCCGCCGACGCTTGGCGGCGTTGCGGCGCCGCGTGATGCCAGCGCGGGTGATGGGCTTCTCCTTTGCCACTGCCCGCGGATCTTCCTGAGCTTCGTTTGTGCCTTGTCGATGTCTATTTTTAAGGAGGTGGACGGCCATGGACCTATTCTCATCTCTTTCACGGTGGAGAGAGCGGTTCGATTCCGCTAGGGAGCGCCAGAGGCGCAAGCCGCCGCGGCAGCATGAACCTCCTCGCCCCTCGTCTCCGACCAATGTCAGGTCGAAACCGGTCGAGGCCCATGCCGCAGCTCAAAGCCGACATTGCAGACGCATCGCAGATGCCGGCGCTTCCCACATGGCTGCGCCACCCGCGCCAGCATGCGCCGGACCGGCGCGCCAAGATGCTGGCGCACATGGCCCACCTCCAATCACTGCCGGAGCGCCAAGCGGCGTTGACGCCGCCCTCGCCGGAGCGGTCAGGCCAGGCCGTCGCTGACATTCTCGGCGATGCCTTCGGCTACATCGTGCTGTTCGGTGTCATCGCCCTGCTCTTCCATTCGCGCGTTCCGCTCTACCTCGGTGCCTTTCTCTTCCTGACCGATGGCGAGCGCATCGAAAGCGCGCTGGCAAGCATCGGTATCCGCCTCGAGCCCGAAATGATCGGCCAAGACCTCGTCAAGCGCTTTGTATTCTGGTTCGGATGGTTCGCGTTGCTCGGCCCCCTGAAAGCCTCGGTTCCCGCCTGGCTCGCGTCTTGGCTGCCTCCGACCCAGTCATGGTCTTCCCTGGCCGGCATTGCCATTCTGCTCGCCCTCGTCGAAGCATTGACCGGGCTCGCGCTGCGGCGCGCATTGCCGCGCCTGCGATGGGAGATCCGTCCGAACGGACTGATATGGACGATGATCCAGTTCGCCTTTGCCGCATTGGCTATCCTGGTGCTGTTCGGACCTCGCTAGCCGTCGCTTATGCCGCGCTTCCCGCTGCTCTGCCGACCCGCGCCATTTACCGAAAATTCACCCCAGCTATTAGGCAGCAGTATCATTTGCTTAGAATTTGCTCGCTACCGTGGAACTACGGCAATCACCCGAACCCCCGGTCAGCGCTCATGTCCGTCGCAGACTTCCTGAGGCAGCGAGCAGTGGATGTTACGGTCAGCGGCAGCTACTCGCTGCCCCGCTGGTACGATTGCGAGGGCAAGCTCCGCAGCTTCGCCTGCCGCACCAAGCGCGTCTCGCCGTTCCGGATGATCGTGGACGTGCCCGTGGTCGGCAAGGTCGGCGAGCGCTTGACCTCCTACTTCGAGGATTTCGGCGAATTCCAGGGCACCATCAGCGCGACGCTGAAGGCGGGCTTCCTGATGGAGCTCGAGATGACGCGGGCGCGGCGCGCCTGGATGTCGGAAAAGCTGACATGGCTCGAGAAGAAGCAGAAGGATGTCAATGTTCGGGACCTGCGGCGTGACGCGCGTTTCGTTCCACAGGTCTCGCACACCGTGCTGACCCTCGCGGACGGCAGCTGCCATCCCTGCTTCATCATCGACGTCTCGACGGCCGGCGTCGCGGTGTCCTCCGAGTATGATCCGGTGGTCGGAACCCCGCTTGCGGTCGGCGCCTGTGTCGGGCGGGTGATCCGCAAGTTCGAGCACGGCTTTGCGGTCAAATTCGCCGAAAAGCTGGACCGTGACGACCTCGTCCGCCTGATCGTCCGCACGCCCTTGCTGAAGTCGGCCTGAATTCGCCGCCCTATAGCGGCCCCAATGCCGGATCAGCTTTTGCAGGTCTGTGCCTCGGGCCGGACGTCATTTTGCAGACTTGCGATCGGGGGACCGAATGGCAGTCGACAAGATCACCTGGGACAGGGTCGGCCGGGTCACCGAGCCCGGACGCTACATGTACACGTTCGGCTGGCTCACCATCACCGCCAGCGATCTCGAAATCTGGAAACGATACCCGCGCGCCGCGTTCACGCTGCTGGCGCAGCGTTCCGGGTCACATGAGTCCGCCGGCGAGGAATTCCATCTCGGCGCCTTCGACGTCGCACCCGACGCGCCGCCCGCGATCACGACGCACTGACTAGACAAGGCCAGCAGCCGGCACGCTGCGCAGATGCGCCAGGAATCGAGGAATCCCGCGCATTTCCTTGAGCTCGCTTGCAAATCTCGATCCGCAGCGCACCTGGCAATCGTTGCGGTGACTGGCGAGCTTCTGCCATCATGCGATTGATTGCGCTCGTATTCTACTCCCCACAATGAGCCCGGATGAACGGCAGCTGTCGCGCACCTTCAGGGAGCCGACAGCCGGCGCATGACACATGGTCGCATCGGAGAACGTAGATAAGCGGATCAAGGGAACTTATTTTCGGCGCCAATGTACCTGATCGAAGCGCTCCCCACCGTCATCGGAACTGCCGCTATCGCCCCGGCGCTGCTGTTGCTCTGGCTCGTCATCGCTGCCGAGGAACGCCCGGGGCCGCCGGCCCAGGTCTGGACCGCATTCCTGTTAGGGGCGGCGAGCATTTCGCTCCTGGGCCTCGCCCGCGCCCCCTTCGCCAAGATGATCGCCGCCCCCGACGATCCCTGGGCGGCGCTGGCGATGCATTCGATCTTCGGCGTCGCGCTGCCCGAGGAAGCCGTCAAGGTGCTCGCCATCGTGCTGGTCTCCTCGACCAAGCGACGCACCTTTGCCAATCCGATGGACACCGTGGTCTACGGCGCCGCGGTCGGCCTCGGCTTCGCCGCCTACGAGAATCTCGCCTACCTGGTCCAGCACGCCGACATGTGGCGCTCGCTTGCCGCGCTGCGCAGCGTCCTGACCGTGCCGTTCCACGGCGCGCTCGGCATCATCGCCGGCGCCTACCTGACCATCGCGCGCGCCGGCACGGCGCTTGGCGCAAACCGCCACCATCGCGATTGGGCCCGTCTTTCCAGCCGGCTGTTGATCTTCGGTGGCCCGCTCGCGCTTCATACGGCCTTCGACTTCCCGCTGCTGACGCTCCAGCGCATGCCCGATCTCGATCCGACACTCCGCATGTGGTTGGGCGCTGCGAGCCTGTTGATCGGCTTCGGCTCGATCGCCTTCGCCATCCGCCTGGTCCGGCGCGTCGCGCGCCACCACGCGCCGCGAACCGATGTCGCGCGCGAGCGGCTCAGCCAGCTGCGCCGGATGTGGGCGCTGCTGCTCGCCGGCGGCGGCATCGGGTTCGTCGGGCTCGCCTTCGTCCTGACCTCGATCCATCACTGGCTGATCAACCCCGAGCGCAACCTGACGCTGGCGCTGATTCCGATCGGTTTCGTCTCGATCCTGCTCGGCCTTGCGCTTCTGATTGTCACATCGGCTATCTACATTCTCGGCCGCAACCGCATTCGCACCAACGCGGAAGGCTTTTCGTCGGCGCCCGGCGGCACTTGATCCAACGCATGGCGAACGCGCGACAGGCCCACTAGATTGGGACGCAATCCTCTCGTTCCGGAGCCAGACGATGACATCGCCCGAGGAATTTGCCCGCCTCCAATCCGAGATGAACCAGGCGGTCAAGGCGCACTGGAAGGCTTTTCTGTTCGAAGGGATCCTGCTCGCCGTCCTCGGCATTGCCGCGCTCGTCATGCCGCCGCTCGCCAGTCTTGCGACCGCGATCTTCCTCGGCTGGATGTTCCTGATCGGCGGCATCGGCGGACTGATCGCGACCTATTGGGCGCGCAGCACGCCAGGCTTCTGGTGGTCGCTGATCTCGGCTGCGCTCGCCGTGCTCACCGGCTTGCTGCTGCTGGCCCGGCCGATGCAGGCCGTGCTGACGCTGACCATCGTGCTCGGCGCCTATTTCCTCGCCGAGGGCGTCGCCACCATCATGTACGCGCTGGAGCACCGCCGTGAGCTCAGCGGCCGCTGGTCGTGGCTGCTGATCTCGGGCCTCGTCGACATCGCGATCTCGTTCATGGTGATCACGGGACTGCCGAGCTCGGCGGAGTGGGCCATTGGCGTCCTCGTCGGCATCAACCTGCTGTTCGGCGGCGCCACCCTGATCGGCATGGCGCTGGCGGCACGCAATGGCAACACCTGAGGCGCCTCGTCGCTCCACATTCTGATTGGGGGGTGACAAGGCGCCAGCGGCACGTTATATGGCCTTCCATGATCACCGTCGCCACCAGCTATTTTTGGTACTTTAGCTACGACAGCTCGCTGGCGGCGGGAGGATCGCGCTCAATCTGAAACATTGCAGCAAACGTCCGAACAGCCGCCAGACCCTGGCGGCTTTTTTGTTGGCCGGCAGGTTCTAAAACAGACAGGAGCCCGCCGTGCTGAGCACGACCGACGATCTTCGTATCCGCGAACTGAAAGAGCTGAGCACGCCGGAAGAGGTGATGCGGGAAGTCCCGCGCACGCTCACCGCGACGCGTGTGGTGATGGCCGCGCGCAACGCCATCCATGCCATCCTGAGCAATCAGGACGACCGCCTTCTCGTCGTCGTCGGCCCCTGCTCGGTGCATGATCCCAAGGCGGCGCTCGACTATGCCGAGCGGCTAGCAAAGCTTCGCGAGGATCTCGCCGATCAGCTCGAGATCGTGATGCGGGTCTATTTCGAGAAGCCCCGCACCACGGTCGGGTGGAAGGGCCTCATCAACGATCCCGACCTCGACGGCAGCTTCGACATCAACAAGGGGCTGCGGCTCGCGCGCAACGTGCTCGCGGCGGTGAACAATCTCGGCCTGCCCGCCGGCACCGAGTTCCTCGACATGACCACGCCGCAATACATCGCCGACCTCGTCTCCTGGGCCGCGATCGGCGCGCGCACGACCGAGAGCCAGATCCATCGCGAGCTGGCGTCGGGGCTGTCCTGCCCGGTCGGCTTCAAGAACGGCACCGACGGCAATGTGCGGATCGCGGCCGATGCGGTGAAATCAGCCTCGCATCCCCATCATTTCATGGCCGTCACAAAGCTCGGCCGCTCGGCGATCGCCTCGACCGCCGGTAACGAGGACTGCCACATCATCCTGCGCGGCGGAGCTGAGCCGAACTACGACGCGGCAAGCGTTGCGTCGGCCTGCAACGAATTGACCAAATCCGGCGTTGCCCCGCTGGTAATGGTCGATGCCAGCCATGCCAATTCGAGCAAGAAGCCGGAGAACCAGCCGCTGGTGATGGCCGATATCGCCCGTCAGATCTCGGGCGGCGAGAGCCGCATCATGGGCGTGATGATCGAGAGCAATCTCGTCGCCGGCCGGCAGGATGTCGTACCGGGCAAGCCGCTCACTTATGGGCAGAGCATCACGGACGGTTGCATTGACTGGGCAACGACGTCGAAGACGTTCGAGCAGCTCGCCGACGCGGTCGAAATCCGCCGCAACATCCGGCGCGCCGGACTGCACGAGCGATCAGCCTGACGGATGGCCGAGCTTGGGATGGCTCATTCCTCACCTCTCCCCGACGGGGAGAGGTGAAAGCCTCAGCAGCCGCGGCAGATGCTCTTGATCTTCTTGTCGAGCGCCTGGTTTTCCTTGCTGAGCGGATCGTTGGGATCGCTCAGATTCTTCTCGCTAGGCACATCGCTGGCACGCGGCTGGCGATGACCGACCGGCGCCGGCAACACCGACCCGGACGATGCGCCGCTTGAGGTCGATCCCTTGGAGCCGCCGGTCTGCGCAACAGCCGCGCCGCCAAGCAAGACCACGAGCGATACTGCCAGCATGATCTTCGTCATGTCCATTTCTCCATTCTCAAATCAGCGTCCAAGCCCAGCACTCAAGTCAGCGTCGATGCCATCGCCACTCATGCCTCGGGCGGATAGAGATGAACGTCGCCGCAATAATCGACGATACGATAGCGCGTTTCTGATTCCGCTTCACTTGTCTCGTTTGCGGTATTTTTCACCGCCGACACGTAATTCGGACCCACCGGCGACTTGCCGGCACCGCCGGGAATGTCGATGACATAGTCCGGCTGACACAGGCCCGACACCCGCCCGCGCAACTGCCGCATCAAGGCCTGCCCCTCTGCCAACGTCGTGCGCAGATGCGCCGTTCCCGGGGCGAGATCGCCGTGGTGCAGATAATAGGGCTTGATCCGGCATTCGACGAAAGCTCGCATTAAATCCGAGAGAGCGGCGATGTCGTCATTGACGCCGCGCAAAAGCACGGACTGGCTCACCAGGGGAATTCCAGCATCGACGAGCCGCGCGCAGGCATCGCGCGCGGCCCCCGTCAGTTCGCGCGCGTGATTGGCGTGTACCGCGACCCAGGTGGCCGCGCCCGCAACCTTCAGGGCTGCAACCATCTCCGCGCTGACGCGCGCTGGTTCGGCCACCGGGACACGGGTGTGGAGACGGATGATCTTGACGTGATCGATGGCCGCAAGGTCAGCCATGATCTCGCTCATCCGCCGGGGCGACAGCATCAGGGGATCGCCGCCGGTCAGGATCACTTCCCAGATCTCGTCATGCGACCGGATGTAGTCGATCGCGGTGCGATAGGCGCTCTCCGACAGCGCATTCTCCTTGCCGGGCCCGACCATCTCGCGGCGGAAGCAGAAGCGGCAATAGACCGCGCAGACGTGCACGAGCTTGAACAACACCCGGTCGGGATAGCGGTGCACGATTCCCGCCACCGGCGAATGCGGGTGATCGCCGATCGGATCGGCATTCTCGCCCGGCTGCGCCTCGAGCTCGGCCGAAACAGGAACGAACTGCCGCGCGATGGGATCGTCGGGATCCGTCGCGTCGATCAGCCCGACCAGATCCGGCGTGATCGCCACGGCATAGCGCGCGGCGACGCGTTCGAGCGCCGGCAGCGCCGATGCGGGGACCAGGCCCTCGGCTACCAGCTCGGCAGGTTCGCGCAGAGTGCGTGCAAGGTTCGTCTTTGTCATCTCTCATCCGCAGGCGGTGTCCACACCACCTGATCAATTCGTGTGGCGCCGCTCGCCAGCATCACCAGCCGGTCGAAGCCGAGCGCGACACCGCTCGCCTCCGGCATTGCGGCGACCGCCGTCAGAAAATCCTCGTCGAGCGGATAGGCTTCGCCGTAGCGGCGCTGCTTCTCCGTCATGGACTCCGTGAAGCGTTTGCGCTGCTCCCCGGCATCGGTCAGCTCTCCAAAGCCGTTGGCGAGCTCGACGCCGCAGGCATAGATCTCGAAACGTTCGGCGACCCTCGGATCGTCCGTCTTCACCCGCGCCAGCGCCGCCTCTGGAGATGGGTATTCGAACAGGATGGTCAAACGCCCCTGCCCCAGATGTGGCTCGACGTGTTCGACCAGCACCTTGCTGAAGATGTCGGACCAGGTGTCATCCTCGGCGACACGGACCTTCCCGGCTGCCGCCTCGGCGAGCGCCGCACGGTTACCCTCGCCGCCCGAGATTGTCGACAGCAGGTCGACGCCGGCGAACTGCGCGAAGGCGCCCGCGACCGTCAGGAGCTCCGGCTCGGCGAAGGGATCGGCGGTTCGGCCGCGGAAGGAGAAGGCTTCGATCCCGGTCGCCTGCGCCGCTCGGGCGATCACGACGACGCAATCGGCCATGATGGCATCATAGGGCGCTCCCGCCCGGTACCATTCCAGCATGGTGAACTCGGGCAGATGCAGGTCGCCGCGCTCGCGGTCCCGGAACACCCGTGCGAACTCGAAAATCCGCGTCTCGCCCGCTGCCAGCAGCTTCTTGCAGGCGAATTCGGGCGAGGTGCGCAGGTATCGGCTGGCCCGGCTGCCGTCGGGCCGCATGATCTCGGTCCTGGGGGCGTGCAGATGGGTCTCGTTGCCCGGAGAGACCTGGAGAACGGAGGTTTCGACTTCCACAAACCCCTGTTCGGCGAAAAAACCCCGCAAAGCTCCGGTCACGGCGCCCCTGGCCTGGAGGAACGGCCGTCGGTCGAGGTGGCGCGCGGGCGACCAGGACGGCGACATCGGCTTGTCCCCAGCCATCAACCGACCGCCCCGGCCGGCAGCAAAATGCTGGCATCCAACGGCAAAATCAGTATGTTGCGGCCCGAAACGGGTGCCGAGGTCCGGTTTGAGGCCCCAAGTCCCCCAGCAATTCGACCACGTCCTGGCTGGTGCCGGGCCAAGCAAGCAGGAAATACAGCTTTGAGAGTCATCGCCAGTTCTATTCGCAAGGGCAACGTGATCGAGCAAGACGGCAAGCTCTATGTCGTCGTGAGCGCCGAGAACATCCATCCCGGCAAGGGAACCCCGGTCAGCCAGATCGAAATGCGCCGAATCTCGGACGGGGTAAAGATCTCGGAACGCTACAAGACCACCGACCAGGTCGAAAAGGCCACCATCGAAGAGCGCAACTACACCTTCCTTTACGAAGATGGCGATGGCTACCACTTCATGAACCCCGAGACCTACGACCAGGTTCAGGTTTCCAAGGACGTCGTCGGCGACGCGGCCGCGTATCTTCAGCCGGACATGACCGTCAAACTGTCGATGCATGACACCAATCCGGTGTCGATCGCACTGCCGCAGCGCGTGACGCTGGAAGTGGTGGAGACCGAGCCGGTGACCAAGGGCCAGACCGCCTCCTCCTCCTACAAGCCGGCGGTGCTGTCCAACGGCGTGCGCACCACCGTGCCGCCGCACATCTCGGTCGGCACGCGCATTGTGGTGATGACCGAAGACGGCTCCTACTCCGAGCGTGCTAAGGACTAAACGAGCCATTGAGGATCGGAACAGGTACCGCCGGGGGGCGAAGCAGTGGGCAGGAACAGTCTCCGCTTCGTCTCGCTTCTCCTGGCGTTGCCGTCGCTCCTCGTTGCTGCACCGATCGCTGCGGATGAATTCCGCAGCCCCTCGCTGACGGCCCTGCGCATCGAGTGGCGCGCGGCGCTCGACCAGCTTCGCAGCGAGATCAACAGCCGTCCCCAGATTGCGGGCGACTTCATCTTCGCACCGCGCCGTTCGGTACCGCGCTACGATCCGCGCGCGATGCCGGCACTGGTGCAGCTCAACGCGGTCTCCTCGCGCTTCTTCACCGGCATTACCCGAAGTCCCGTCCCCGTGCTGCTGCCGTTCGACGCCGCCGCGTATCTCGACGCGCAGCGCAGCGGCGCGCCGGCGACGCTCGCGCTGTCGCGCTACCAGGCCGACTTCAATCCCGTCGACATGTTCGATGCCGGTCCTGCCGGCTACAGCGCGACCTTCTCGCTCGAGCCCGGCGCCGGTGACGGCATGCCGAGCCGGGTGTACGCAAAGCCCGTCGAGGTGCAGATCACGGGCTCGGCGCTGATCTACGACATCGCCGATCCGGCCGGGGGCAAGGGCGAGCCAGTCAAGCCGCTCGCCTCAACCTACCCGGATCTACGCAGGTTCATCCGGGAAGGCTATGTGCGCTACGCCTTCACCCGCTTCGGCGCCGCCTATGTGGTCTCGATCCAGTGCCTCGACAGTGTCGCGAGGCCACGGCGGCTCGCCTGCAAGGAGGCCTATCCCGTCGCCGAGCGCTTCCTGAAGGCACTGCGCGTCGCAGGGGGCCAGCGCATGCGGCCCCTGGCGGACGTTGCCTCCAACATTATCGACCGGCCCGCGGTGCGTTCACCGGATTTCAGCTACCGGCCGAGCGGCGACATCATTCCGAACACCGGCTACCGCAAGCAGGGCGGTCATCCCGACGCCATGGCCTATGCCCAGATCCGCTTTCCCTTGGAGAAGGCGCCCGCCTTCGTGCGCTCCCAATCCTTCGGCAAGCGCGACAAGAGCGAAGGCCCGACCGCTTATCCCTGGCGCGACAATTTCTGCGAGTCGCGTAGTTTCGAGGTGTGGCAATGCGGCGGAGGTTACGGCCACCAGGGCGAGGACATCCGCGCCGCCGACTGCCCGCCGCCCGGCGAAGGCCGCGAGCCCTGCGATTCCAAGCGGCGCGGCGTCGTCGCCGTGCGTGACGCGATCGTTATCCGTGGCGCCAAGGACCAGGCCGCAACGCTTCAGGTCAATAGCCGCACCGAGCACATCCGTTTCCGCTACATGCACATGAATCCGCATGCGATGAACGCCGATGGCGTCATCAACGGCCGCATCGTCACCGAAGGCGAGAAGATCGGCGTGATCTCGAACTACCTCGACCGTCCCGCCGGCACCTCGATGCACCTGCATTTCGACGTCCAGGTGTTCACCCGCGATGGCTGGATCTGGGTCAGCCCCTACGCGACGCTGGTCTCGGCCTATGAACGGCTGATCCGCGCGCGCGGCCGCGAGATCGGCCCGGAGATCGCGGTCACGGCGCAGCCGGTGGCCCATGCGCTGCCGGAAGACGTGCTCAAGCCTGACTTGCGCGAGGGAGCGGGCGGCGAGGAGAACTGACAGCGTGCTGGTTCGTTGCTGGAGCGGGCAGGACGCATCTGGTCGCGCACTCCCCCGCTCGAACGAAGAAGGATGAGTTGATGAGTGTCGGACTGATCGGTCTTCTCGACGATATCGCGGGGATCGCAAAGGTGGCTGCAGCCTCGCTCGACGATGTCGCTAGCCAGGCAGCCAAGGCAGGCACAAAGGCGGCTGGCGTGGTCATCGACGATGCGGCGGTCACGCCGAACTACGTCATCGGTTTCGCTTCGAAACGCGAGCTGCCGATCGTCGGCAAGATCGCGGTCGGATCGCTACGCAACAAGCTGCTGATCTTGCTGCCGATTGCCCTGCTGCTCGGCTATTTCCTTCCCGCTGCGGTCACGCCGCTGCTGATGCTGGGCGGCGCCTTTCTCTGCTATGAAGGCGCCGAAAAGGTGCTCGAAGCCGTGATGCCGCATCATGCGCACCAGCACGAAGCTCAGCTCGAGCCGATTGCGTTGAATGCCCAGTCGGTCGAGGACGAGAAGGTCGCTGGCGCCATCAAGACGGATTTCATCCTGTCGGCGGAGATCATGGCGATCACGCTGGCGGCCCTCCCGGCGGGCAGCATCTGGACGCAGGCGCTGGTGCTGGCGCTGGTCGGCCTCTTCATCACCGTTGGTGTCTATGGCGTGGTGGCCCTGATCGTGAAAGCGGACGATGCCGGCATCGCCCTCGCGCGGTTCGACGGCGCCTCGCTCGCCGGCGGCGCGATCCGATTGCTTGGGCGCGCGCTCGTCCGCGGCATGCCCGTTTTCCTGGCGGTGCTGAGCACGATCGGCACCGCCGCCATGATCTGGGTCGGCGGTGGCATCATCCTGCACGGCATCGAGAAATACGGCCCACCCGCGATCGGCCACACGGTCCATGCCATAACCGAGGCTGCCGCACATCTCCTTCCATCCGTTGCCGGCATCGTCGAATGGTCGGTCGAGGCAGCCATCTCGGGTGCGCTTGGACTGCTCGTCGGCGCAGTCGCCATTCCGGTCGTCCAATACGGACTCGCGCCGGCCTGGAAGCGGTTGAGGCGATCGCGATCGGCCTGAGCGCAGCCATTGCGGATGACGCGCGCAGCCTATTCCAGGAACGTCGTCAGCTGCGCGCCCTCATCCGCCACGAACACCGCGATCAGTTCCGCCGGCTCGGTCATGCTGGCATTGGCCGAGACCAGATGCGTCGAGCCCGGCGGTTCGAAGAAGGACTGGCCGACGCCGAACGTCTCGACCGGGCCGCCGCCGAGCTGCGAGCGGATCTCGCCCTTGGTGATGTAGGCGGTGACGGAGCCGGAGTGACGATGCGGCCGCGAAAACCCGCCTGGACCATAGGACACGCGCACGATGGTCACGCGCTTGCCGGGCACGTTCGGAAGTGCGTAGGAGCCGATCGGCTCGACCTTGTCGAGCGGCGAGCCCTCCGCCGCCGTGGCGCAGAGCGGCGCGAGGGCGCTGGACACACTATCGATCGTCACCGGCAGGGCTTTGCCGATCGCCAGCGCGCAGACAAATCCCGCGACGACCGCAAGCGCTGTCGAACGTGACGGCGCCGGACACTGCACGGCAGAAAGGCTCATGACTGTCATCGTGATCCTCCCCTCTCTCCGTCAGGACGAAGCTGCGACGGCGGCCGCCGGCCGCTGTGCAGGCGTCCAGCGAAACGCCGCGCCAAACCGGTTCCAGACGTTGATCGAGGCGACCGCCGAGGTCAGATACGTCAGTTCAGTCTCGGAGAATTCGCGGGACGCCTCGGCGTAAACCTCCTCGCTGACGCCGTCGGGCAGACAGGTCAGCGCCTCGGCCCAGGCGAGCGCGGCCCGCTCGCGCGGCGAAAAGATCGGCGCCTCGCGCCAGACCGCGAGCAGATGAAGCTTGTCGAGGGGAACGCCGATCCGTTCCGACAGCAGGACGTGGTGTTGCACGCAGAACGCGCAGCCGTTGATCTGCGAGGCGCGCAGCTTGACCAGCTCGAGCAGTTGCTTGTCGAGGCCGGCCTTGGCCGCAAGCTGGCCCAGCGCCAGCACCAGATCAAACGCATCGGGCGCGATCCGCTTGAAATCTTCATATTCGCTGCGGGCGTGTGACATTGCCATTCACCTCGGCATATTATAAGAGCACGGACATCTTATAAGAGCTCTTATATGTCGCGCAAGACGAATGTCACGAAATCGCAATCGGGACCCAAGGCCGTTGCAGCCGGTGCGGTGCACGTTCCAGCACCGGGCGAAGGCAAGCGCGGCGAGCAAGGCTATCTCGGTTACCTGCTGCGCCAAGCCCACGCCGCCGTTCGGCTGACGATGGAACGCACGCTCGCCGATCTCGGCGTGACCTCGCCGCAATTCGCGGTGCTGACGATGCTGAACGCCTATCCGGGCCTGTCGGGAGCCGATGTCGCCCGCCTCACCTTCCTGACGCCCCAGACCGTCGGCGTCATCATCCGCAATCTCGAACGCGACGGCGCGATTGCGATGACGCCTCATCCCGTTCACGGCCGCATCCAGCAATGGACGCTGACGCCGCGAGGCGCGACGCTTTTGAAGGCGTGCCGGCAGCGTGTGCTCGAATTGGAGAAGCGGCTCGCTCGCAATTTGGATTCAAAGGCGGAAACCACGATCCGGCGTTGGCTTTCCGGAATCGCGGCTGAGCTTAAGGAGGACTAGGCGGCCGGCATTCGCGGCTGTCGTGGCCGCTGGTGCTACCCGCCTTTCAAGGCGTTCTTGACTGCGCCGTCCGGCCAGCTCTCGTCGGCCGCGATCACCCGCACGCGGGTCTGGTCGGCGGGATTGACCAGCACGTGCGAATTCACCCGCTCACCGCTCGGCTCCAGACGCAGATCGGTTTCGGGCTTCCAGCTCAGCGTCGTCGCGAGGTCGCCGGGAAAGATCTTCCATTGCGATCCGTCGTCGAGTTCGACGATATGGCTTTCGGCATGCGTGCGTATCTTCATTCCACCCCGACGATTCGATGAACCAGGAAGGCCGGCCGTACCAGGACCGACTCTTCTCCTCCTGGCGTGGGAGGAATGCGGGAGTCCGGCACTTGTTCCGGTGGGAACGACCGACGGGGTCGGGCCGAGTTGCCGCACGCGGCCGTTTCGGAACCGACTCACGCGTGCCATGTTTCCGGCTAGAATGTGCCCATGAAGCACACTGATTCCTCGCCCCGTCACACACGCCGCGCCCTGCTCCAGTCGACGCTCGGTGCAGCCGCTTTGCTCGCGCTTCCCACCCGCGCTCTCGCCGCGCCTCCCGGCTTCGACGAATGGCGCGAGAGCTTTCGTGCGCGCGCGATGGCAAAAGGTATTTCCGCCGCGACATGGCAGCGAGCGATGGGACGGGTCGAACCGGACATGAGCGTGTTCGCGCAGATGCGCAACCAGCCCGAATTCCGCGAGCAGGTCTGGCAGTACATCAACCGCCGCGTCTCGGACTGGCGCATCATCAACGGCAAGATCGCGCTGAAGAACAACGAGGCGCTGTTCGCCCGCATCGAGCGCGATTTCGGGGTCGAGCGCGGCACGCTGCTGGCGCTTTGGGGCGTCGAGTCCGCCTATGGCGATCCGCTGGTGCAGCAGAACCACATGCGGCCGGTATTTCCATCGCTCGCCGCGCTCGCCTGGAACGAGCCGCGCCGCAAGGCCTATTGGGAGACCGAGCTGATCAATGCACTGCGCATCGTCGACAAGGGCTGGTCCACGCCTGAGGACATGCGGGGATCATGGGCCGGCGCGATGGGCCATTCGCAATGGATGCCGGAGGTCTGGCTCAATGTCGGCATCGACTATGACGGCAACGGCAAGGTCTCGCCATTCGGCAAGCCCGACGACGCGCTGGGCTCGACGGCAAAGTATCTCGTCAATCGTGGCAAGTGGCATCGCGGCGAGCACTGGGGCTACGAGGTGCGCGCGCCCGCCAACATGAGCGGCAGCCGGACCTATGCGGCCTGGCAGGCGGCCGGCGTGACGCGTGCCGACGGCCAACCATTTCCGCAGCCCAACGCATCCGCGCAGATGTGGACGCCGGTTGCGGGCGGGCCGACCTTCCTGCTCGGGCCGAATTTCTACTCGGTGAAGAGCTACAACCCTTCCATGAACTACGCGCTGGCGATCTGCCATCTCGGGGATCGCTGCCTGGGAGCTCCGGCCTTCATCCAGCCCTTCCCGGGCTCCGAGCGTGCGTTGACGCTCGCCGAAGTGCAGGAGATGCAGACGCGCCTGACCAAGGCCGGCTTCGACACCGGCGGCACCGACGGCCGCGTCGGCAACGACACCATGAAGGCAGTCAAGGAGTTTCAGCAGAAAGTCGGGATCGCGCCAGCCGATGGCTACGGCGGGCTGAAGGTGCTGGCCAAGCTGCGGCAAACCAACTAGCACGGCCGGAAGCGCCGGCGCTGGCGCCTCGCCGCAGCTGCAGCCGACCCTTAAGCCGCGTTTCGCTGTTCTGTCAGCTTCAGCAGCTCGTCGACGAGGTCATCCACGGTACGCTCGGCCGCGGCAATCGACGCCTGCAACCGTTCGTCGGCGAATTCGTCGTACTCGACTGCGATGCTGTGGAAGGCCGTGATCCCGATGAAGGCAAACACGTCCCGGACGGCTCCTTCGACATGATTGACGGCGGCCATGCGCCCGCCCGGATCGTACCCGTAGTCTCCGCGCGAGCCGAGCAGGACAAGACGCTTGTCCATGCCCGCAAGCAGCGCCGAATATGGATTGTCCGGACATGATCGGTCGAAGCCGAATGTGCGTCCGACCCGAACAACGTTGTCTATGTATGCCTTGAACTGCGCTGGCACACCGAAGTTGTACATTGGCACGCCCGCGACGATCAGATCAGCTGTGAGCAACTCGTCGACCAGCGCATCGCTTTCCGCCAAAGCCTCTCTCATCCATGGCTCGCGCCGATCGGGCTTCGCGAAGGCCGCCTTGACCCAGTCGTCCGTCACCGGACTCGGTGCGAAGCGACCGAGGTCGCGGCTGACGACGCGATCCCCCGGCCGCGACTGTAGCCATCGTTGGACGAAACGCTGAGTCAGACGCCTGGTGTGCGAACCGCGCGGATTTGCATCTGAAGGCTCTAACCGCGCGCTTGAATCGATTTGTAGCAGTTGCATTGCAGAACTCCTCTCATCTGTTCTCAATAGATCGGTTCAGGCCCCGTCGTTGACAAACGAAAGTTGCTCAGCTTATGGATGAACTGCATTCATCCTTGAGTTCGCGATGAGAAGGCTTCCTCCGCTGGCGGGATTGCGTGCATTTGAAGCGGCGGCACGTCACCTCAGCTTCAAGCGCGCCGCCGATGAGCTTCACGTCACGCCGACCGCGATCAGCCATCAGGTGCGACAGCTGGAGCAGACGGTCGGGGTCAGGCTGTTCGAGCGCCGGACGCGGCAGGTTCTGCTCACCGCGGAAGGTCAGGTCCTGCTTCCGGTCCTGCGCGACGGCTTTGATGCGTTTGCGCGTGTTCTGGAGGGATTGAGCCGGAAGCGACGCCGGGCGGTGGTCACACTTTCGGCGACGCCGGCTTTCACAGCCAAATGGCTGGTGCCGCGTCTTGCTGGGCTCCGAAAGAGCAGAGCCGACATTGATCTCACATTGCTTGCGAGCTTGGAGGTGGCCGATCTCAATTCGACCGCGGATCTCGCACTTCGCTACGGTTCCGGTCCTTATCCCGATCTGATTGCCGAGCCGCTCACGGCCGATCGTTTCGCACCGGTGGTCAGTCCGCGCTTGGGCATCCGAAGACCGAGCGACCTGCGCTCAGCAACGCTGCTACATTTCGACTGGCACCGTCGTGATGCCCGAAATCCGACCTGGCGGCGCTGGTTCAAGACGGCCGGCATTGACGACGTTGATGCGCGCGCCGGCGTGCGTTTCAGCGATGAAACCCATGCCATCCAGGCAACCGTCGCCGGCGCTGGTGTCGCTTTGCACAGTCTTGTGCTCGTCGCCGACGAACTTTCGCAGGGAACGCTGGTCGCACCATTCGGGCCGGAGCTGGAAGGCTCTTCGCTGCACTTGGTCCGCAGCCGCGACCGGCCGCTCACCGAGCCGGTCGAGGCTGTACGACACTGGCTGAAGTCAGAGTTCGACGCGGCCCGCTGATACGCGCAGCTCTAGCGCGCCCGGAATGACATCGTGGTCAGTGCCGATATTGCGGCTCTTCCGCATCGAGCTGCCGCCGGATCGCGGCGAGATGCAGCCGGGCGGATTCGGAATCGCCCTCGCGCATCTGCCTGTAGGTCTCCGCCGCAACGGCGGGATCGACCGGCAGCACCTTTCGCCCCGTCGACATCGCCAGCACCTGCACCTCGGCGGCGCGCTCGAGATAATAGAGATCGTCCCAGGCTTCCGCGATGGTCGGCGCCAGCACCATCACGCCGTGATGCTTCATGAAGACGATGTCGGCAGCGCCGACGGCGGAGGCGATGCGGGCACCTTCGCGGCTGTCGAGCGCGAGGCCATTGTAGTCGCGGTCGACCGCGGTGCGGCCGTAGAATTTCAGCGCGGTCTGGCCGGCCCAGATCAGGGGCTCGCCTTCGGTCATCGACAGCGCTGTCGCGTAGGGCATGTGGGTGTGGAAGGCGACCTTGGCGCGCGGCAGCAGCCTGTGCATCTCGGCATGGATGTAGAACGCGGTCGCCTCGGGCACGCCCTCGCCGTCGAGCACGTTGCCGTGGAAGTCGCAGATCAACAGCTTCGACGCGGTCAGCTCGCGGAAGGCGTAGCCGTAGGGATTGACGAGGAACAGATCGTCATGACCGGGCACCACGGCCGAGAAGTGGTTGCAGATGCCCTCCTCAAAGCCGTTGCGCGCGGCCATGCGGAAGCAGGCGGCGAGATCCTCGCGCGCGGTGCGGATCGCGTCGGTGGCGAGATCCGGCCGGTTGGAACGGAATGGCGCGGGCGCGGGTGAAGAAGCGTGAAGGCTGTGCGCCATGGCGAAGGACACCTCTTTCGGTCGGGAGCTGCCCAGTGTTGTACAGGGACTGCGCCTGCGCGTCAGCCCCTGCGGCCGCCACCCTGCCCTGCGCAGCTCAAGCGCGCCGCGGCACGCCGCCGGCATTCATGCCGCCGTCGATGACGAGCTCGCTGCCGGTGACGTAGCGCGAGGCATCGGAAGCCAAGTATAGCACGCCCGAGGCGATCTCCGCCGCCTGGCCCGCACGACCAAGCGGCGTCACCACCTTGGCGCGCTCCTCCGGATCGATCGGGGCGTTCTGGCCGGCGCCGGCCGCCCCCGTCGGGATCTTGCCCCAGATCGGGGTGTCGATGATGCCGGGGTGAACCGAGTTGACCCGGATGCCGTCGCCCGCCGCCGCGCACTCCATCGCAATGGATTTGGCGAACAGCCGCACGCCGCCCTTGGTCGCCGAATAGGCCGACAATCCGGGCGAGCCGCGCAGTCCCGCCAGCGAGGACATCATGACGATCGAGCCGCCCCCGATCTTGCGCATCAAAGGCAGGCAATGCTTGACCGAGAGGAACACGCCGTCGAGGTTGATCGCGTTCTGCTTGCGCCAGTCGGCGAGGGTCATGTCGACGATCGAAGGCACGGAGATGCCGATCCCGGCATTTGAGACGAGCACGTCGAGCCGGCCATATCGCTTTGCGATCTCGGCGACGATCTCGATCCAGCGCTCTTCGCTCGTGACATCCTGCTCCAGGAAGGTCGCCTTGCCGCCCACGTTTGTTACGCGCCTGGCGAGCTCCGGGCCGCGCAGCTCGTCGATATCGGTGATGACGACAGTCGCGCCCTCGCGCGCGAACAGCTCGACGATGGCCTCGCCTATGCCGGAGGCGCCACCCGTCACCAGCGCGACCTTGCCCTCAACCTGCCCTGCCATGCTCACTCCCTTTTTTTGTTGTTTGGAACCGTTGTCTTTGATCGTTGTCGGAAAACCGCTTCGCACTTTTCCGGATCATGCGTCATCTAATCACGGATGGCCCCTGGTCCGGTAGCGCGACGTCGACGACACGGAATTGCACGCGCTCGGCGCCCTGGTAGCGATCGACCGACAACGAGCCCGCGACATGCATCTGCTGGCCGCGATTGGCGAGCAGCGCATTGCCGAGCTTTTGGCCGACTGAACGGAACGCGATGCCGTTGACGATGGCGCCGTCGCCCGCCTTGAAGCGCAGGCGCAGATGCGACTGGCCGACCTCGTCGGCAAACACGAGCTGGTGCGCCGGCAGCGCCAGCACCGGCTCCGGATTGCCGCTGCCGAAGGGACCGGCGCGATTGAGCGTCGCCGCAAGCTCCGGCGTCACCGCACGCGCCGAGACCGCGCCGTCGATATAGAGCTCGTTGACGTGGCGCGCCTCGGCGACGTCGCGCGCCAGCGCGGTCTCGAGATAGGCGCGGAATTCGGCGAGCTTCTCCTTGCGCAGCGTCACGCCCGCGGCCATCGCGTGGCCGCCGCCCTTGAGCAGGATGCCGTCGGCGACCGCCTGCCGCACCGCCTTCCCGAGATCGACGCCGGCGATCGAGCGACCGGAGCCGGTGCCGATGCCGCCCGGCTCCAGCGCAATGGCAAAGGCCGGCCGCGAGAACTTCTCCTTCAGGCGGGAGGCAACGAGGCCGACCACGCCGGGATGCCAGCCTTCCGAGGCCGTGACGATCACGGCGAGCTTGTCCTCCAACCCGATCGAGGCCAGCGCCTCGGCTTCGGCCTGGGCTTCCGCCGCCTGCTCGATGACGCGACGTTCGCTGTTGAGACGGTCGAGCTCGGCCGCGATCCGCGCCGCCTCGACGCTGTCGCCTTCGAGCAGCAGCCGCACGCCGAGATCGGCGCGCCCGATACGGCCGCCGGCATTGACGCGCGGGCCCAGCATGAAGCCGAGATGCCAGGCCTCCGGCGGGCCGTTGAGCCGCGCCACGTCCATCAGCGCGGTGTGGCCGACATGGTCGCGCCGCCGCATCGCGATCAGCCCCTTGGCGACGAAGGCGCGGTTAAGACCGATCAGCGGCGCGACGTCGGCGACGGTGCCGAGCGCGACGTGATGCAGCATGCCCAGGAGATCGGGCTGGGGCATCTCGCTGGTCCAGAAGCCGCGCTGGCGCAGCTCGCGGTTGACCGCCACCAGCGTCACCAGCACGAGGCCGACGGCGGCGAGATGACCGAGGCCGGAGAGGTCATCGGGGCGGTTCGGATTGACCAGCGCGTCGACCTCGGGGAGATCGAGGCCGCATTGGTGGTGGTCGATCACGACCACGGACATGCCGAGGCGCTTCGCCTCGGCGAGCGGCTCTATGCTGGTGGTGCCGCAATCGACTGTGATCAGCAGCGTGGCGCCCTTGGCCGCGAGCGCGCGCACCGCTTCCGTGTTGGGGCCATAGCCCTCGAAAATCCGGTCGGGAATATGGATCAGCGGATCGAGCCCGCAATGGCGCAGATGCCAGGCCAGCAGCGCCGCCGAGGTCGCGCCGTCGACGTCGTAGTCGCCGAAGATCGCAACCTTCTCGCCCTTGGTCGCGGCATCCGCAATGCGTTTGGCAGCGGCCTCCATCTCCGTCACCGTGAACGGGTCCGGCAGCAGCTTTCGGATGGTCGGATCGAGAAAGTCGGACACCGCGTCGATGTCGACACCGCGGCCCGCCAGTACCCGCGCCAGCAGTTCCGGCAATTGGTGCCGCTGCACGATGGCGAGCGCCTGGGCTGCCCCGCGGGCATCAAGCCGGTCGCGCCACAGCTTGTCGGTGAGCGAGCGCGCCACGCCCAGGAAGGCCTGGGGCGCTTCGATAGGCAAGGCGGTGGCTGGCGGCGTCATGACAGAGGCAGATGTTGGGGAACTCGAAGGGCCAGGCGGTCACGCGAACGCAGAGTCACTGGCTTCAGGGGATTGGTCGGCATCCGGGACGGATTTGCAACGGTCCGGCCGCACAAAGCGGTGGATGGCCGCCCCGACGGGCGCACTGACTATCATTTAGGCATCCCGTCAAACAGCAAATTAAGCAGGCGTTAGGCGGAATCCTCGAAAAAGAATCGTATTCGATCTGTAAGTCGTTGTTCCGGGTTCATTGCAGATCAGACCTCATTGCCAAGGGAAGTCCCCGATGTCTGCTGCGCTGGGTCTGAAAGCCAAGCCGATCGCCACCGAGCCCGCGGACGATGATTCCGACATCTCCGCGCTGATCAACCGCCTCACCGCGGAGGTCAACCAGATCGCGGTCGACAAGACCAAGTCGATCCAGCAGATCACCAACCAGATGAAGATGCTGGCGCTGAACGCGCTGATCGAAAGCTCGCGCGCCGGCGCGCAAGGCGCGGGCTTTGCGGTGGTGGCGCAGGAGGTGCGCGGCGTCGGCCAGCAGGTCGAGACCATCGCCCGCGAGCTCGAGACCCAATTGACCAAACGCACCGGCGATCTCGTCGCCTCGATCGACCGCATGAGCCAGCGCTCCCGCGGCGAGCGCATGGTCGACCTGTCGCTCAACGCGATCGAGCTGATCGACCGCAATCTCTACGAACGCACCTGCGATGTGCGCTGGTGGGCGACCGATTCCGCCGTGGTCGATTGCGCGGCCTCGCCCAGTGCTGCGGCCGTCTCCCATGCCTCGCAGCGCCTCGGCGTGATCCTCGGGGCCTACACCGTCTATCTCGATCTCTGGCTCTGCGACCTCGACGGCAACGTCATCGCCAACGGCCGCGCCGACCGCTTCCGCGTCGTCGGCCAGAACGTCGCCCACACCAGATGGTTTCGCGACGCGAAAGGCCTTCGCTCCGGCGACGATTATGTCGCCGGCGACGTCGAGAACCAGCCGCTGCTCGGCAATGCGCAGGTCGCGACCTATTGCGCCAGCGTCCGCGCCGGCGGCCAGGCTCATGGCGCACCGATCGGGGTGCTCGCCATCCATTTCGACTGGGAGCCGCAGGCCCGCGCCATCGTGCAGGGCGTGCGCGTCGGCGACAGCGACAAGGCGCGCGTGCTGCTGGTCGATTCCAATTTTCGCGTGATCGCGGCCTCCGACGGCCAGGGCATCCTCAGCGAACGCATCTCGCTGTCGCTGAACGGCCAGCGCTCCGGCTTCTATCAGGAACGCACGGGCACACTGGTCGCGTTCCATGCCACCCCAGGCTACGAGACCTATCGCGGGCTCGGCTGGTACGGCGTGATCGTCTGCGGCGCGTGAGGCGAGCGGGCCCGCCTCGATCAAAACTCGCGAAAACAACCCCATGCACAGTAGCCAAGGGGTTGTCTTACCTCGCTGTTTTTGCACGCGCGAAGATTCTTTGACACGTCGGGCAAAACAGAAGGAATCCGGCTCGGCGACACCTCATTGGGCGCGGCGATCTAGCACAGCGACATCGCCGCCTCCCTTCACCTTTCCGACATTTGCGTGTTGACCTTCCGAGCTGCCGCGGCAGCCAGCTTGCGGTACTGATCTTCGTACTGGCGCGCCATTCGGTATGCGGTGAAGCGTTCCTCGAAGCGGGCGCGCACTCTCCTTCGATCCAGCTTGCCCAATTCGCCGACCGCCTTGACCGCCTGCTCCTCGTTCTCGACGATGAAACCGGTTAGGCCGTGCTCGATGACCTCAGGGACAGAGCCGGAGCGATAGGCGATCACGGGCGTTCCGCACGCCATCGCCTCGATCATGACCAGCCCGAAAGGCTCCGGCCAAGCGATCGGAAATAGCAGAGCGGCTGCTCCGCCAAGGAATGATTGCTTCTTCACGTCGTCGACTTCGCCGATAAGCTGGATCATCTCGCCGTCGATCCGGGGCGCAAGGTGTTTCCTGAAGTAGGCAGTCTCGGCGCGTGGAATCTTCGCGGCGATGCGAAGAGGCATCCGGGCTGCGTGCGCGATGCGGATGGCGTCCTCCGGACCCTTGTCCTCCGTGAGACGGCCAAGAAACGCCAGATAGGATCCCTCCTCATAGGATGGGTCCAACAGCTCCGACGGCAGCCCGTGCTGGATCGTCCCAATCCATTTCGCATCCGGAAGCGGCAGGCGCTGGTGATCCGAGATCGACACGAAGCATGCTTCTGGGAACTGCCGAACCACGTCAGGCAAGCCAGGCAAGTCAAGGCGGCCGTGCATGGTCGTCAGGAACGGTACGCCAACGCGACTGAGCAACGGCAGCGGAAGCCAGTCGATATGGGCGTGGATCACGTCGAAGTCGTTGGCTCGTCTCGCGATCGCTTCCAGCAGCATCGCGCAGGCTGCGTTCGGATCGGCGCCCTTCCGGCCGAGACGCAGCGCGCGTGGCCATACCGGGTGGAGTTTGCCTCTCGTTCGGGAGTCACCGCTGGCAAACAGCGTGACGTCGTGACCGAGCTCGACAAGCTCATCCACAAGCCAGGCTACCACCCGCTCGGTGCCGCCGTAGAGCTTCGGAGGGACGCTTTCGGCAAGCGGAGCCAGCTGGGCGATACGCATTGGAGCTCGCTATATCGCTGAACGCACGATCAGCACGATGGCCGCAGACAGAAGGTTCGAAATCGCGAGCAAGGTCCAATCCGGCCTTGCGCTCGCGCTAGCCAGCCGACAGATACCGCCCTCGATGAGCCTCAACATTCGTCATCGGAAAGCCGCTCGAGATAGGCAAGCCCGAATGCTGCGAGTTCCTGGGCATCACCGTTACTCTCGCGCGCTTCCCGCCTCCCTTGCAGATGACGCTCGAGCAGGCAACGACGGCCATCCGCTGCATCGACGCTGCGATGCCGGGCAAGGTACACGCACCAAGCGGTGTCCACCGCTGTTCGTAGCGGGCTGTCGTCGACCATGTTCCAGCTCCGACGTGGAAGATGTTCATGGGGCGCCAACTCCTCGCGACGGCGGAAGTTTCCAGTTTTTCCCTAAAGTCTAAGTCTGCGCGCAAGGCGAGCGCAATCAGCGGTCGCTCCCTTCGCGCGTGCAAGTTCAGCCGAGACGACGCGCCGCCATCTCCGCGGCGAGCAGCAACGCGGCGCGGCTGGCGCCGATCGAGGCGATGCCCTGCCCCGCGATGTCGTAGGCGGTGCCGTGCGCGGGCGTGCAGATCGGGAACGGGAAGCCGCCGAGCAAGGTCACGCCGCGATCGAAACCCATCAGCTTCATCGCGATCTGGCCCTGGTCGTGATACATCGTCAGCACGGCATCGAAGGCGCCGGCCTTGGCGCGCAGGAACACGGTGTCGGCCGGAAACGGTCCCTCCGCGGCAATGCCCTCGCTCTGGCTTGCTGCGACCACCGGCGCAATCACGTCGATCTCCTCGCGGCCGAAATTGCCGCCGTCGCCGGCATGGGGGTTGAGGCCTGCGACCGCGATGCGTGGCCGCGCAAAGCCGGCGTTGCGCATGCAGGAATCGGTTAGTCTGAGCGCGCGATGGATGCGTTCGCCGGATAGCTTCGCAGCGACGTCCCTGAGCGGGATGTGCGAGGTGACCCGTGCGTTCCAGAGCCGGTCCAGCACGTTGAATTCGCTTGCCGGCGTCTTGAGACCGACGACCTCGGCGGAGAACGCGATCTCGTCGTCGTACTCGGCACGGGCAAGGCGCATCGCCTGCTTGTTAAAGGGGGTGAAGCAGACCGCGTCGACATGGCCGTCGCGGCCGAGCTCGAGCGCATGCCTGTAATTGGCCAGCGCAAATTTTCCGCCGGCAAGGGTCGCTTTCTTCGGCTCGACCTCTCTGGGGTCGAGGTGGCGGAGATCGACGAACAGCGCATCTTCCTGCGCTGCGCGAAGATCGGCGCCCTGCTCTAGCATCTTCAGCTCCGGCTTGACGCCGGCAATGCGCGCGCCCTCGTCGAAAATGCGGCGGTCGCCGATGACGACGAGCCGGCAGCGCGCGCGGATGTCGTCCTGCGCCACGAGCTTGGCCGTCAGCTCCGGGCTGATGCCGGCTGGATCTCCCATGGCCAGCACAATCAGCGGCTTTGCGGTCATATGATTGCCCTTTCCTGGACTGGCGCATCGGTCGCGGGCGACGCAGGTTTGCGCCAGAGCCGCGGCAGCTGCAACAGAAGCGGAAGCAGCAGCAGCGCGATGCCGCCCACGATCAGGCACGTCACCAGCTTGTTCGCAAAGAAAATGCCGAGAGATCCCTTGGAGATCAGCATCGACTGCCGGAAGGCGTCCTCGGCCTTGTCGCCGATGACGATCGCGAGCACGAGCGGCGCCAGCGGATAGAACAGCTTCTTGAAGAGATAGCCGACGACCCCGAAGCCGAGCATCATGACGACGTCGAGATAGGAGTTCGACACCGAATAGGCGCCGACGACGCAGATGATCACGATCAGCGGCGCGATCACCACGAAGGGAATCCGCATCAGGGCGGCGAACACCGGGACCGTCAGCAGCACCAGGGCGACGGCGACAATGTTGCCGACATACATCGAGGCGATCAGGCCCCAGACAAAATCCTTTTGGTCCACGAACAGCATGGGCCCGGGATTGAGGCCCCAGATCATCAACCCGCCCATCATCACGGCCGCGGTTGCCGAGCCCGGAATGCCGAGCGAGAGCATCGGCAGCAGCGCGCTGGTGCCGGCGGCATGATCGGCCGTCTCCGGCGAGACGATGCCTTCGACCTCGCCCGTGCCGAAATGTCGGCCGCGCCGTGAAAAGCGGCGCGCGATGCCGTAGCTCATGAAGGAGGCCGCGGTCGGGCCGCCCGGCGTGATGCCCATCCAGCAGCCGATCGCGGCGCTGCGCAGCAGGGCGACGCCGTGCCGCGGCAGGCGGCCGACGGCGCGAAACACCTCGCGCCAATCGATCTTGGACGAGACGGCGCGCGCGTGAAATTCCTCCTCGACGGCGACAAGCAGTTCGCCAATGCCGAACAGGCCCATCACCGCCACGACGAAGCTGACGCCCTTGACGAGTTCGTCCACGCCCATGGTGAGGCGCACGCTGCCGGAGACTGTGTCGATGCCGATGGCGGCGATGGCAAAGCCGAGCGCCAGCGCCACGACGGTCTTGATCGGCGCCGCACCGCCCATGCCGACGAAGCTGGCAAAGGCGAGAAAATAGACGGCAAAATACTCGGCCGGCCCGAACGCGAGCGCAGCCTGCGCCACCCAGGAGGCGAGGAAGGTGATCAGGATGACGCCGACCAGCGCGCCGAACGCCGCCGAACCGAAGGCGGTCGCGAGCGCGGTGGTCGGCCTGCCGTCGCGCGCCATCGGATAGCCGTCGAAGGTGGTCGCCACCGACGACGGCTCCCCCGGGATATTGAACAGGATGGAGGTCACCGATCCCCCGAATAGCGCGCCCCAATACATGCTGGAGAGCAGGATGATGGCCGAGACCGGCTGCATGCCGAAGGTGAGCGGCAGGAGCAGCGACACGCCGTTCGGCGCGCCCAGACCCGGCAGCACGCCGACGAGAATGCCGAGCAGCACGCCGACCACCATCAGGACCAGATGCGGCACCGTGACCGCGATGGTGAAGCCGTGCAGGAGCTCCTGGAGATTGTCCATCCCGCTGCTCCCTCAGAACCCGAGCGCGGAAGCCAGTGCGCCGCGCGGCAGACTGACCTGGAACATGCGCTCGAACACGAGGTAGAGCGCGAGCGCCGTAGCTCCTGCCATAGCCAGCGCGCGCGGCACGGATTGGTGTCGGGGAATCGCCAGCACCGCGAAGACATAGAGAGCGGAGGCGACGTACATCCCGGCGAGCGGGATCGCAGCGACGAAGATGGCAGCCGGCACGAACAGGCCGACGAGCCGGCGCAGCTCGATCGACGTGATCGCGATGGGAACGTTTGCGAGCGTCGCGGCCGGCACCACGCCTCGCACCAGATTGTAGAGGCTGCCGAGCACGACGATGATCCCGGTCAGGAACGGGAATGTGCCGGCGTCCACGCCTGCGCTGGACCAGCCGATGCCGTTGTCGAGGCTGGAGACGACGACGGCCACGCCGAAGCTGCCGGTGAGCACGGCGGTCGCAAGTTCAAGCGCGCGACGGGAGATCATGGGCAGCTCCGGCGAAACAGTCCTCGTCCTGAGGAGCGCGCTTTTTCGCGCGTGTCGAAGGACGGCTCCAGGAGACATCGCATCCGCGGCCATCCTTCGAGACGCCCGCCTCCGGCGGGCCCTCAGGATGAGGACCAGGGCTACAGTTGGCGGCGCGATCGAAACCCATCCTCGGCCTCACCTCACCAGCCAGCCCTGCTCGCCCGCGACCTGCTTGATGCGCTCGAGGTCCTCCTTGATGAATTTTTCGAGCTCGGCACCGGTGAGGAACGTGTCGACCTGGGAGGTCTTCTCGATGTAGTCCTTCCACTCCGGCGTCGCCTGCACCTTCTTCATGAGGTCGACATAGAACGCGGCCTGCTCCGGCGAGACCTTGCCGGGCAGCCACACGGTACGCGGCTGCTCATATTGCTTGATGTCGAGGCCCTGCTCGACGCAGGTTGGAACGTCGCCCCAGCCTTCCGTTGCGGTGACCTTCGGCCCCTGCGGCAGCCGCTTCGGGCTGAACACGCAGAGCGGGCGCTGCGTGCTGCCGCGCCATTGCCCGAGGCTTTCGCTGGGGTTGTTGACGTGGGAGTCGAGATGTCCGCCGGCGAGCTGCACAGCGGTCTCAGCGCCGCTCTTGAACGGGATATAGGTCAGCTTGACCTTGCCGACCTTCTCGATCATGCGCGTCAGCACCTCGTCGGTGTCCTTGGACTGCGCGCCGCCCATCTTGAATTCGCCCGATGCGGCCGCCTTCAGATAATCGCTCGCAGTCTTGTACGGCGCGTCCTGCTTGACCCAGAGCAGGAACTCGTCCTGCGCCATCGCCGCGATCGGCGTGAGATCGGTGTAGTTGAAGGCGACCTTGGAGACGAGCGGCTGCTGCCAGGCATTCGAGGTGCCGAAGATCACCTTGTAGGGATCACCGGCGGAGGCCTTGCCGTAGACATAGCCTTCAGCGCCACTGCCGCCCCCCTTGTTGACGACGACGATCGGTTGCTCGATCAGCTTGTGCTTGGTGATGATGTTCTGCACCGCGCGCGCGAGATTGTCGGTGCCGCCGCCGGGGCCGGCGGTGGCCACGAACTCGATCGGCTTTTGCGGTTGCCAGGCGCTGAGCGCCGGCATGGTGCCGGCGAGCACGGCTGCGGCTGCGGAGAGCAGAAATGTTGACGTCCGACCCATGATTTCCTCCAGCTGATCTTTATCTTTTGTTTTTGTCGTATCGACGTCCGGTCAGGCGACGCGTTCCTCGCGTCGTTCCCGGGCCGAGACGATTGCGCCTTCTTTTTCGAGCGCTTCGATTCGTGACTGGTCGAACCCATGCTCGGCCAGAACCTCTTTCGTGTGCTCTCCATAGACCGGTGCGCCTGATCGCACTTTGCCCGGGGTCTCCGAAAACTTGATGGGAAGCCCGATCGTCTTGACGGACCCGAGCGTGGAGTGCTCGACCTCGACGACCATCTCGCGCGCCAGCGTCTGCGGATCGCTCAGCGCCTCCAGCATGTCGTGCACGGGGCCGCACGGCACGCCCTTCTCGTCCAGCGCCGCGAGCCAATGCGCCCGCGATTGCTTGCGGAAGCGTTCGCTGAGGACGGCTTCGAGCTCCTTCAGGTTGGCCATGCGATCGGCACCGGTGACGAAGCGCGGATCGTCGGCGAGCTCGCTCGCGCCGAGCGCTTCCAGCATCAACAGCCAATGCTTCTTGTTGGCGCCGCCGACCACGAGCCAGCCGTCCGAGGCTTCAAACGCCTGGTACGGCGCGTTGAGCGGATGCGCCGAGCCCATCGCGCGCGGCGCGGTGCCCGCGGCGAGCGCGATGGTCGACTGCCAATAGGTCTGCACCAAGGCGGCTTCATAAAGCGAGGTCTCGACCCATTGGCCTTCACCGGTCTTGAGGCGATGGGTGTAGGCGGCCAGGATGCCCATGCTCGCGAGCAGGCCGGCGGTGATGTCCGACAGCGGCGGGCCGCACTTGACGGGCGGACCGTCGGGCCGCTCGCCGGTAAAACTCATGATGCCGCTCATGGCTTGCGCGACGAGATCGAACCCCCTGCGATGCTTGTAGGGGCCGGTGCGGCCGAAGCCCGACAGCGAGCAATAGATCAGCGCCGGGAATTCCGCGTGCAGCGCCTCATAGCCGAAGCCGAGGCGCTCCATCGCGCCCGGCGCAAAGTTCTCGACCAGCACGTCGGCATCGGCGATCAGCCGGCGCAGCACCTCTTTGCCGCCGTCGGTCTTCAGGTCCAGCACGATGCCGCGCTTGTTGCGGTTCATCATCAGGAAGGAGGCCGCCTCGTCCCCGATCTTCGGCGGCACCGAATGACGGGTGTCGTCGCCGTTCGGCCATTTCTCGATCTTGATCACGTCGGCGCCCATGTCGGCGAGCATCAAGGTGCAGGTCGGTCCCGCCATGACGTGAGTGAGATCAATGACCTTGAGGCCGGCTAGCGGTCCGGAACGGCGGGAGGTGGATTGCGATGGATCGCTTTGCATCGGCTCGTCCTATTGGCCGCGCCATTGCGGCGCGCGCTTGTTGAGGAAAGCATCGAGCCCTTCGCGAAAATCCTGGCTCGTGTAGCACATCAGGATGAGGTCTTCGCCCTCGTCCTGCGTCAACCGGCGCTGCAGACGGCTGACAGCCTGCTTGGTCGCATTCAGCGTCAACGGCGCATGGCTCGCGACGAGCCGGGCCACCTCGTCTGCACGTCGTTCAAGGGCGGCAAGATCGTCGACGACCTCGCCGAGCAGCCCGACGCTTGCGGCCTCCCCGGCATCGACGAGGCGTGCGGTGAAGATGAGATCCTTGACGCGCGCGGCGCCGATCAGTGCGGTGAGACGGCTGACATTGGACATCGACAGGCAATTGCCGAGCGTCCTGGCGATGGGGAATCCGATCTTCGCAGCTTTTGTGCCGATGCGGAGGTCGCAGGCCGCGGCAATGCCGGCCCCGCCGCCGGTACAGAACCCGTTGATCGCCGCGATCGTGGCGACCCGGCATTGCTCGAGTGTGGTCAGCACGCGGTCGATGCGGTTCTCGTAGTCGACGGCGTCCTGCGGCGTCCTGAATTCGCGAAACTGATTGATGTCGGTGCCCGAGGCGAAGGCCTTGTCGCCGGCCCCCCGCAGCACCAGCACCTTGATGTCATGGTCGCGATTGGCCTCCTCGCAGATCGCGGCGAGCCGCTCGTACATGGCGAAGGTGAAGGCGTTGCGGGCCTGCGGGCGGTTGAAGGTGATCCGCCCGATGCCGCCGTCGCGCTCGAACACGAGGTCTTCTGCCTCCACTTGCAGATCCATTTCCTCATACCTTTCTGTTTTTTACATTTTTGAATGCAAAACTTTGGATTTTCAAGCTGGAACTTGGCCATATGGGCGTATAAGTTCATTTTTGCATTCAAAACTGAGCTCAGAGCCATGCTTCACGACGAGGTCGTCAACCGCATCCGCGCCATCCTCCTCGACGGCGAAATCCCGCCGGGCGCGCGGATTCCCGAGCGCGAGCTGTGCGAGCGGCTCGAGATCTCGCGGACGCCGCTGCGCGAGGCGCTCAAGGTGCTGGCGGCGGAAGGGCTCGTGCAGCTGCTGCCGCATCGCGGCTCGCGGGCAGCAAAGCTGACCGACAAGGACATGCGCGACCTGTTCGAGGTCTGCCAAGGCTTGGAGGCTCTCGCGGGCGAACTCGCCTGCGAGCGCATCAGCGACGCCGAGATCGATGCGATCGCCGCCGCGCACGCGGACATGGTGCAGCACTATCGCGAGCGCGACCTGATCCAGTACTACCGCGGCAACCGTGCGATTCACGAAGCCATCGTGACCGCAGCGGGAAATCCTGTGCTCGCCGGGCTTTACGCCTCGGTGACCGCGCGCATCCGGCGCGCGCGCTATGTCACGCCGATGACGGCGCAGCGCTGGGCGCTCGCCGTGAAGGAGCACGAGGCAATCCTGAACGCGCTTCAGCGCCGCGACGGTGTCGGGCTCGCCCACATCCTGCGTGCGCATCTGCGTCACAAGCGCGAAGAGGTGCTGCAGGCGGGCTTTGCCGAGACGGAAGGCAATGACGTCACGTTGAGAATTGCGTAAAGCGCAATTCCGCGTCTTGGCGCAGCCTGTCTTTGCACGTCGCTTTCGCGCTCCGGCTATCGTTCTCGTTCAGCGTGCCGTACCGGGTAATTCCACTTGCTAGCTTGTCGCAACCGGCGCAGCATGCTTTCCGCCGCCCTCCGGCCACGTGGCCGATCGGGCGGCCGCTTACCGCGCCAACGATTGCGCAAAACAAAAGACGAAAGCGGAGGAAAAGAATGACACTCGATGTCTCGCGTCGGTCCCTACTCGCACTTGGGGCCGGTCTCGGCGCCAGCGCCATGCTCGGCAGCAGCGCGATGGCGCGGGCGCCCAAGCTCGGCACTCAGACGCCCTACTGGCACCGCTTCATTCTCGGCGATGCCGAGGTGACCGTCGTATCCGACGGACCGCTTCCGCTCGGCGATCCCTCCGGGACCTTCACCGGCGTTCCCAAGGAAGAGGTCAAGAAGATGCTGACCGACAATTTCCTGTCGCCGGACAATGTCGTGCTCGAACAGAACTCTCCGATCGTGAACACCGGTGACAAGCTCATCCTGTTCGACACGGGCATGGGCTCATCGAAGATGTTCGGCGCCAGCACCGGACGGCAGCAGAAGAGCATGACGGAGGCCGGCATCAAGCCGGGCGACATCGATGCCGTCGTATGCTCGCATGCCCATATCGATCATATCGGCGGCATCGTCGACGACGGCGGCAAGCCGCTGTTCCCCAACGCGCAAGTCTACATTGCCCAGAGCGATTTCGACTTCTGGACCGACGAAGGCAAGCTCGGCAGCGCGGCCAAGGATTTCGTCATCCACGCCCGCAAGAACCTGCTGCCGGTCCGGGATCGGATCAAATTCTTCAAGGATGGAGAGGAATTCCTGCCCGGCGTGCAGGCGATCGCGGCCCCCGGCCACACCGTCGGCCACACCATCTTCATGGTGACGTCGGCCGGCAAGTCGTTCGCCTTCCTCGGCGATCTCTCGCACCATTCGGTGCTGCTGCTGGAGAAGCCACGGATGGAGTTCTCCTACGATTCCGACCCGAAGCAGGCGGCGGAGTCGCGCGTCAAGCTGCTGACGATGCTGGCCGCCAACAAGATCCCGGTGATGTCCTATCACTTCGCCTGGCCAGGCTATGGCCATGTCGCCAAAGCCGGAGATGGTTTCCGCTACTATCCGCAACCGATGCAGATGACGTTGTAGCCGTCAGTTCAGATCCGGGCGGCGCGAGCCGCCCGGATCTGTGCGGTCCCACGCGGCGAACCTTACAGGCACTCCAGGCGGGCCCGCAGCTGGGCGTCGCTCTCACGGCCCACTGCAAGCAATGCGGAATACGGGTCCCCGGCAATGCCGAGCGCGGCGGCAAACGCGGGCTCGGTCTTCATCCCGCGCGCCCTATGGTCGGCCACGGCTTTGCGCAGACGCCCGTCGTCGAGCGCGAGCAATCTCCGCTCGATTTCGAAGTGCAGCCAGCCTTCCTGCTGATCGACCGGCCTGGGATCGCCGAATAGCTCGAACGGCCAGCCGTCCCACTCGAAGCGGGCGACCACCGGCCGTCGGCGGGAGCACCATTGGTAGAGCGCAAACCCGTCACAGGAGCGGTATCGTCGCCAGACCACTTCGGCGAAAGCTGCCGCGTCGAGAACATGGCAGACGACATCGATGTCGCTCGTCGTCGTCGCGAGCCCCAAGGGCAGCGTCCCGACCACGCGTGGATCGAACTCCCGCAGCTCGTCGAGCAATCCCGAACTGCCGATTGCGGCTTCGTAGCTATCGATCGGTCTCGGCATCGCCGAAGACCTCGACCAGGCGAAAACGCTCGCACATCAGCATCATGTCGTCGCTATAGCGCCCGAGCCTGCCGAAATAGGATTGATGGGCACGGCGCCAATGAGCCAGGCTCCGGTCGCCTTCTCCCTCGTCATGTGCAAAGGCTGCATCGACCTCGTTGAAGCGCCGGTATGTCACCTCGATGGTTTCGATGACGCAGCGCGGCTCTCCTCGCCCGTCGAGCACGACCCAGCGCTCACCGGGCGTAGAGGTGTTCGGCTCGTCCTCGGTGCTGCACGTCGCGGTCTTGATGCCCTTGACGACGAGCTCGACTAGTTCGTCGGCCAGCGCGGGACTGTCGCCGAACGCGAAGGTTCGCAGATGCTGATACGGCTCGGGAATCCCCTTGCCCACCTAACAGCCGAGCCTATCCGCGATGCCGCCAAAATCCTTCGCGACGATGTCCCACTTGCCGGTTGCTTCGAAATCGACCTTCTGAAGCGGGCCGTATTCGGTCGGCCGCGCCACGAAGGCGGTCTTCAATCCGTTCTTCTGGGCGGCAGCGAGATCGCCATTGTGGGCCGCGACCATCATCACCTCTTCCGGCTTGAGGCAGAGCAGCTTTGCTGCGCCGAGATAGGTTTCGGGATCGGGCTTGTAGTGCTCGAACAGCTCGGCCGACATAATGAGGTCCCACGGCAGGCCGGCGAACTTCGCCATGTTGGTGAGCAGCGCGACGTTGCCGTTCGAGAGCGGCGAGATCACGAACTTTGATTTCAGCCGCGTCAAGCCGGTGACGCTGTCGGGCCAGGGATGCAGGCGGTGCCAGCCTTTGGTGAGGTAATCGAGATCGGCCTCGGTGAGGCCCCTGATCGCGAATTGATCGACCAGCTGCTCCAGCGAGCGGCGGTGCAGGTCATCGAGCATGACGTAGCCGCGCTCGGGATGTTGGCGCACGTCGTCCATCGAGGCCATGTACATGCCGCGCCAGCCGTCGACCAGCGCGGTCCAATCCGCGCTGATGCCGCGCTGCTTTCCCCACCACATGAAGTCGGTGATCAGGCTGGTGCGCCAGTCCACGACCGTGCCGAATACGTCGAAGACGAGGGCTTTGACGACGGAGAGATTGGATGGTGTGGTCATGCTTCGCTCCGCTGATATTTGTTTTGGCCCGGCTAGCCGGCCGAGATCGAGGGCTTTAAAGCATGATCCGTTCCATGCAACAATAGCGCTAGTTCGGCGCATCAAGCACGTGAGGGACGAGTTTGGTCGCCTACCTCAACTCGTCGGGGTGAAGCGCACCGGCCATGACAACCGTCTCTGTCGCATACATATTGCTCGAGGATGCCCGCCTCCCGGACGAGGAGGCTTTGATCCAGTTCTTACGCGTTCGTCATGCCGACATACGCTGGAACCGTAGCACCTTCGCACCGAGCGACGGTGCTGACGGTCCCCTGTTCATCCGCGCAGGAGATCATCTCATGACGATCCTCCTGATGCCTGCGCCGATACCTTTCGATCAGCAATTGTGGGAGCGGGCTTCCTGGCTGTGGCCGGAAGCTTTCCACGCCGCTCGACGCCATCGTGCGCACCTCGTGGTCGCGCCGATGGGCTCTGCCGAAGGCAATACGGAAACGAAAGCGCTGGATTTTGCCGAGAATACGTACCTCACGACCGCCTTTGTGGGTGCCGTGGTTGCGGCACTGCCTAATGTTGTCGCCGTCATCTGGGACGGAAAAATCGGCCGTTCCCCCGAGATGTGGCTGGAGCAGTCAAGCCGCGCGTTCGAGGCGTATCCAGATCAGCCGTTCGGATTGTGGATGGACATCGTCCCCTTCCGTTCCGGCAAGACCCTGGGAGCTTATACGCTCGGATTGTCCGCGTTCGCTGGACGAGAGATCGAGTTTGAGGTGGACGGGCTTGACGAACGCACCGTCACCGGCCGGGTTGCCCAGCTCTCGGCATTTCTCATCGCTGCCGACCCCGACGCGAGCTTCAAGAACGGTGAGGTGTTCAAACCGGACTCCGAGATCGACCATCGCGTTGCTGTGCTCCATCGCAAGTCGCGCTTCAACCTTGGGCCGGTCATCTCCTTCTCATCTCTTGATGATCGATCGGGGAGAATCAGGACCTATCCGATCATTCCTCCTTCCATCGCCGGAAATCATCCTCTGCTGATCATGCTGGCAAAGGTTGGGCATTTCGATCCGGCGCATCCAAGAAACAAAATCGGTCTCAAGCCTGATCACTACGTCTCCGAAGTACGCCTGGAGAGCTTCGATGAAGGCCTCGCGCAGGCGCTGTCCCGTATGATTGCAACTGACACCTATGCCGAGGCCGACATAAACGCGCGCAGCGCGCTCGCGCGCGGAGACATGGCGACCGCGAAGTCCATTCTTCAGCCCTGGGCCGATGAGGTTGGGCAGCTCCAGGGGGCCGTCATGCTGGCTCTGATGTTGCGCGACCTGCACATGTTCGCCCCGGCACCGCATCGCAGCCCATAGCAGACAGACGACGGATCCGTCTGCGACCAAAGCGCCGAGCAATCGCGCGCGGATGACCGCGGCCTCAATCCAGATGGAACTTTGCCAGCTCGCGATGCTCGGCCTTGATGTAGCGCACGGTGCCGGTGACGGAGCGCATCACCACCGTCTCGGTCTCGATCACACCGTCCTTGCGGAACTTGACGCCTGAGAGCAGCGAGCCCGTGGTGACGCCGGTGGCGGCGAACAGGCAGTCGCCGCGTGCCATGTCCTCGATGCCGTAGATCATCTTGGGATCGTTGACGCCCATCTTGGCGGCGCGCTCGCGCTTCTCCTCGGAATCGAGGATGAGGCGGCACTGCATCTGGCCGCCGATGCAGCGCAGCGCCACGGCGGCGAGCACGCCTTCCGGTGCACCGCCGGTGCCGAGATACATGTCGACGCCGGTGTTGTCGGGGTCGGCGCAATGGATGACGCCGGCAACGTCGCCGTCGGTGATCAGGCGTACGGCCGCACCGGTCGAGCGCACGCTCGAAATGATGTCGGCATGGCGCGGACGGTCGAGCACGAGAACGGTGATGCCCTCGGGCTTCACGCCCTTGGCCTTGGCGAGGCGGCGGACATTGTCGGCCGGCGAGGCATCGAGATCGACGACGCCCTTGTCGTAGCCGGGGCCGATCGCGAGCTTCTGCATGTAGACGTCGGGGGCGTGCAGCAGCGTGCCGCCGTCAGCCATCGCCATGGTGGCGATCGAGCCCGGCATGTTCTTGGCGCACAGCGTGGTGCCTTCGAGCGGGTCGACCGCGATATCGACCTCGGGACCTGCCTTGAGGCCGACCTGCTCGCCGATATAGAGCATCGGCGCCTCGTCGCGTTCGCCCTCGCCGATCACGATGGTGCCCTGGATCGGCAGCTTGTTGAGCTCGCGCCTCATGGCGTCGACGGCGGCCTGGTCGGCCGCCTTCTCGTTGCCGTGGCCGCGCAACCGCGCCGACGACACCGCCGCCCGCTCCGTCACCCGCACGATCTCCAGCGTGAGAATGCGCTCGAGCAAGGCGTGCGGGGGGACTTCAATATGGGTCGACATCGGCTTACTCCTTCGAAACGTTTGGGACGGAAATCTCCGTCCACATCAACTCACAACGCCCGGTGTTCGTTCGAACGAACGACCGCCTTATGGCTTGAGCATGACCTTTCCGGAAAACCGCTCAGACTTTTCCGAGGTCATGCTCTAGTTCTTCTCGATCCGGATCACCTGCGGCCGTCCGCTGATCACCTTGTCCTTCTGCACGGCGGCGAGCGCACGGCGCACGGCATCCTCGTGCGTGGCATAGGTGATCAGGATGACGGGCACCGGGACAGCCTTGCCGTCAGTGGGCGCAGCGCCGCCATTGGGATGACGCTGCACGATCGACTCGATCGAAATCTTCTGCTCGGCAAGCCGCGTCGCGATCGCGGCCGCAGTGCCGGGGAAATCGCGGGCGAGCAGGCGAATGTAATAGCCGCCCTCGTGGCGCTCCATCGGCGCCTTCTTGGTGTCGCGCAGCTGCCCGATCGGCCGGCCGAACGGATTGGCGCGGATGCCGCGCGCGACGTCGGCGATGTCGGCGACGACGGCGGATGCGGTCGCGGCACCGCCCGCGCCGGGGCCGACCAGCGTGATCGGCGGAATGCCTTCGCCATCGATCGTGACCGCATTGGTGACACCCATCACCTGCGCGATCGAGGAGGATTTCGGCACCATGGTCGGATGCACGCGCTGCTCGATGCCCTTGGCGGTGCGAACGGCAACGCCGAGCAGTTTGAGCCGATAACCGAGATCGTCGGCGGCGCGAAGATCTTCCGGCGCGATGGATGAGATGCCTTCGACATACACCGCACTTTGAGCAACTTTCGTGCCGAAAGCGAGGCTGGCGAGAATGGCGAGCTTCTGCGCGGTGTCGTGGCCGTCGACGTCGAAGGACGGATTGGCCTCGGCATAGCCGAGCCGCTGGGCATCCTTGAGGCATTCGGCGAAGGACAGGCCCTCCTGCTCCATCCGGGTCAGGATGTAATTGCAGGTGCCGTTGAGGATGCCGTAGACGCGGTTGACGCCGGTTCCGGCAAGCCCTTCGCGCAACGTCTTGATGACGGGGATCGCGGCGCCGACCGCTGCCTCGAAATTCAGCGCACCGCCGTGCTTTTCAGCCGCCTTGGCCAGCTTGAGGCCGTGCTTGGCGAGCAGCGCCTTGTTTGCTGTGACGACCGACTTGCCGGCACCGAGCGCAGCGTCCACCGCCGACAGCGCGGGATCGCCGGCGCCGCCCATCAGCTCGACGAAGCAATCGACCTCCGGATGCGTGGCGAGCGCGATCGGGTCCTTCGCCCAATCGAAGCCGCGCAGGTCGATGCCGCGCTTCTTCGCCTTCGAACGCGCGGTGACCGCAACCACGCGGATGCCCCGGCCGCTGCGCCCTGCGAGCACGCGCGCCTGTGTTTCGATCAAACGGATAACCTCGGCACCCACGGTGCCGAGCCCCGCTATGCCCACTTTCAGCGGTGCGACCATGATACTTCAGAAAACCTGCAGAAGAGAATTACCGCCGATTGGCGAGAGGAACCACGTTGTGCAACGTTTCGATGCCGCTTTCAAGGAAGCGGCGGACGCCGCGCGCGGCCTGCCTGATCCGTTGCTCGTTTTCCACCATGGCGATGCGGACATATCCTTCACCATGCTCGCCGAAGCCGACGCCGGGCGAGACCGCGACGCCGGATTTCTCCACCAACAGGGTCGCGAACTGCATGCTGCCGACGCTGCGGAAGGCTTCCGGCAGCGGCACCCAGGCGAACATCGAGGCCTCCGGCGCCGGGATTTCCCACCCCGCCCGGCCGAACGATTCCACCAGCGCGTCGCGGCGCTTGCGGTAGGTGTCGCGCATCTCCTTGATGCAATCGTCCGGACCGTTCAGCGCCGCGGTCGCCGCGACCTGCACCGGCGTGAAGGCGCCGTAATCGAGATAGGATTTGACACGGGCGAGCGCGGCGATCACGCGCTCATTGCCGACTGCAAAGCCCATGCGCCAGCCGGCCATCGAATAGGTCTTCGACATCGAGGTGAACTCGACGGTGCAGTCCATCGCGCCCGGCACCTCCAGCACCGAGGGCGGCGGGTTGCTCTCGTCGAAATAGACCTCGGCATAAGCGAGATCGGACAGGATCAGGATCTCGTGCTTCTTCGCGAAGGCGACGAGGTCCTTGTAGAAGTCGAGGCTCGCGACATAGGCGGTCGGGTTCGAGGGATAGCAGACGACGAGCGCGAGCGGCTTGGGGATCGAATGCACGATCGCCCGCTCCGCCGCCTCGAAGAACTGCGGCGTCGGCTCCGACGGCACCGAGCGGATGACGCCGCCCGCCATCAAGAAACCGAAGGCGTGAATCGGGTAGCTCGGGTTCGGACAGAGGATGACGTCGCCCGGCGCGGTGATCGCCTGCGCCACATTGGCGAAACCTTCCTTCGAGCCCAGCGTCGCCACGACCTGGGTGTCGGGGTTCAGCTTCACGTCGAAGCGGCGGGCGTAATAGGCGGCCTGGGCCCGGCGCAGCCCGGGGATGCCGCGCGAGGCCGAGTAGCGGTCGGTGCGCGGCTTGCCGAGCGTCTCCTTCAGCTTGTCCAGCACATGCGCCGGCGCCGGCAGGTCCGGATTGCCCATGCCGAGGTCAATGATGTCGGCGCCGGCATTGCGCGCAGCCGCCTTGGCCCGGTTGACCTGCTCGAACACGTAAGGCGGAAGGCGGCGAATGCGGTAAAATTCTTCCATGGCTCTCTGGGCTCCGGGCAACCGGTCAGGACAGAATCGACAGGCCGCGAGGGCCGGCACGAAAGCACTCAGGCTCCATCGCGAAAATTACTCAGAATCAAATACTTAGAGCAATCGTCGGCAACGAAGATTGAAGTCGTTCGCCCTGACTCCAGGCTGAACCGAGGTCTTTTAGCACGGCAAAGCGGAGGCGCCAGCGATTACGTTGGCAGTCTCGCGGCCACGGGCCTATTTGGCGTCCTTGGCGGCAGCGGCCTGGCGATCGCGCGCGGCGGCGAGCTCGGCCTCGATCTTGGCGCGCTGCTCCAGCGGGATGATCGCCTGATCGCGATCCGGCGGCAGATCATGCACCGGCAGATAGGACCCGGGCTCCCTGGCGCGCGGCGGCGCATCCGCGGGCGCCAGATCCGCGAGTTGACTCGAACACCCGCCCAGGGCGAGCGCCGCCATCAGCACCGCGCCGCAGATCGGCAGCGTCTTTTGCAGGTCCCATAACGCCAACACTTGGGAAATCCCCTACTCGTCCCAAAGCACGGCCCGGGCAAGCTTACCCAAGACCGTGCCCAAGCTCAAACCATTGCTGCCCAAAATGGTTAGAGCAAGAAAACAGCCGATGCCCAACAAACCGAGCCGTGCGGCCCGATTGTGACGGAACCAAGAAGATTTGTCGCAGTGCAACACATCTTCGAGAGCGTTTAACGTCAAACCTGCGAGCTTCGCGGTGACGAATACGGAATGAATCGTTACTGTTCTGCGCATGAGTATGGCCACGACCGATACGCCGAAACCCGAGACGAAGTTCGACGCCGAAGCCTTTGCGATGAACGTCGCGCGGGCGATGGAGAGCGGCGGCAAGGCGCTCGCCGCCTATCTCAAGCCGCGCGAGAGCGGCGAGGTGCAGGACCGCCCGCCGGCCGAGCTTGCCGAGGTCGTCAAGACGTTCACGTCGGTCGCCGAATATTGGCTGTCGGACACGTCCCGCTCGTCCGATCTCCAGACCAAGCTTGCCAAGGACTATCTCGACCTGTGGGGCTCGGCGGTGCGTCGCATGGCCGGTCAGGACGCCGAGCCCGCGATCGCCCCCTCGCCCCGCGACAAGCGCTTTGCCGATCCGGAATGGAAGTCGAACCAGTTCTTCGACTTCGTCATGCAGCTCTATCTGCTCACGACCAAATGGGCGCAGGAGCTGGTGCGCGACGCCGAAGGGCTCGATCCGCACACGCGCCGCAAGGCCGAGTTCTACGTCCAGCAGGTCACCAACGCGCTCTCGCCGTCGAACTTCGTGCTGACCAACCCCGAAGTGCTGCGCGAGACGGTGGCGTCCAGCGGCGAGAACCTCGCGCGCGGCCTGAAGATGCTGGCCGAGGACATCGCCGCCGGCAAGGGCATGCTGAAGATCCGCCAGTCCAATCCGGACAATCTCGTCGTCGGCGTCAACATGGCGACGACGCCGGGCAAGGTGGTCTACCAGAACGAGATGATGCAGCTGATCCAGTATTCGCCGACGACGGAGAAGGTGCTGCGCACCCCGCTCCTGATCGTGCCGCCCTGGATCAACAAGTTCTACATCCTCGATCTGAAGCCGGAGAAATCCTACATCAAGTGGTGCGTCGACCAGGGCATCACCGTCTTCGTGATCTCATGGGTCAATCCCGACAAGCGGCTCGGCAACAAGGGCTGGGAAGACTACATGAAGGAAGGCCCGCTCACGGCGATGGACGTGATCGAGAAGATCACCGGCGAGATGAAGGTGCACACCGCCGGCTATTGCGTCGGCGGCACGATGCTCGCGACCACGCTGGCCTGGCTCGCCGAGAAGCGCCGCCAGCGCGTGTCGTCCGCGACGTTCTTCGCGGCCCAGGTCGACTTCACCCATGCCGGCGATCTGCTCGTGTTCGTCGACGAGGAGCAGATCGCCGCGATCGAGCAGGACATGAAGACTGCCGGCGTGCTCGAAGGCTCGAAGATGGCCATGGCCTTCAACATGCTGCGCTCCAACGACCTGATCTGGTCCTACGTGGTCAGCAACTATCTGAAAGGCCAGCAGCCGAGCGCGTTCGACCTGTTGCATTGGAACTCCGATGCGACACGGATGACCCAGGCCAACCATTCCTATTACCTGCGCAATTGCTACCTGGAGAACCGGCTCTCCACCGGCACGATGGCGCTCGACAACACCCTGCTCGATCTCTCCAAGGTGAAGGTGCCGGTCTACAATCTCGCCACCCGCGAGGATCACATCGCGCCCGCGGAATCGGTGCTCTACGGCTCGCAATTCTTCGGCGGCCCGGTGAAATACGTGCTGTCCGGCTCGGGCCACATCGCGGGCGTGGTCAATCCGCCTGCCGCGAACAAGTACCAGTATTGGACCAACGACAACATCAAGAACGTCAGCGTCGCGCAGTGGATGAAGGGCGCCACCGAGCACAAGGGCTCATGGTGGCCGGACTGGCGGGAGTGGCTGGGCGAGCTCGACCCCGAGGAAGTCCCGGCGCGCGTGGTCGGCAGCGACGCATTTCCGCCGATCGAGGACGCGCCCGGCAGCTATGTCAGAGTTCGCGCGTAGCGGAATCCGGCGCGCTTTCGTATAGACTAATTGTTTGAGCATGATCTTTTCGGAAAACCGCTACTCACTTTTCCGGATCATGCTCTAGCCTCAATCCAGCGACGACACAGGGGACCGGCACTATGACACGCGAATTGTTCTGGCTGACACTGACGGTGATCCTGACGGGCGTTCTGTGGGTTCCCTACATCATCAACCGCTGCCAGGTTCGCGGTTTGAGCGGTGCCATGGCCAACCCCTCGCGCGGCGACAAGCCGCAGGCGGAGTGGGCCAACCGGCTGATGTTCGCCCATGACAACGCGGTCGAGAACCTCGTCATCTTCGCCCCGCTGGTGCTGATCCTGAACGCGATCGACTATTCCACGAAATGGACGGTGCTCGCCTGCGCCGTCTATTTCTGGTCGCGCATCGCGCACATCATCGTCTATGCGCTCGGAATTCCGGTGTTCCGCACCCTCGCCTTCACCGTCGGCTTCTTCGCCCAGGCCGTGCTGGTGCTGGCGATCTTCAGGGTGGTTTGAAGCACTTTCCACGTCATTGCGAGGAGCCCTCGCGACGAAGCAATCCAGACTATTTCCGCGGTGGAAGCTCTGGATTGCTTCGCTTCGCTCGCAATGACGGAGGATAGAGGCCTGCCTCACTCCTCCGGCAGGCCGAGCATCAGCCGCATGTTCTGCACGGCTGCGCCGGATGCCCCCTTGCCGAGATTGTCGAGCCGGGCGACCAATAGCGCCTGGTGATATTTGTCGCTGGCGAAGACGTAGAGCTCGAGCATGTTGGTCTCGTTGAGCGCCTCCGGCTCGAGCCGGCCGCCCTTGCTCGCCTCGTTTTGCAGCGGCATCACCTTGACGTATTTCGAGCCGGCGTAACGTTTTGCCATCGCCGCCTGCAGGTCGGCGCCGCCGGGCTTGCCCGGCAGCGTGTCGAGCTGGAGCGGCACCGAGACCAGCATGCCCTGCCGGTAGTTGCCGACCGAGGGAATGAAGATCGGCCGCCGCGTCAGGTTCGAATAGAGCTGCATCTCCGGCAGATGCTTGTGCTCGAAGCCGAGGCCGTAGAGCTCGAAGGACGGGGCGCTGCCATCCTCGAAGCTTGCGATCATCAACTTGCCACCGCCGGAATAGCCGCTCACCGCGTTGACGGTGACGGGATAATCAGGCGGCAGCAGGCCAGCATCGACGATCGGCCGCAGCAGCGCGATCGCGCCGGTCGGATAGCAGCCGGGATTGGAGACCTTCTTCGCCGCCTTGATCTTGCCGGCCTGGTCAGGCGTGAGCTCCGCAAAGCCGTAAGCCCAGTCCGGCGCGACCCGGTAGGCGGTCGAGGCATCCAGCACCTTGGGCGCGTGAGCCCCCATGCCGTCGACCAGGGCAACGGTTTCCTTGGCGGCATCGTCGGGAAGGCAGAGGATGACGAGATCCACCTCCTCCATCAGCGCCTTCTTGGCCGCGGGATCCTTGCGCTTGTCGTCGGCAATGGTCTTCACCGCGACGTCGCTTTGGAGCTTCAGCCGCTCATTGATGCCGAGGCCGGTGGTACCGGAACCGCCATCGACGAAGACGGTGGCCGGCTTCTTTGCCGCGCTGGTGGCCGGAGCTTTGGTGGTGTCAGCGAGGCTCATGATGCGCTCCCTTCGAGCATGTTCGTGTCGTCTGCGAAAACCTGCGGCCTTGCCTGCCGCATCAATTGTGAGATCCGCTTGGCATCGGCATCGCCGCCGTCAAGCGCATTCGCGATCGCCGCATAATCGGCATCCGACTTGTGCTGGTTCAGCTTGAAGCTGCCTTCGACCTCCTCAACGGTCATGACCAGCCCAACGATCCCTTTCTTCATCGTCGCCAGCCGACCCGCCGTCATCTTGGCCGACGTCCACGGCTTTTTCGGCAGCAGCCAGCTCTCGAACTTGGCGCTGAGCACCTCGAGCTGCACCGCCAGCTCGTCATCCGACAACAGCCGAACCGGCCCGCTCAAATGCACCGACTGGTAGAGCCAGGTCGGAACCTGATCCGGCGAGACGTACCAGTCCGGCGATACATAGGCATCCGGGCCGTTGACCGCGAGCAGCCACGACGCCTCGCCGCCCGCCAGCTTTAGCAGCGGATTGTGACGGGCGAGATGAAAGGCAGCCTGCGGCGTGCCATCTGCGGCATAGGTCAAATAGAACGGCAACGGCGAGGCGATCGGCCGCTTGCCATCGAAGGCGCACATCGTGCCGAAGCCGCGATCCTCGGCGAATTTCAGGCTCGCGGCGCGGTCCTGCTTGAAAAAGGGTGGCGTGTACATCGTGGTCTCCTGCTGGGCCTCCTCGGGGGACCGCCGGATCAGATCGCGCTGACAGGAGAGAGGATGCCGCGGATCGGGTCCAGCGGCAAAGACGATGATCTCAAACGCGATCGACCGCCCAAACCGCTAAGCTGCGGCGGCGGCGACGGGCGAACAGAATGGTCGCGGCGTTGATCATGGCGCGCGGCTATAATGCCCGCTGGTTCCATGGTCAAGAGCAAATCGGTTCAGTGGGACGGCAGGATGCCGCACGCGCGACGGCAGGACGCGCACAGATGTCATCGGCCCGCCGTGGAATTTCCACTAGAAGTAGGGGTTTTCGAGAACGACCGGCGGGACACAACCTCTTCGCCGGCCCCGAGCCGTTCGCACCCAGCCTCAGGACATCACCATGACCGAGATTACTCGTCGCGCAACGCTAGCCGGCGCCGCCGCATCGGCGCTCCTGCCTTTCGTGAAGATTTCGCCCGCGGGCGCCGCCGCGCCGCTGGCCGAGAAGCAGAATGCGAGCTTCTATCGCTACAATGTCGGCACCCACCAGGTCACGGTGGTCTGCGATGGCGTTGCGACCGTCAATCTGACCGACAATTACGCCGCCGGCGCCAGCAAGGATGACATCAACAAAGTGTTCGCCGAGCACCACCTGCCGGCCGACAAGGTCACCCACACCTTCAACCCGGTGGTGGTCAACACCGGACCGAAGCTCGTCGTCATCGATACCGGGCTCGGTCCCGACCAGTTCACGCAGTCGAAGGGCAAGGTCGGCCAATTCCAAAACAATCTCGCCGCCGCCGGCATCGACCGCGCGGCGGTCGATACCGTCATCATCTCCCATTTCCATGGCGACCACATCAACGGCCTGCTGGCGGCCGAGAACAAGCCCGCCTTCCCCAATGCCGAGATCATGGTTCCGGCGGTGGAATGGAAGTTCTGGATGGATGACGGCGAGATGAGCAAGGGGATGGGCAATCCGATCCTCGAGAACAATTTCAAGAACATTCGCCGTGTGTTCGATGCCTTGGGCCGCAAGGTCACACAATATGAGGCCGGCAAGGAGGTCGCGCCCGGTATCACCTCGGTAGCGAGCCCCGGCCACACGCCAGGCCACAATTCCTTCATCGTCGCCTCGGGCGCCGAGAAGGTGCTGGTGCAGGTGGATATCACCGCGGGCGCAGCGTTCCTGTTCGTGAAGCATCCCGAATGGAACATCGCATCCGACGTCGACAAACCGCTGGCCCAGCAGACGCGCCGCAAGCTCTACGACATGGCGATTGCCGAGAAGATGCCGATCCAGGCCTTCCACGCCGCCTTCCCCGGTCTCGTCCGGGTCGAGAAGGAAAAGGACGGCTCCGGTTATCGCTGGATCCCCGCGATCTGGAACGCATCGCTGTAGGCTTGCTTAGAAGGCTTGGCCTGACGCCCTGACCGGGCGGCCCCGTTGCCCGGTCAGATCACCCGCCAGATCCACTCCATGATCTTGGCGAGCACGTCGCCGAACAGCAGGAGCACGGCCGACCAGATCAGGGCCGAGACGAAGTTTGCAGCCTGGAAGGTCCAATAGGGCATCTCGAAGATGCCGGCCGCGAGCGGCACCGAGGCGCGCAGGGGTCCGAAGAAGCGCCCGATGAAGATGCTGGGGACGCCCCAGCTGCGCACGAAAGCCTCGCCTCTGGGGAGCAGTCCCGGATAGCGCGAGAGCGGCCACATCTCGGCGACCTTCTCCTTGTAGCGATAGCCGAACCAGTAGGAGACCCAGTCACCCAGCGCCGCGCCGAGGGCGCCGGCAATCCAGACCGGAAAAAAGTTGATGCCGCTGACCCCGATCAGCGCACCGATTGCCACCAGCGCGCCCCAGGCCGGGACCAGCAGCGAGATGAAGGCGAGCGACTCTCCGAAGGCCAGCACGAACACGATTGGCGCTGCCCAAGCCTGGTGAACGCGCACGAAGTCAGTGAGGGCGTGCGCAAACTGCTCCATCCAAAATAGCCTTCCCGCCCCGTCTCAAGGTGCTGCTCGATGAAAAGGACTGGTAAGCCAAGGACTTGTGTGACATCAAGTCACAAAACCCAGACATCACCAAGCCGGCACGTCAAATTGCCGGGAAATGGCGAGGCTGCGGCGTAAAATCGCCCGGATTCGCTCCCAACCCACAGCGCCCAGTCCGCCCTACGGTAACCTTTCCAAGTCAGAAGTGGCATAGTCGGCTTAACCGATTCGCCGCTTCTGCGGCCCTCAAAACCCATCAAGATATATGTCCAAGCAGTTGAAGCCAAAAGCAAAAGACGATTTCTTCGGCGGTGACGAGCCGAAGCCCCGCACAGCCGTCAAGGCGGCGCCGCGCAGTGGCGGGGAAGCCGATTACACGGCAGCCGACATCGAGGTGCTCGAGGGGCTGGAACCGGTGCGGCGCCGGCCCGGCATGTATATCGGCGGCACCGACGAGAAGGCGCTGCATCATCTGTTCGCCGAAGTCATCGACAACTCGATGGACGAGGCGTTGGCCGGGCATGCGACCTTCATCGGAGTCGAGCTGAGTGCGGACGGTTTCCTGACCGTCACCGACAACGGCCGCGGCATCCCGATCGATCCGCATCCGAAATTCCCGAAGAAGTCGGCGCTCGAAGTCATCATGTGCACGCTGCATTCGGGCGGCAAGTTCGACAGCAAGGTCTACGAGACCTCGGGCGGTCTGCACGGCGTCGGCATCTCCGTGGTGAACGCCCTCTCCTCGCGTCTCGAGGTCGAGGTTGCGCGCAGCCAGAAGCTCTACCGCATGACCTTCGAGCGCGGCCATCCCAAGGGCAAGCTCGAGGACCTCGGCAAGGTCAACAACCGCCGCGGCACGCGCGTGCGCTTCAAGCCCGACACCGACATCTTCGGGCAGAAGGCCGCGTTCAAGCCGCAGCGCCTGTTCAAGATGACGCGCTCGAAGGCCTACCTGTTCGGCGGCGTCGAGATCCGCTGGAACTGCGCGCCCGAGCTGCTCAAAGGCGTAGAGGACGTGCCGGCGGAAGCGACGTTCCACTTCCCGGGCGGCCTCAAGGACTATCTCGCTGCCGCGATCCACGCCGACACGCTGGTGCATCCGGACATCTTCTCCGGCAAGTCGGGACGCAACGGCGCGCACGGCGCCTGCGAATGGGCGGTGGCCTGGACCGCGGATGCCGACGGCTTCCTTTCCTCCTACACCAACACCGTGCCGACGCCCGACGGCGGCACCCACGAATCCGGCCTGCGCAGCGCGCTGCTGCGCGGGCTGAAGGATCACGCCGAGCGCGTCGGCCAGGGCAAGCGCGCCGCCTCCGTCACCTCGGAAGACGTGATGGTGGGCGCCGCCGTGATGCTTTCGGTGTTCGTGCGCGAGCCCGAATTCCAGGGCCAGACCAAGGATCGCCTCGCCACCCCCGAAGCGCAACGCATCGTCGAGCAGGCGATGAAGGACCCGTTCGACCATTGGCTGTCGGGCAATCCGAACATGGCCAACCGGCTGCTCGACTTCGTCATCGACCGCGCCGAGGAGCGGCTGCGGCGGCGGCAGGAGAAGGAGACCGCACGCAAGACGGCCGGCAAGAAGCTGCGCCTGCCCGGCAAGCTCGCCGACTGCACCGATGCCGGCACCGAGGGCTCGGAGCTGTTCATCGTCGAGGGCGACTCGGCTGGCGGCAGCGCCAAGCAGGCGCGCGACCGCAAGACCCAGGCCGTGCTGCCGCTGCGCGGCAAGATCCTCAACGTCGCCTCCGCCGGCAAGGACAAGCTGACGGCGAATGCGCAGCTCTCCGACCTCGTGCAGGCGATCGGCTGCGGCACGCTCGCGCAATATCGCGAGGAGGATCTGCGCTATCAGCGCATCATCATCATGACCGACGCCGACGTCGACGGCGCCCACATCGCCTCGCTCCTGATCACCTTCTTCTATCGCCAGATGCCGCGGCTGATCGACGAAGGCCATCTCTTCCTCGCGGTGCCGCCGCTCTACAAGCTGACCCACGGCTCCAAGTCGGTCTACGCCCGCGACGACGCGCACAAGGAGGCGCTGCTCAAGAGCGCGTTCAACGCCAACGCCAAGGTCGAGGTGAACCGCTTCAAAGGGCTCGGCGAGATGATGCCGGCGCAGCTCAAGGAGACCACCATGGACCCGGCCAGGCGGACGCTGCTCAAGGTGGTGCTGCTGGCCGACGACCGCGACACCACGGCGGATTCGGTCGAGCGGCTGATGGGCACCAAGGCCGAGGCGCGCTTTGCCTTCATCTCGGACAAGGCCGAGTTTGCCAGCGACGAGTTGCTGGACGTTTGAGGCGGCAACCAAACCGGCTGCACGCCAACACAGCCCCGGCCCAAAGCCGGGGCTGTGTCTTTGGGGCAGCGGCCGCCGTTTCGGACCAGTTTGCCTTGTGTGCTGCCGGGATCTTCGTTGCTTTCCGGATTCGTCTCGCGGCGACTCGGCCAGCGACTCAGCGGATGCTGCGGCCGGGAGCAGGATTGCCTCCGTCTCGGACAAAACCGAATTTGCTAACGAAACCTTACTCAAAATCGAGTCGCCAGAATTCGGTCAAGACCTTGAAACATAACACTTTTTCTAGATCTGGGCGAGGCCGCCGCAAAATACCCCCACACCGGCGTTTTCCGGCGACTGTGCCTGTCCGGCAACAGCATTTCGGCAAGAACCGTCTATAGTCCGCTCATCAGATGACACGGACTTCAGTGCGCTCGCGCCGACAAGGTTTGGGGATTTAAAATGAAGAAGACATTGCTCGCTCTGACCGCGGTTGCGGCGATGACCGGCACGGCCTCGGCTGCCGACTTGGGCGCCCGTCCCTACGCGAAGGCCCCGATGCCGGCGCCCGTCGCCAACTGGACCGGCTTCTACGTCTTCGGCGGCGGCGGCGGCGGCCTCTCCAATGCTGACCAGCAGATTGTCGACACCGCCACGGGTACCCCGCTGACCATCACGCAGCGTCAGGGCGGTTCCGGTTGGTTTGGTACGGTCGGCGCTGGTTACGACTGGCAGTTCAGCGGCACCTGGGTCGCCGGTGTGTTTGGCGACGCTCAGTTCGGCAGCATCCGCTCCACCATCCAGGATCCGATCTTCGACATCACTGGTAACCAGAAGCTGGAGACCTCTTGGGCCGCGGGCGTGCGCCTCGGCTGGCTGGTCGCTCCGAACGTTCTCTCCTACGTCAACGGCGGTTACTCCGGCGCTCACTTCGGCCGCACCAACTTCACGACGCTCGGCGGTACCCCGGCCGGTGTTCACCTCAATGGCTACGATCGTCACGGCTGGTTCATCGGCGGCGGCGTCGAGAACAGCCTGAACATCTTCGGCATCACCTCGCCCGGCTGGTTCATGAAGACCGAGTACCGTTCGGCCTTCTACAATGCCAAGACTGAGGCTATCCGCACCGACATCGGCGACCTCCCGACCATCAACAGCGTCCGTGCCAACAGCTGGAACCAGACGATCTCGACCTCGCTGGTCTACCGCTTCAACTGGACCGGTCCGGTCGTCGCGAAGTACTGATCTGATCTCACGATCAAGCGTCAAAGCCCCGGCATCGCCGGGGCTTTTTCGTTTTGGGCCTAGCTAGCGTCCTTGCGGCCACGGCCCATTGTGTCCGTACCAGAGCTACGGCTAGTCTGTCGGCAAGTTTTCGTGGCTGCGGCAGTCGTTGATGCCGTGGAGCGCGACAGAAGCGGACCGATGGGAGGAAGGCATGCGCAGATTTCTGCTGGTGGCAGGCCTGTTTGCAACCGCTCTCGGGCTGCTCTGGATTGGACAGGGCACGGGCACGGTTCCGTGGCCGCGATCGAGCTTCATGGTCAACCAGCTGCACTGGGCCGGCTATGGCGCAGCCATGGCCGGGTTCGGGCTGGTGCTGATCTGGCAGAGCAACCAATAGAAGAAACCAGGGAATTCAAGCATGACATCCAGCCGGTTCGATCTCCGCGGCAAGGTCGCGATCGTCACGGGAGGCAATGGCGGCATCGGGCTCGGCATGGCGCGCGGCCTCGCCGATGCCGGCGCCGACATCGCCGTGGTCGGACGCAACGAGAGCAAGTCCGCCGCCGCCGTGGCCGATCTCAGGCAGCGCGGCGTGAAGGCGATCGCCGTCGCCACCGACGTGACCGACAAGGCGGCGGTCGCAGCCATGATCGACCGTGTCGTCAAGGAGCTCGGCCGCATCGACATCCTCGTCAACAATGCCGGCATGAGCATCCGCAAGCCCCCGCACGAGCTCGAGCTCGACGAGTGGAACAAGGTGATCGACACCAACCTCACCAGCGCCTTCGTGTGCTCGAAGCTGGCCTATCCGGCGCTGAAGGCGTCCGGCAACGGCAAGGTGATCAACATCGGCTCGATGATGTCGATCTTCGGCGCAAGCTTCGCGACCGCCTATGCGGCCAGCAAGGGCGGCATCGTGCAGTACACCCGCGCCTGCGCCAATGCCTGGGCGCCCGACAACATCCAGGTCAACGCCATCCTGCCGGGCTGGATCGACACCGATCTCACCCGCGGCGCGCGACAGCAGGTCTCGGGGCTGCACGAGCGCGTGCTGGCGCGCACGCCTGCGGGGCGCTGGGGCGACATCGACGACTTCGCCGGCATCGCCGTGTTCCTGGCATCGCCCGCGTCGAATTTCGTCACGGGTACGGCGATCCCGGTCGACGGCGGATTCTCGGTGATGGCCTGAGGTCGGTCTGCGCGCCATCCAACGACGCAAAAAAGAAGCCCCGGACGACGCCGGGGCTTTTGAATTGAGACAGTGCTTTTCTTGATCGTTGGTCGCGTTGCGTCGACGTGCTCAGTAGCGGGCGATGGTGGGTGCGTCGAACTTGTAGCTCGCGCGCACCACGGCCCATTGGATGTCGCGCGGCTTGGCATCGAAGGTGTAGTTTCCGGAGGTGCCGCCGAGCTGATAGGTCTGGCTGGTGAAGGCCGCGTAATTGTATTCGAGGCCGACGATCCAGTTGCGGGTGACGCCGTATTCCCAGCCGGCGCCGACGGTCCAGCCGTTAGCCCAATGGGTTTGTCCGCCCGAGCCCGTCGCCACACCGACGGTGTCGGTGACCGAGAGGCGGTTGTTCGCGCCGGCATAGCCGCCCTTGATGTAGAAGAGGTTGTTCTGCACGGCGAAGCCGGCGCGCCCGACCACGGTCGCGAGCACGTTGGTACGCCAGGAGAACACGTCATCCGCGGCGCCAAACACGGTGTTCGTGAACGAGCCCTTGTTGTCGAGACCCGAAATCGTGCCTTCCACGCCGAACACGTAATTGTTGGCCTGCCAATTGTAGCCGATCTGCGCGCCGCCCATGACGCCCGCGTTGCGCTGGCGATAGCCCTCTCCCGGCAGCAGATCGCCGAACGCCGCGCCGGTGCCGTTGTTGATGAACTGCTGGTTGGTCCATGCGCCACCGATGTGGCCGCCGACATAGAAGCCGGTCCAGTTGAACAGCGGCTCGACATAGGCGGGCGCCTTCGTGTAGCGCGCACCGAGATCGGCGGCGGAGGCCGCACCGGTCGAAACCAGAGCCGTCGTGCAGGCAAAGGCGGCAATCAACTTATTACGCATGGTACACCCCGTGTCCTTGATGGACGCACGGTCACAGACAGGCTCTTACTAAAATTGAAATCAACACGGTTAACGTGGCGGTTGGGCCCGCATCGCGCCGTGAATCCGATGGCGATGTTGCAAGCGTGCAACGCATCGCGCGCGAATTCACGCCGCGTTATCCCTACCGAAGTCCTCCGCTAGGATTGCGGCGCGGCGCGCGAATGCACGTGCTCGGGCCGCACGCCGAGCGCAAGCAGGCGCGCCGGAATGCCCTGCAGCCATGGCAGCGCGGTGATGAGGCGCACGACCAGCGGCACCTTCAGCGGCCGGTCGCCGCCCTGCAAGGCGCCACTGATGATGTTGTTCTGCACGACCACCTGCATAGCTTGCGTCATCTTCACCGGGAACGCGCGACGGCGCCTGATGGCATCGAGCTCGTGCTCGGACGGGCAGCCATGCTGCAGCTTGTCCGCCAGGAGGTTCGCGGTCGCAACCGCATCCTGCACGGCGAGATTGACGCCGACGCCGCCGATTGGCGACATCGCATGTGCGGCATCGCCGATGCACAACAGGCCTGGCTGCGTCCAGCGCGTCAGACGGTTGATCGCGACGGTGAGCAGCTTGACGTCGTCGAAGCTCTTCACCTCGGCGATGCCGGAGCGGAGGATCGGCGCCATGCGCACGACGTCGTCGAGCAGCGCCGAAAGTCCCCTCGCCTTCACCGCATCGTACTGTCCCTTGGCGATGACATAGGCGCACTGCCAATATTCGCCGCGGTCGAAGGTGATCATCATCTTGCCGGGTTCGACCCGCGCGAACACGTTCTCGGTTTCGTCGGGTTTGCGGCCGGCGCGAAACCACAGCACGTCCATCGGCGCGCCGATCTCCTCGACGCTAAGGCCCGCGCGCTCGCGAACCGTCGAATGCCGGCCGTCGCAGGCGATGGTGAGATCGGCCTCGATGTCGATGATGCCCTCAGGCGTCTTCGCCCGCACGCCGGCGATCGTCTCGCCGCGGCGGATCAGATCGATCGCCTCCGTGCTCATCATCACCTCGAGCGAGCCAAAGCGCCTGCCCGCCTCGCGCAGAAAATTCAAGAAGTCCCATTGCGGCATGAAGGCGATGAAGGGGTATTTGGTGTGGAGCCGGCTGAGATCGGCAATGCGCACCGGCGTGCCGCCGAACAGGCCGTCCATCTTCTGCAGGCGCTGGTGCGGCAGCTTCAGGAAGCCGTCGATCAGGCCGAGCTCATCCATCACTTCAAGCGTCGACGGATGCACGGTATCGCCGCGGAAATCGCGGAAGAAATCCGCATGCTTCTCCAGCACCACGACGTCGATGCCGGCGCGTCCCAGGAGGTAGCCGAGCATCATGCCGGCAGGTCCGCCGCCGACGACGCAGCAGCGGACTTTCATGGTCCTGTCAGATTGTGGGTTGGGTGTCACTGCAGACGCGAACCGCGAGGTGAGTATCGATGAAGAGATGTCCGCCGATACTAGCGCGATTCAGGTCAAAGAGAGTCCTAATTATGCAGGGTGCAGTTGGATCAATGCCGGTTGGGAGCAGCAGACCGGCGCCAAATGAAAGGCCCGCTTCGTGCGGGCCTTCCGTGACGGTCGCGTTCGACTATTTCTGATCCTCGCTGCTGGTCCCGGACCCCGGACTGCCGATCGGCACCCCATTCGGAGCACGCCCGGCACCCATGTTTCGCTCGGCCTGAGCTGCCGTTGGCGACTTGCCGGCGGCAGTCGGCGCTTGAACATTGGGATTGGTCGGGCTGTTATTGGTGTTGATGTTGGCGCCTGTGGTGGTGCCCTGCGTTCCCATGCCGGAGGGAGCCGACGGCCCGGAATTGGCACTGCTGGGTGACGTTCCAATTCCCGCGCCCGATGAGGCCGCAGATCCGCCGCTGGTTCCGCCGGTCCCCGTGCCTGCCGCGGCACCCGCACCTGCGCCACCGCCGCCTGCGCCACCACCA
>NZ_JADYVQ010000079.1:0-608 GCF_020193895.1 Bradyrhizobium sp. NBAIM14 | reverse complement strand
AATGGTGCGCTGAGCCCGTATCCTGCATCCGCCAGCACACATCCAAAGCGCACGTTGGCTGCCATCGCTCGATCAACCTCAGCCAAAGCGATTTCTGGCTTGGATCTTGCCGTTCGGTGTTCGATCGGCACCCGAGCACGCATCAAACGAGACACATTGCCTGTCCAACTCTCGGGCAGAAAGAGACGCAATGCGACCATCACGGGCACTTCGCCGCGCGCAAGGGTCAGCGACACCAGCGTTTGGCAATTTGCCGTTTTGCCAAGAGAGGACGCATATTGAGCCGCGACACCAACCGAGCGTTCGCCCTTTTTCGGCATTGCGGTGTCATCAATGACTAATACCGCATCCTTGCCGCCGACAAGCCGATCCGCCTGGTTGAGCAGCTCAGATTCCAGCGGTGATGCGTCCCAGACACCTTCGACGATGAAATGGTGCAGCTGATCGTAGTTGCCGGTTGCAAGGCGTTCTGCCATCGGCTGAACGCTCTTGCGATCGCCCGGGCCGATCAATCCCGCAACGTACAGGGGACACATCCGCTGCCGGTCTTATGACCCAACCGGTCCAGGAACGGCTTCAGCCAGCGTTCGAGTTCGTCTTCCCATTCC
>NZ_JADYVQ010000078.1:0-621 GCF_020193895.1 Bradyrhizobium sp. NBAIM14 | reverse complement strand
GAGGCAAAGTCGTATCAGATCCCCAAACATCTCGTTTGGGAAGCTTGGAAACAGGTGAAAGCGAACCGCGGGTCAGCGGGTGTGGACGGGGTCTCCATCGAGGAATTCGAAAAGGACTTGAAGAGAACCTCTACAAGATCTGGAATCGAATGTCGTCGGGGACATACTTTCCGCCTCCCGTCCGTCTCGTGGAAATTCCCAAGGCTAATGGAGGGAAGCGTCCGTTAGGAATACCCTCTATAGCTGACCGCGTGGCTCAGACGGTTGCAAAAATGGTTATGGAGCCGACGATGGAACGAATATTCCATCCGGACTCCTACGGCTATCGGCCCGGCCGTTCGGCGCTTGACGCAGTGGGGACAGCGCGAAAGCGTTGCTGGAAATTCGACTGGGTTATCGACCTTGATATCAAGTCGTTCTTCGACTCGATTCCTTGGCACCTAATCGAAAAGGCCGTCGCCCAGCACACGGAACTGAGTTGGATTCGTCTCTACGTAAAGCGGTGGCTGCAAGCTCCCGTGGAGAAAGAAGACGGAATCCCTGTGGAGAGAACACGCGGAACCCCTCAGGGTTCGGTGGTTTCACCGCTGCTCGCAAATTTGGTTCTGCACTATGCATTCG
>NZ_JADYVQ010000077.1:0-622 GCF_020193895.1 Bradyrhizobium sp. NBAIM14 | reverse complement strand
GAGGCAAAGTCGTATCAGATCCCCAAACATCTCGTTTGGGAAGCTTGGAAACAGGTGAAAGCGAACCGCGGGTCAGCGGGTGTGGACGGGGTCTCCATCGAGGAATTCGAAAAGGACTTGAAGAGAAACCTCTACAAGATCTGGAATGAATGTCGTCGGGGACATACTTTCCGCCTCCCGTCCGTCTCGTGGAAATTCCCAAGGCTAATGGAGGGAAGCGTCCGTTAGGAATACCCTCTATAGCTGACCGCGTGGCTCAGACGGTTGCAAAGATGGTTATGGAGCCGACGATGGAACGAATATTCCATCCGGACTCCTACGGCTATGGGCCCGGCCGTTCGGCGCTTGACGCAGTGGGGACAGCGCGAAAGCGTTGCTGGAAATTCGACTGGGTTATCGACCTTGATATCAAGTCGTTCTTCGACTCGATTCCTTGGCACCTGATCGAAAAGGCCGTCGCCCACCACACGGAACTGAGTTGGATTCGTCTCTACGGTAAAGCGGTGGCTGCAAGCTCCCGTGGAGAAAGAAGACGGAATCCCTGTGGAGAGAACACGCGGAACCCCTCAGGGTTCGGTGGTTTCACCGCTGCTCGCAAATTTGGTTCTGCACTATGCATTCG
>NZ_JADYVQ010000076.1:0-624 GCF_020193895.1 Bradyrhizobium sp. NBAIM14 | reverse complement strand
GGGCGCGGACCAGCTCGACCACCGAGAGCTGCGGGATCGCAAAGCGGTCGCCGGCGGCTTCGACGATCAGGGCCGAGACGATGGCGAGCGTCAGCGGGATCTTGATGGTGACGGAGCTTCCTTCGCCCGCGACCGACTTGATGTCGATGGTGCCGCCGATCTGGTCGATATTGGTGCGCACCACGTCCATGCCGACGCCGCGGCCCGACACCGAGGTGATGGCGGCGGCAGTGGAGAAGCCCGGCGCGAAGATGAACTTGTGGATCTGGGCTTCGCTCATCTTCTCGAGCTCGGCCTCGGTGACGAGACCGGAGGAGAGCGCCTTGGCCTTGATCTTCTCGGTGTTGAGGCCGCGTCCGTTGTCGGCGATGCAGATGATGATGTGGCCGCCCTCGTGATAGGCGGAGAGGCGAATGGTGCCCTGCTCGCCCTTGCCGCTGGCGAGGCGCTCGGCGGGGGTCTCGAGGCCATGATCGGCGGAGTTGCGCACCATGTGAGTGAGCGGGTCCTTGATCAGATCGAGCACCTGGCGGTCGAGCTCGGTGTCGGCGCCGTGCATCTCGAGCTCGATCTGCTTGCCGAGTTCGGATGAGAGGTCGCGGACGATGCGGGGCAGCTTCTGCC
>NZ_JADYVQ010000075.1:0-624 GCF_020193895.1 Bradyrhizobium sp. NBAIM14 | reverse complement strand
GGGCGCGGACCAATTCCACCACCGAGAGCTGCGGGATCGCAAAGCGGTCGCCGGCGGCTTCGACGATCAGCGCCGAGACGATGGCGAGCGTCAGCGGGATCTTGATGGTGACGGAGCTTCCTTCGCCGGCCACGCTCTTGATGTCGATGGTGCCGCCGATCTGGTCGATATTGGTGCGGACCACGTCCATGCCGACGCCGCGGCCCGAGACCGAGGTGATGGCAGCGGCAGTGGAGAAGCCCGGCGCGAAGATGAACTTGTGGATCTGGGCTTCGCTCATCTTCTCGAGCTCGGCCTCGGTGACGAGACCGGACGAGAGCGCCTTGGCCTTGATCTTCTCGGTGTTGAGGCCGCGGCCGTTGTCGGCGATGCAGATGATGATGTGGCCGCCCTCGTGATAGGCGGAGAGGCGAATGGTGCCCTGCTCGCCCTTGCCGCTGGCGAGGCGCTCGGCGGGGGTCTCCAGGCCATGATCGGCGGAGTTGCGCACCATGTGGGTGAGCGGGTCCTTGATCAGATCGAGCACCTGGCGGTCGAGCTCGGTGTCGGCGCCGTGCATCTCGAGCTCGATCTGCTTGCCGAGTTCGGATGAGAGGTCGCGGACGATGCGGGGCAGCTTCTGCC
>NZ_JADYVQ010000074.1:0-665 GCF_020193895.1 Bradyrhizobium sp. NBAIM14 | reverse complement strand
TTGCGCTATGGATGTTATGTAACGCGCACGCCTGCAGCAGGATGCGCGATATTTCAATCGATCAGCCTGACCTCGACGGCTCTGTACTTCGAGCGCTGTTTATTGAAACGAATACCGAAAGTCACGCGCGTGCCGGACACCAGATCAGCCCCTGCGCAGCCGCGAAGGTCCGATATGTGCACGAACAAATCCTTGCCGTCGCCATAGTCAGGCCGAATGAACCCCCAGCCCTTTTCAACGCTGTACGACACTACTGTTCCGGTGCGCATGTTTGTTCCACGGTCTTGCGGCTCGATATCGCCGCCTACTACTCCGGAGCTGCGGGTGCACTTTCCGTTCCTAACTCGGCGGCGACGAGCGCGAGCGAAGATGAGCGCCACCACTTGAACATCCTGACTCACCTCGCCTCACAGCAAACCGGCGGGGCGGACCAGGCGCTAGAAGCGACGAGCCCGCCCCTAACATTACCGCATCTGGAGACTCGGTGATGCTGCCCAGGACCGAGCAAGGGTCGTGCCGAATCGAGAATCGGAGATTCTGCAGGCGCTTCGTGGCGGGCTACAGGGTCAAGGTGTTCGCTTTGGTCTGAAAACTGATGGCCGACCGGGGCACTGTCCGTCCCAGTTGGTCCCGCCGAACTTCGGACTGCAGGCTCACGCTCGCGT
>NZ_JADYVQ010000073.1:0-716 GCF_020193895.1 Bradyrhizobium sp. NBAIM14 | reverse complement strand
TTCTCTTCAAGTCCTTTTCGAATTCCTCGATGGAGACCCCGTCCACACCCGCTGACCCGCGGTTCGCTTTCACCTGTTTCCAAGCTTCCCAAACGAGATGTTTGGGGATCTGATACGACTTTGCCTCAGTCATCGGCTCCTCCCGTTTCCGGTTGGCTTGTGACTTTGGCTGGAAGATCGGGTCCCTTCGCTCCGCCCGTATTACCGGGCCTCATCACTATTACGAACCCGTCCGCCCCTGCGTCGCGCATTGGTACTCTGCCCTCGGCGGGTCCGCCGCCTTTGGGGTCTCCCTTGGCATCGCGACGCAGGTTCCCATGTTCCGCGCAAGAGCCTGCCATCGGGATCGCGCCGCCTCTACACCGGTTGCCGCCGGCCAATACACAGGCTCTCGTCGCGCTTGATCCCAGGAGGTGGTATCGCCCCTGGTTTCGACAACATCTGAACTGTACTTTCGATGCATCATCGGCGGTTTACTTGCGTTCGTCTTCCCGTGGCTCACCTGACAGGCTGATTGCCCGCCTTTTCCAGCAACGCTCACCACCTCAGCCATTGAGCTAAAGCAGCTTGTGGCGGTTTGGACTCTGATCCTGCAATCCGAGTCCGAGGGGCCTGCCCTCATCTCTTGCGCAGCAAGGCTGCTCGGAAGATGGTCTACATACTCAACCTCCTTCTTCGCGCCGTCATGGCGCACATACCACCGTGCAGCCGAAGGC
>NZ_JADYVQ010000072.1:0-726 GCF_020193895.1 Bradyrhizobium sp. NBAIM14 | reverse complement strand
GAACATATGAGAAAGCATGGCTTTGAAAGGGACTTCATTGACTGCCGGACGCTGAAAGAACAGGGCATTGAACGACGTCCCGAAGTGCATCTGGGTTTTGAAGCTGCCGGACGGCTTGATGATGCCCAGCGTCATGACATCATGCAAAAACGGTCTGAACCGGACTATTCCAGCCATCTTGAACAGGCGCGAACGGTCGGGCATGACATCGGGGAATGGCTGGACACTCCGGTTAAGCAACATGAACTGGTCAGAAGGCTGCAACATGATGTTGCGCGGGAGCATGGCTTTGACATGAGAGACAGAGTGAGCAGACAGAACCGAACTGAACCTGAACGGGTTAAATCACCGTCACGTGGATTTTCTATGGGATTCTGAACATGGCCAGCACAGAAGAAAAATTACTCACGCTCCTGTTATCGGTGGAGCATCTGCAACATACCGCAATGGAGCAACAGAAAGCTGTTGCTGATTCTCTGGCTGTGGCAAGGGAAACACTTCGCGGATATCGGGATATTTCTGAAGGTGTGGCAAAACAGGTCAGGGATGAAGTCAGAAATGAGGTGCAGAAGCTGGACGTGGCAGGGCTGATAGGTGAGCGCATCAGCCAGGATTTTCAGCGGCTGGAAGAGTCAGTCGCAAACATGAAGGCAAACGCGGATGCCCTGAACAGGGATATTGCGACAATTCACAGCAATATCGTGCAGGAATACAACACCCTTAAAG
>NZ_JADYVQ010000071.1:0-734 GCF_020193895.1 Bradyrhizobium sp. NBAIM14 | reverse complement strand
TTGATGCCGCCCTTGGCCGTATGAAGCTGAACCTCGGTGTCCGTGAAGGACGCGCCGGGGAATGCAAGAGCATTGCCGTTCGACTTTCCGAGATTGATGTAGATGTACTCGGCCTTGAACGTCCAGCGCGGATCGAATGCCCATTCAAGACCGCCACCCGCGGAGAACCCCACCTGGACCTCCGACGAGGAAGCGCTTCGCGTCAGGGCCGGGAAGAAGCCATTGAAGTTGGCAATGTTCGGCGTGGCGAGATTGGAGGTGAAGATGCTGTTCTTGACGTGGCCCCAGGCGAAGCCACCGGTACCGTAGATCAGCAGGTTGTTCGCGGCATAGCCGATGCGTCCGCGAACCGTGCCGAAGACATCGATTTCCTGCTTGAGATTGAATACGCCGGTGAAGGCGCCATTGTCGCCGCCGATCGTTCCGGTGACGCTGAAGGGGCGGCTCGCCGTTTCCCTGATGGCAGCGCCGCTGACATCCGCTTCCAGACCATACACGAACGTGCCGGACTGCCAGTTATAGCCGATTTGGCCGCCGCCGAATCCGCCCTTGGGGCTCACATCCAGGGTGAACGGCCCAGTGCCACCCGTGACGACATAGCCGGGCACCGTCCCGGTTGCGAGCGCGCCGGGATCGAAGGTCGCCGTCGGATCGCTCCAGCCATAACCGCCATGCACGCCGGCGTAAAAACCGGTCCAGCTGAATGCGACCGGCGCGGGCGGCGCCTTGGTGTA
>NZ_JADYVQ010000070.1:0-756 GCF_020193895.1 Bradyrhizobium sp. NBAIM14 | reverse complement strand
AATGGCCTGTCGTCGAGTCCTTCCAGGCCACATTGTATCCGCCGCCGGTCTGCTCGGCTGCGATGGGCGCCCAGGTCCCATACACAGCGGCACTCACCGGCGCTCCCGAGATCTTCAGGACAGGCCCGCTGCCCGTGCTGATGGCCTCGAGATAGAAGTTGTCTCCCGTCCGTACCAGCTTGGTGGAGCCCTGGGCCTCAACCGTGGCGCTGGGAATACCGATGGTCCCATCGCCATTGAGATCCTGTTGGAAGGTGGTCTCGAGCGACCGAAATGATGCATTCGTCCCCGTCACCTCGGGAACGATACTGCCCGTATAGTTGCCGTTGCTGTCCGTGCTCCAGACCGTGTAATGGCCTGTCGTCGAGTCCTTCCAGGCCACATTGTATCCGCCGCCGGTCTGCTCGGCTGCGATGGGCGCCCAGGTCCCATACACAGCGGCACTCACCGGCGCTCCCGAGATCTTCAGGACAGGCCCGCTGCCCGTGCTGATGGCCTCGAGATAGAAGTTGTCTCCCGTCCGTACCAGCTTGGTGGAGCCCTGGGCCTCAACCGTGGCGCTGGGAATACCGATGGTCCCATCGCCATTGAGATCCTGTTGGAAGGTGGTCTCAAGCGACCGAAGTGACGCATTCGTCCCCGTCACCTCGGGAACGATACTGCCCGTATAGTTGCCGTTGCTGTCCGTGCTCCAGACCGTGTAATGGCCTGTCGTCGAGTCCTTCCAGGCCACATTGTATCCGCCGCCGGTCTGCT